>JAFGJN010000086.1 GCA_016929055.1 Candidatus Zhuqueibacterota bacterium
ATGAGCGATACGCGCAATGGCGGCTATTATGAAATTATGCAGACCGATTGGCAGCCGGAGCGCCCCGGCCGATTTGGTGGCGATCGCAAAAGCCTGGATGTGCACATGCACATGATGGAGGCCTTGACCCGCCTCGTGGAATTAACCGGCCATCCGAGCCATCGCCGCCGGCTGGGCGAGGTTATCGATCTCATCGTCACCCGCATGCTGCATCCAGAATTCGGTCTGGGCTATATGCAATTCAGCCTCGATTTTTCGCCGCTTCCGGCGATTCTCTTTGAAACCGAATGGGGCCGCGATGCCGAACCGGCAGACGGCCTTGCTCGTCCGTTGGACACAACTTCCTATGGCCACAATGTCGAGTTCGCCTGGTTGTTGCTGCATGCGCTGGAGATATTGGGCGATCCTCTTGAACCCTATCTGCCACTGGTTCGCCAAATAGTCGATCATTGCTGCTCTTATGGCATAGACAGCAGCACCGGCGGTGTTTGCGTGGACGGTCCCTTTAGGGGGGCGCCCCGCGATAGAGAAAAGCAGTTCTGGCAGCAAGCCGAGGTGCTGGTCGGACTCCTCGATGCCCTGAGGCTTTTCGAGGATCCGGGCTATTGGACGGCTTTTCGGCAGCTCTATGATTATATTTTTGAAAAGTTTGTCTGCTGGAGCGGGGGAGGCGAATGGTTTGAACGCCTCGATCGAGACGGTAATCCCATCGATGATGCTCTCGGACATGCCTGGAAAATCAACTATCACACCGTCCGCGCCATGATTCAGGTCGTGCACCGCCTCGATCTGTTGCTGATGGAAAAAGGAGCAACGCTCAAATGACCGCATTGGTTTTTGCCCTGTCTGCCGGAGGCTGTTTTGCCTTGCTCGGTTTGACTTACAAGCTGGCTCACCACTGGCACTGCCGGGTTCCGGTGTTTACTTTGATCTTTACACTCACGGCCGGCATCATCGCTCTTGGCGGCAGCGATGTACACGCTCGCGAATGGAATAGCGTTTCACTCTGGGTTTTGGGAGGAGCGATGGGGTTGTTTCTTGCCGGTGCCATCGCTTTGGTCAATCTCACCAACCGCCTTGGACCTGCTTATATCAGCTGGACTGTCATCAATCTCTCATTGCTCCTGCCGATTTTTATTTCAGCTCTTTTTTTGCGCGAACCCTTGACACCGGCTGATCTGCTGACCCTGCTTTTGTTCGTGCTCATGCTTGTATTTTTCAATCGCGGTTTGATCGGCCTGCAGCGTGCTCCCCAGAGCCTACCCTGGCGGTATGCGTTCTTTTTGATCGGGATGTGGGCTCTGAATGGTCTGTTTCTATTCGGCAACAAACTCAAGTACGATCTCTTCGGGGAAACCGGTTCGGCCGAACTGGCTGCTGTTTTTTACGGCTCCGGCAGCGCTGCCGTTTTTCTCTTTTCTGTGGTCACTCGGCAAAAACTGTGGCCGGTTAGACGCGAATGGGTGGCAGGTATCGCTGCCGGAACAGCCAGCGCCGCCGGTATACTCTTGATGCAGGCGGCCATGAGTTTGCCGGCTGCGACAGCGTTTCCGCTGGTTCAGGGAATGTCCCTGGTCGGCGGTGCCCTTGTCACCGGCCTGGTATTTCGGGAATCGATCAATCGATGGATGCTCTTCGGCCTCAGCTGCGGCGTCGCTGTTCTGATTTTAGCGATTTACCGCGACCGGTTGGTTTTCTGATTGTCGATTTCTAATGCCCCTATGGCTGAAAAAACAGTGCCGGCATGGTTCGGGCACTTGACTTTTGCCCTCGCCGGGATTCCGGATTGGTCCGGATCGAGCCCGGCCGTCGACAGTCGCCCTATGGTTTTATCGACTGTGTGGCCAGGAGCGGCGATCTGTTTTTTTTCTTCATTGCTTTATGCACAAGCCTGCCTGAAACTATCCGATCTCCTTGCACGTATGGGGGATAAGGTGCAGGCTCGACACGATGAATACGTGTTTGAAAAAATTTGCTCGTCGCTCGACCGGCTTTGGGATGATAAAATCGGTCTTTTTCTCGCCGCTCAAGTCGATTGTTCCCAGCCCGATATCTGGGGTTCAGCCAATGCCGTCTATTCCGGTCTCATTCAAGACGATCGGGCGCAACGTATTGCTCAAGCTCTGGCTGAGAGATTCGATCGAATCGTTTGGCATGGCCAGATTCGTCATCTCGCTGCACCGGAACTTTGGGAAAAGCTGTTGATCGATATTCCCGCGGATACCTATCAAAACGGCGCTTTTTGGGCAACCGCTTCAGGATGGCTGGCTTTTACCTGGTTCCGAGATTTTCCAGATTTGACAACTCGCCTCTTTTTCGATTTGCTGCATTTTTTCCATAGCCGCGGTGTCTATGAATGCACCGGCCCGAACGAGTGCCGTATCGTCGACTATGCCGTCAGCGCCGTCAATCCCTATGGCGCCTGGAACAGAATCTATCACAAAAGCCATCTGCGACCACCAGAGACAAGAGGAAGATGAAAATGAAAATGAAACCTTTGCGATTTGTTGGTGCGTTCTTTCTGGTTCTCGTCGTTGCCTGTGCAAAGCATACCACATCTCACATTTTGCTGCCGCTTCGCAGCGAACCGATCGATTCGCGCTATCTGCTCATGATCACCAGCGATTTTGGCAGTGTCAAACGATGCACGACTCTGACCGCGTTGCAGCAAACAGCACAAACCATGATATCCGCTCGTCCGGATATCATGGCACTGGATGCATCCGCCAACAGCTTGTGCAATTACCCCAGTGAAATCGGCCATTTTCTTACCGGTTCGCCTTTTGATACACTGTTTGCAAAGGGCATCGATCCCATGCAAGAGATGATCGCGCTGCTACAACAGGCGGGTATTACCGTATTGACCAATGTGCGCATGAATGACCACCACGGCAACCCAAAGCTGTGGACGCCCTGGGAACGGGAACACACTGAGTGGTCTCTGGGGCGCGATACCGGCTCCCGCGACTGGAAATCTATCGGCCGGTTGCGGCAAATGGATTTCGCTGTTCCCGAGGTTCGGCACTACCGGTTATCAATTCTCGAAGAGCTGATCGACCGATACGATGTGGATGGTATTCAACTGGATTTTGGACGCACACCGCCTTTTCTCTCCGAGCCCACGAGTGAGAATGCCCACCACTTGACCGATTTTGTTCGTAACGTTCGAGCGCTTCTCGATCGTCAGGATCGCCGTCTTTTGTTCTCTGTTATTGTCCCCTGGGACACCGATTTTTTGCTGCGCGAGGGTTTGCAGGTCGATCGTTGGATAGACGAAGGTCTGGTGGATCTGGTCTGTCCCGGCGAATGGTACTACGCCGATTGGAACATCCCTTTCCAGCGCTGGAAAGAGTGGACGGACGGGAGCCGTTGCCGGTTGATCCCTCACACACCGGGCAATGTGTCGCCCTACCAGGTTTTTGAATACGGCCAACCCTCTCTGCTCGGTGAAAACCGGATGCTGGACGGCGCCAAGATCCGCGCCATCGCTCAAAACTTTTTTTCACAAGGGGTCGACGGCATGGCTTTTTACAACTATTATGTCTTTGAATTCGGTGCGGATTATCCCTTTTTGCGCACCTGGCTGGCGCCGGAAACACGGCAAAAGCAACCCCTGCATTTCCTCTATACTCGGCGCCTGCTCTATCAGCCGAACGAATTCGAGGCCTTTGACGTGGGGAGTGCCTTTGAGCGATTGCCCCTGCGCAAACCGGGTGACTGGATCGACATGCCGTTTCGGTGCAGCGCTTCGCTGGATTCCGCTGCAGCGATTCTGCGACTGGCCATACTCGGTGCTTTTCCCGATCAAGGCCTGCGTATTTGGATCAACGAAACGGATTTGGGTGCCGTGACCGGCAATGATCCGCGCCTATCGATTCGAATCGTCAAAGGGAACAAGGTACGAATCGCCGAAATCGCGCTGCCGGAACACTCTTTGCAGCCGGGTGTAAATATCCTCAGAGTGCAGGCTATCGTCACGGTTTCCGACCGTGACGATCCTTTGCGAGTGGGTGAATTTGAGATTCATGTTCGGCCAAAAACAATGTTTCCCGTGTCCGTTTCGAATGCAACCGCCGATAGAACGCTCAAAGAGTGAGATCATGTCCATACACAATAAAAACTTTCTGGATCATCTGGGTTTGCGCGACCTGAGGAAACACGCGCGGCGCGATTTGCGCGATATCTATTGTTTTTATGTGGATGCGGAAACACGCCAACACATCGATCAGATGGGCTGGTTCCGGCGATTTGTCCATCGTCTTTATCATCTCTTCAAAAGTCTGTTCAAAAAGCTTTCTCCGGGCCGGCGGATCCTGCTGATCCTCGCTGCGATCTTTCAGTTTGGCAATAACAGTCCAGGTCCCGGCACAGCAACCATCGATCACCGCGGATTCTTTTTACTTTTGCTCATTCTCATTCTCGAGCTCAAGGACAAACTGTTGGCCAAGGACGAATTGCGCATCGGCCATAGCGTTCAACGCGCGCTGTTGCCGGACAGCAAGCCTAATATCGCCGGTTGGGATATCTATCTGATGACCCAGCCGGCCAATGACGTCGGCGGCGACCTGGTCGATCTGGTTGCGCATGAGGGACGGACCGCCGCCGTGCTCGCCGATGTGGCGGGCAAAGGGCTGGGCGCCGCTCTATTGTCCGCTAAACTCCAGTCGACTCTGCGCGCCCTCTTTCCCCATTTCAAGGATCCATCGCGATTGTGCCAGGAGGTCAATACCATCCTTTGCCGCGACGGACTGCCCAATCGTTTTATCTCGATGATCCATGTCGAGTTTACAAGCGATTCAGGGGGGCTGTGCTTTATCAACGCCGGCCATTTCCCGCCGCTGTTCATATCCGGATCAACCGTTCAGGAAACCGTCAAGGGAGAACCCGCTCTCGGGCTCACTCCCTTGACGGAATATCGTCTGCATCGACTCGAATGCAAAAGTGGAGATCGGCTGCTGATCTATTCGGACGGCCTGACCGAAGCACGCAACGAACAAGACGAATTTTGGGGACAAGAGCGCCTGGCTTATTGGTTGACAGAACATTCAAATCTGACAGCACAAGAAATGGTGAACGGCCTGCTCGAAGAATTAAAACTGTTTTGCGGCGATGCGCCTCAGTCTGATGATGTTTCGCTTCTCGTCCTGCGGCGGCTGTGAACGGATTTGCAAGATCACTCTCGATGTGATGATTGAAAAGATTCCATGCGGAAATCCGATAACAATTCAAAAACGGGCAACTCTACCGGACAGGCGGAAAGTCGCTCGCCGCTTATTCGCGACCGCAATCTGCACATCATCTTTGCAGTCACCATGATGGCGGTCATGGGCGTCTCCTCGGTCACGCCCGCATTTCCCCAGATTGCCGACCGCTTTGCTCTTTCATCGCGCCAGATCGGCTACCTGATTTCAATGTTCACTCTGCCAGGTATTTTGATGACGCCGGTGCTCGGTGTGCTTGCTGACCGCTGGGGGCGCAGACGTATTTTGGTGCCTTCGCTCTTTCTCTTTGCTTTGGCCGGCAGCGCCTGCGCCCTGGCCCAGGATTTCACAACCCTGCTGGTGTGGCGTTTTTTGCAGGGCATCGGCGCTGCGGCTCTGGGCTCGCTCTATGCCGTCTTGATAGGCGATATCTATCACGGCGCCGATCGCGGCCGGGCGATGGGATACAATGCTGGTGTGCTCAGCGTCGGAACTGCGGGATACCCTGCCATTGGCGGTGGGCTGGCGCTTTTGGGCTGGAACTATCCGTTTCTTTTGCCGCTGTTTGCCTTGCCGGTCGCAATCATCGTGCTGCTAGCACTGAAAAATCCCGAGCCTGTCAGCCGGCCGGTTCTCGGTGACTATTTTCGCGACTTGCGACGGAGCATCGGCGCCCGCGCCGCCGGCTTGTTTTTCCTCAGCATCGCCCTGTTCGTTCTCCTCTATGGCGCCTATTTGACCTATTTGCCCCTGCTCATGGCCGATCGTTTCGGCAGCTCGTCGTTGACAATCGGCATCACCCTGTCCGCCATGTCCCTGGTCACCGCCCTGGTCTCTTCTTTCGCCGGTCGCTTGATGAAGCGTTTCAGCGATCGCCGCTTGCTTTTCAGCGGATTTCTATCCTATGCCGTGGCTTTGTCTCTTTTCGCTTTTGCCGATACGCCCGCTGCGCTTGTACCTCCGATCGTCATTTTCGGTATCGGCCATGGCATCAATTTCCCGACGATTCAAACGCTTCTGGTCAATCTGGCGCCCATCCAATTTCGCGCCGCATTTATGGCGCTCAACGGTATGCTCCTTCGCCTCGGACAAACCCTGGGGCCGCTGGTCTCGGCTCCGGTGTTCGCCTGGGGCGGGATGGCCGCGGTTTATTGCACCGCGGCAGGTGTCGCGATCTTGAGCGCTCTGTTCGCCGCCCTGTTACCCCGGTCTTAAACCCCGCGAATAACGTTGGGGCGAAAAATATTTCGCCCCTACGCCCGATTTAAACCCCGCGAATAACGTTGGGGCGAAAAATATTTCGC
>JAFGJN010000087.1 GCA_016929055.1 Candidatus Zhuqueibacterota bacterium
AAGCGAAAACGTCAAATATGGCGAAAAAAAGTTTTAGCCGATACAACAGATCGAAATGAGCAAGTCAAGGCTTAGCTTGTCAAACTTGCTTTTACCGTGCCTTTCTGGTGGGAAATGTTGCGATGGCCTCAGAGCTGCCCCATTTATCAGAATTATAAATATATAAAAAATAAAAATATGAAGCAATATCGACATATGCCATACAGTCGATTCGCCGGTTTGAAAACGCGTATTGCAACACCATCAAAAGCGGGTTAGGGCGCCATGCAGAACATACTTGAATGGGAGGAGAAAAAAATCGCCATATCTAGCGAAAAAGCGCAAAAAATAAAAAAAATACTTGACAATAACAGCAGAAAGATTATATTACATCAGAGAAAGAGGAGCGCTGCCCTGAAGTGAGGTTCGCATGGTATCCGTCTCGGCCCCAATTAAGAAAAACGAAATTCGCCCCATCTACCATTTCGCGCTATTCGATGCTTCTTTTCGTCTTTTAGAGTGGAGTTCCGGTCTTGGTGGATATCTGGGAATGGAATTCACCGAAAAAATCGACCTGTGGCGAATTTTTCCGGAATTGATCGGTAATGAAAAGACCGTGCACGCGATTGTGCACCACCGGCGCAAAGAACTGGTGATCACCAGTGTCGGGAAAACGCAAAAAAACGGGCCGATTCGCTATAATCTGCTGCTGCGCGCCGGCCCGGAAAAAGAGAGCGATTTCAAAGGTATTCTTTGTGTACTGGAGGATCTGATGTCTCAATGGGTGCCCACGGAATGCTGAGCCGCCCTGACAAATAAAAATTCTATTCTATAGAAAACCTTCTCCCCCCACAAAACACGTTGCAGTTTGAATCCTCACACCCCGGTTCGGCTGCAACGTGTTGCGTTTTACCCCTGACCGCCCGTCGCTCTATTCGTTGGTTAGCTCGTATAGCGCCAATCTCGTCAGAACAATCCGTTCATAAGGCGAATCGACTCCGGTTTCAAACAAACAGCCGATGCGGCCGTCGGACAACACAGCCAGGCTCGAATAGGCGGATGGCCCGGAGGTGAGCTCTGTAGCAAATGGCCAGCTTTCCCCCTCATTCGGGCTGAGTCGAACGGTCATGCGGATGCGTTCCTGGCGATGAGCGGGATTGGAAAAAAGCAGCAACGATTTTTTTTCTGCTTGCTCTGCCTGTAGCCGAATCAGACTCGCCTGACAGATCGGTTCGATCAGCTGCGAATCCGGACGAATGGCGCTCCAGGTCAACCCTCCATCAGCGCTGGTGCTGATCATCCGCGCCTCTTGTTGGCGGTCATAGTTGCGCATGTTCAGCAACAATCGGCCGTCATCGAGTTCGACGACCTGGCATTCATTGACCTGATCCTGCGGCGTGGATCCGCCCAAATGCCAGCTCTCGCCGTTGTCGTCGCTATAAATGACATGTGAATAGTACCCCCCGCTTTCCGCCTCGATGTGGTCGCAGGGGATCACCAGTCTTCCGCTTTGAAGCTGAATGCCGTTGCCGGGCCCTGTGGCGTACCAGGTCCACTCTTTTTTCTTGACATCTGCGGTGATTTCTTTTGGATTCGACCAGCTGTTGCCGTCATCGGCGCTATAGGATGCCCAGACGGTACGGGTTCCTTGACTCGTTTGGGCGATGATTTCGGGCTCGCGGTCAATGCCGAGATTGTGGGTCATCAACAGCCAAATCATCTTTGTTTTGTGATCCACAACCACACAGGGATTGCCGCAGGTATTGTCGCCGTCATCCCAGATCACCTGCAAATCGCTCCAGCTCTCGCCGTGATCAAAGCTCCTTTTCATCACCAGATCGATGTCGCCGCTGTCGGTTCGATCCTTTTTCCGCCCTTCGCAAATGGCCAACAGATCACCCGATGGAGCGGTAATCAAGGCCGGGATGCGAAAGGTGTCATACCCTTCGGTTCCGCCGATAAAAACAGGGAGCTGTTCGTACGTTTTGGGACGCTGAGCACAGCCGCCGCTTAACATCAGGGCGGCGGCCAGGGTGATGCAGGAGAAAAGTTTGTGCATGCTTTTTTGCCCTTTCATTTGGGATTTTTTACAAACGATTGCAGCGCTGGAAGCCGATTGTCCGGTCCGAGTTGGATGGCGATATGGCCTGTTCTGCCCGGCTGCACTCGAGCATAGCCGGTCAGTGTGTTGCGCTGAAAATCGCGCACTTCGCAGTAGAACAACGCCTCTTGTTCGGGCAAGTCTGTCCGTGGTATCTGTATGGTATAGCCAAGGGCACGATCGACCGTGGTCTGCCAGAACGGCAAGCTGTTGTCGATCGGATAGTCGGAAGTGACGAGATAGAGCGCGATATAGGGGGGCCGGCGGTAGAGCGTTCCCACCCATCGGTCGTCAAAAAACGCTTTTCCTTCGAGTTCGATCTCTACTGTCCACATTTCCCGGTCATTCCTGTTTCCGGAAAACGGCAGCCGTTCGACCGCCGATACGGCGTCTGTATACTGCGGATCCCGGTCTTCCCACCGCAGTCCACCATCGTGGCTGACATAAACATCGGTCTCTGTGACCAGGCGCAATTCATTGGCTCCGTCGCCTTTTTCGATGAGCGAGAGCCGTTGCGGCAGCAGCCAGTTGATCGGCAGCCAGCCGTCCGTCGAATCCAGTGAGCGTCTAAAGAGATGAGCTCCTCTTCTGCCAAGGGCGAATTGATAGCTCCCGTCCTCGAGATCGAGCTCTACGGTGGTGTGGATCGGAACGGCCGGCAACCCGCGGCTGGCAAAACGCCAGGTCTGACCGCCGTCAACCGATTTATAGATCCCGACATTGGTGCCGGCATAGACAATGTCGGCGTTTTGGGGATCGACGGCAAATGCTCGAGCAAAAGGACAGGTCAGCGTCTTGCCGACCTCGTGCCATGAGAGGCCGCCGTCAAGCGATTTCCAGTTGGAATAATCGCTTCCGGTATAGAGCACGTCATTGTCGGAGGGTGCACAGACCAATCCGGATATCAGAAAGGCACCATAGTAGGGGGTTCGACGCTGGGGCTCCAATCCGATACTGGAGCTGACCCAGCTGGCGCCGTGGTTGTAGCTTTTGAACAGTCCCTGGTGGTGGGTGCCCACCATGATGATGTTCGGATCCTGGGGATGAAATAGAATCGGATCTGCGCGGCGAAAGATTCCGCCAAGGGTGTGATGGTACCAGGTATCACCGCCGTCGTCGCTGCGGTGGTAACCGCCCTCCCAGCGGCCGCCGATCAGGACGGTCTCGGGATTGTGAGGGTCGATTTCGATTTTTTGAAACCGGCTGTAGCGCCAGTAGCGCCTCTGCTCCGAATCGGGCAGGTTTTGACGGAGAAAGGCGGGATAGTCAAATATGTGTTCCCAGGGCGCGTTGTCGATGTTTTTGCATCGATAAACCCCGTTTGTGACCAAAATCAGCAGGTGCCTTGAGTCACGGGGATGAACAGCGATATCGCAAACGCTCATACTGTCGAGTCCGATGTGTCGCCAGCTCAGCCCTCGATCGGTGGACATCCACACGCCGCTTTTGGCTCCACCCGCATAGAGGAGATTGGCGTTGTTTGGATCGATTTCAATGGCATGCATGCCCTGTACCGATTCCAGGCCGGGAACGGGGTCCCAGTTCTCGCCACTGTCTTGACTGACATAGAGTCCGGCACCGATGGTTGCGGCCCAGAGCTGTTTTGGATTTTCCGGATCGATCGAAAGTCCCTGGATATAAGCGCTGGTTGGGGGGGCGAAATCCGGCGTCTGAGCCGTGAGCCCTGGGGTTGTTGCAAAGAGGATCAGGCTGTACAAGAGCGTTAGGCGTTTCATCTTTTCTCCAGGTTTGGGGTTCTACTCCTCTCACTCTTTCAGGTATGGAAAAGCATAATGGAAAAGGCAATGCAATAGAGCGTCATGCCGACCAACAGGATTTTGCCGCCGAGTGAATAGGCAAAGGTTTTATGATTGCGGCGGTTGATAATACCGCCGATAAAGAGCCGGGAGTCGGCCTGCACGTCCGCTGTGATCCATTTAACCCCCATCACCCGGATATAAACCCAAACGGCACTGGTGAGCACAACTGCCAGACCTGCAATGACCAGAAATTGTGCCGTTCGATTGGTTCCGGCGATCAGGCGGCCAGAAAAGCCGGTGATCGTGAGCGTCACACCCGCCAGACTCATCAGCACCTGCGCTCGCATATAGAGGGTGTTGAGCTGTTTTTCCAAAATTTCCACCGCTTTGAGTACATTGCCTTCGGTCAGAGCGAGCAGGTTATCAACCTCATTTGAACACATAAGACCTCACTGAATATTTCTTGCGGCGCTCAGAGACAATTTATTTTTCCGGCGTCGAAAGCGGTTCCCGATGCGTTTTGCAAACACGACTCGAGGTGTTGCGCGGCACAGTCGAGAAAACGATCGAGTTGGTTTTTTTCCGCGGCGCCAAAGGTGCTGAGGACATAGTTGGCCACCGATCCGCGTTCGGGTCGAGAAATACCCAGGCGGAAGCGGACAAAATCGCGGCTTCCGAGTCGTTCGGCGATCGAACGCAAACCATTGTGGCCGGCCAGGCCGCCACCCAGGCGGCAATCGATCCACCCGTACGGCAGCTCCAAATCGTCGTGCACGACCAGCACAGATTCAACGGGAATTTTGAAAAATTGGGAGGCGCTTTGCACACTGTCTCCACTGCGGTTCATCAGCGTTTCCGGCTTGAGCAAAATCCGCGGCTCGCCCGCCACATCGATTCGGCTGTATTGACCTTTGAATTTTTTCTGCCAGCTCGCTCGCGCAGAAAGGGAGAGATGCGGCTCGAGCAGCCAGGCGATGTTGTGGCGGGTGTTTTTATAAGTTGTGCCGGGATTGCCGAGAAAGACGATCATAGAAATCGGCTGAGCCATTTTTCCTTTCTTTTGACCGACCGGCGTCACGGTTTTCGACCGGTCCAACAATAGGTGCAAATTTTTTCCGCCGGCAGCCCGATCGCTTCCACCATATCGTCCAGACGCTGGTAAAGGAGTGTGGTCAGATTCAAATGTCGGCGGATCCAGTCGACCATTTCGGCGTAGCGATCACTGGACGGATCGATCCAGGCATCGAAATCGGGTTCCTGTTCCGGTGCCAATGCTTCGATCGCCCGCCGGGCGGCCAGATCCAATTCAGAACTGTTGCGCGACAGGTTGAGAAACGGACAGGAAAAGATCAGCGCCGGGCAGGCCGGACGCATATGGACTTGTTTCGCGCCGTAAAGGAATAAACGCTGAATGGTTTCGCGCAGCTGGGTGCCGCGGACGATCGAGTCGTCGCAGAACAGAAGGGCTTTTTCTTCGATCAATTGTCGAATCGGGATCAATTTCATCCGTGCCACCAGATTGCGAATCGATTGATTTTGTGGCATGAAACTGCGTGGCCAGGTGGGTGTATATTTGACAAACGGCCGGCAGTAGGGAATCTGGGTGGCGTTGGCATACCCCAGAGCGTGTGAGATACCCGAATCGGGAATGCCGGCCACCAAATCCGGCTTGATCGTGTCGCGCCGCGCCAGCGCCGCACCACAGCGATTGCGCACGTTTTCGACGTTTTTGTTCTCATAAGTCGAGGCCGGATAGCCGTAATAAATCCACAAAAACGCACAGATCTGCATCCGGTCGCCGGGCGGATGCAGCTGCTCGAAACCTTGCGGATCCAGCCGCACGATTTCTCCTGGTCCGAGTTCATATACCGGTTCATAATCCAGATTGGGAAAGGCACAGGACTCGACCGCAACGGCATAGCCATCGTCCTTTTTGCCGATGACCAGCGGCGTGCGACCGAGCCGGTCGCGTGCAGCATAGAGAGCGTTTTCGGTCAGAAGCAAAAGGGAACAGGATCCCTCGATGGCCTGCTGGGCGCGGGTGATGCCCTGAAGAAAGCTCTCTTCACGATTGATCAGGGTGGCAACCAATTCGGTTGAATTGATCACGCCTCCGCTCATTTCGCTAAAGTGGGTGACGCGCTCGTTAAAGAGATGGCTGACCAGTTCGGCTTTGTTGTTGATTCGGCCGGTGGTGACGATCGCAAAGGTGCCCAGATGTGATCCGAGGATCAGGGGTTGACTCGAGGTATTGCTGATGCAGCCGATGCCCATCCTTCCGTGAAAGCGACTCAATTCGTCCTCGAATTTTGTACGAAAGGGGCTGTTTTCGATATTGTGAATCGAACGGGTAAAGCCCTCGCCGTTGACTACGGTCAGGCCGCCGCGGCGTGTGCCGAGATGCGAATGATAATCGGTTCCGTAATAGAGATCGAGGACGCAATCCTCTTTGGCTACAACGCCGAACAAACCGCCCATGCCGGGGATCTCCTTGTGCTTTGCGCTTGAATATCGGAATGAGGATCGCTGGTGTTCCACCTGGCTACACCAGTGAAAGAAGAGAAAAGATCACCAGTGTCCGGTCGTTCGACCGGACACTGGTGAGAAAAGATATAAAATATGCCGCAAAATTGAAAGCGTTGTTTATCGCATTGTTTAACTTTTTTGCTGCAGATCAGAAATGAAGTGCCTTCAAGCGGTTATACATCGTCTGTGCCGGACGCGCCTTCAGGTGCTTGTCGCGGCGCAGGGGATGATCGATCTAACCGAACAGCGGTGTGAAAGCGCGAATCACGGTGAGATAGTTTCTAGTAACCGCACGATCGTGAAAATGGATAGCGGCCAGCTGGGCAGCATGTGCAGGGTGCCCAAAAAGCACCATTTTGGCGATGGCGTGGTCGAGGCGAAGGAGCAAAAAAGATATCATTTAGCGAATCAAAAGCGCTTTTTGCGCCCGTGAATAGGAACGGGTCTGTAAAACAATCCAATAAACGCCGCTTGGCAGCGGCTGCCCCGACTCCTTGTGACCGTCCCAGGCGAAGAAGTGACGGCCGGCATCGAGTTGACGACCCTGAACCAACGTGCGTAAACGCCGGCCGAGCAAGTCGCCGACATAGAGCTCGATGATCTCTTCTTGTGGCAGTTGGACAGAGATTCGAGTGCCTGAATTGAAAGGATTGGGATAGATGAGAATATGCTCATTCGGCAAGACCGCTGGATCGCCGTCTGAATGCGATCCGGTGGTGATACTGCAGTCGATAATGCGAATATTCGAGATGATGGGCGCCGGATCGGTCAGGGGATAGAAATCATCTTTGCCTACGGTAAAGGAGCGTATGGAAAAGCGGTCAAAACTCCATTCCTGTAACACGCTGTCGTCAAAGATAAAACGCACCGTGCCCTCTTTCCATTCGACACGATAAACATGCGGCTGTCCGTCATTGACCGCCTCCTGCGACCCCACCCGCGCTTCCACTCGGGTGCTGATTGAATCAGGAGCTGCCAGGACTTTGAAAGCATCGTAACCGGTCCCAATCCTCCAGTTCCAAAACGAACCGGTCTGGGCATAATGGGTGTATTGATCGATCGCTTCCCATCCGGAAAGGGGGTGCGATTTGATCACGCCGCCGGCAGGTGCGGTCCAGCCTCTGAGTGTGGCTTCGAATACCCCATTGGTCAGCTGTCGGCCGGTATCATAGACGATGTTGCCGCCAGTCGATCGCCATCCACCACCCGGGATGAATTCACCTGCGCCGCGCAATTCTCCGCTGGTGCCGTTGTTCAAAGGGTCATCGAAAAGAATCTCGTCTCCGCGCAGGGGTGAGGCGGCGATCCAAACCAAAATCAATAGAGAATAAACCCGGGCTGCCATCGTGTGCTCCGCTTCTGTGCTCATGTATCTGGTTGCCTTTCGTCGAATGTTCATCTAACATACTAAAAAAACAATCCACATGCAAGCGTTTGCTCGACGAAAAGACACGTTTGGAAGCAAAGAGCGATATGTAGATCAAAGAGGCGATAAATTCAGGCCCCCTTTGGATTGATGTCGATTCGCTACTTCAAAAAATTATAAAAGAGTCCAAGCGACAGAGCCTGTTTGATCTGGCGTTTTTTCGAGATGTCCCGGTCGTAAAAGAACTGGACATTGAAATTGACGTCGATGTATTTGGAGATTTTTGAAGAAAAAAGCGAATCCCAGCGAATGTCGATCTCTTTTGTCCCTTCGAGGTTGGAAAAAAGTTCCAGTTTCGTTGTCAGGAGAATGTTTTCCGCGATTTTTTTATGCAAGTCGGTTACCGATTCCAAACCGAATTCGATTCGATTTTTTTCGATTTTGTCTACCGTGTCCGGATCGTCGGCATAGCGGGAGTGGTCGCGGGTTAAAGTTTCCTTGATTGCTGCACCCATTCGGGTCTGAAGCATCTCGGAGGGTTTGTAGCCGATTCCTATGCTCTGGGTGAAATAAGCCGGGTCAAAAAGATTGGATATCTCTATTTGGGGATCGGTAGAATAATCATAACCGGCGGTAAGCTGCGTCCGGCCGGTCACAGCCGAATAGGGATTGAGATATTTCCCGATTTTGTAGGTCAGTACGCTCTCTACACCGATCTCGTCCACTGACTTTTTGCTCGAGTTGTCGCCGATTTTGATATGGCCGAATGAAAATTTACCGCTGTTTGTCCAGTTGGTCTTTTCCTGATCGTTTTCGAATCGGGCCGTGAGATTGATCTGCCAAGCGACATTGTCTTCACCTCCCTGGGCCCAGTTGTCAAAAGTCGATTGTGACAGATGGAGACTGCCGATCATTTCGTTCTTCCAGCCATACTCGGTCGGTGTTTCTTTGTCATCCTGGGCGATCGCGAATCCGAGCATCGGCAGCAGCATCAGGAAAATAAAGCGCGTGTGCATCATGTCGATTATCTCCTTTCATATGTCAGCACTGATTCTATCTGACTAAACATCAAACAGTTAAAACGGTATGTACACGATAAATATTTCGGCCATTTTTTGCCGTGATCGATTGACTGCGCGAGAAAGATGTTGCATTTGACTGGTGTTTTTGATATTTATAATAGCCTAAAAAGCGCTCGGTTTTTCGATGAACCGGGTCTATCTTTACAATCCATGAAAAGGGGAAAGTATGAAATACGTTTTATGGGTTCTTTTCGGAGTCTGTCTGATGGTCATGGCCTGCGGCAATTCGGGGCGCAATCCGTTGTTGAGCGACTTTGATGCACCTTTTGGTGTGCCGCCCTTTGAACAAATCAAGGAAAAGCATTTTCTGCCGGCGTTTGACAAGGGGATCCAGCAAAACAGCCGGGAAATCGATGCCATCGCCAAAAACGCTGATGCACCGACCTTTGCCAACACTCTGGAGGCGATGGAGAGCAGTGGGGAGCTCTTGACCCGGGTCAGCAGTGTCTTTTACAATCTCAATTCCGCCCACACCAATGACGAGCTCCAGTCGATCGCCAAAGAGGTGGCGCCCAAATTGTCCAAACATCGCGATGATATTCTTTTAAATAGGGATTTGTTTCTTCGCATCAAGGCATTGTGGGAGAGACGGGATCAACTGGATTTGACCGCAGAACAAGCCCGTCTCTTGCAGGAAACTTTTCTCGATTTTGTCCAGAACGGAGCCAACCTCGAAGATGACGACAAGGCGGAACTGCGCCGGATCAACGAAGAGTTGTCGCTCTTGACGCTGCAGTTTGGCGAAAACGTGCTCAAAGAGGACAATGCCTTTGAGCTGGTGATCGAGAATCCGGATGATCTGGCCGGATTGCCACAAGTTGCTGTCGAAACCGCGGCCGAGGAGGCTGCCAAGCGTGGCTATGAAGGCAAATGGGTTTTTACTCTGCACAAGCCCAGTTTGATCCCCTTTCTGCAATATTCAGAAAAGCGCGATCTACGTGAAAAGATGTTTACCGGCTATATCATGCGCGGTGACAACAACAACGAGCTGGATAATAAAGCTCTGCTCAGCCGCATCGCTGCTCTGCGTGTCAGGCGCGCTAATCTGCTCGGCTATCCCACTCATGCACATTTTCAGCTCGAGCGCAATATGGCCAACAATCCCGACCGGGTCTATGACTTGCTGCATCAGCTGTGGAAACCCGCGCTCAAGCGGGCAAAGGCAGAAGCCGCCAAAATGCAGAAATTGATCATCCGTGAGGGAGACGATTTCAAGCTTCAGCCCTGGGATTGGTGGTATTATGCGGAAAAAGTCAAGCAGGCGGAATACAGCCTGGATGAGGAGCAGTTGCGCCCCTATTTCAAACTGGAAAACGTCATCGACGGCGTTTTTGAGGTCGCCAATCGCCTTTTTGGAATTGAATTTACCGAACGCACCGACCTGCCGGTCTATCATCCCGAAGTCAAGACTTTTGAAGTCAAAGAAGCGGACGGTACTCATATCGGCATTCTTTACACCGATTATTTCCCGCGCGCTAGCAAACGCGGCGGCGCCTGGATGAGCTCCTATCGCAAGCAATCCAATGTCGGCGGAAACCGCAAAACTCCGATCATCGTCAATTGCGGCAATTTCGCCAAGCCGACGGCGGAAAAGCCCTCTCTGTTGAGTGTGGATGAGGTAGAGACCTTGTTTCACGAATTCGGCCATGCTCTGCACGGCCTGCTTTCCGATTGCACCTATCCTTCCCTGTCGGGTACTTCGGTGGCGGTCGATTTTGTCGAATTACCCTCGCAAATCATGGAAAATTGGGCGCTGCACCCCGAGGTGCTCAAACTCTATGCCCGGCACTATGAAACCGGCGCGCCCATGCCCGATGAATTGATCGCCAAGCTGGAGAAAACGAGCCATTTCAACCAGGGATTTGCCACGGTCGAGTATCTGGCCGCGTCTTTTCTCGATATGGATTGGCATACAGTGGCTGATACCACGGTTCGGGATGCCATCGCATTTGAAAACGAATCTCTCGGACGCATTCGGCTGATGCCGGAGATTGTCGCGCGTTACCGCAGCCCCTATTTTCGCCACATTTTTTCCGGCGGCTATTCAGCCGGCTATTACAGCTATATCTGGGCTGAAGTGCTGGACGCCGACGCTTTCCAGGCCTTTAAGGAAAAGGGTCTCTTTGATCGAGATACCGCTCAGGCCTTTCGCAAAAACATTCTTTCGGCCGGCGGCACGGATGATCCCATGGTTTTGTACAAGAAATTCCGTGGCAAAGAACCGGAGATCCGCCCCCTGTTGCTGCGGCGGGGTTTGAACGGTTTCTAGATCCATCTCTAATAAAGACGAGCAAACGCGGCTCGAGCGGCTTTCCGCCGCCGGCCGCGTTTGTTTTTTTAGGGGGGACGGAATCCGGGGTGGCTGCTGCCTCACTTGAAAGGCAATTTTTCCAGAGGCGAACGATCACATTTCCAGCAAGTCGGTTTCGCGGATGGGCTCGGCCGGCTCCTTTGGCACCACAAAGGTCTTGATCTCAAAGGGTTCGATAACCAGGGTAAAGCTTCTGTTGACGATCGGCAGATCGATCGTTCCTCGAGCTTTTCGACCCAGTATCTCGACACAGCGCAAAACCAGAGAGTCGCTTGATTCGGCCATTTTAATCGCCGTTATCGATACATTGGAGAGATCCATTGTGAGAAAAGAACCAAAGGGCTCGAGTTTACCGCGCTGTTTGGTGCTTCGGACAACCGGAAAAATGGATCGTTCCTCTTCGGCTTTGAGCGGTATGCGCGCCTGTCGCCAGTCACCTTTATGAGGAATCAGCTGATACCGAAATTCGTGCATTCCCTGTTCCATGTAACGATAGGGCTCTTTTTCGTCGATTATTTCCGGATTGTGGTGTGACCAGGCTGTACTGCGTAAACAGGTCAGACGGATGTCGCCGTCTTTTGCACTGTAACCGCAGGTAAAATCGTTGACGACCGCCAACCCCCAGATGTTCGCTTCATCGGCTGTGCTGATGTCGATCCAATCCTGCCCCGGTTCTTCATCCCCCGACATCTGTCGTTCAATCGCGCCATAGGGAATGGAAAAGAAACAACGGCCGTTTTTAATCGCCGTGGGGAAACTCAGCTTGAGCACTTTATACGCTTCGTGCCAATCGACTGTCATGCGGACTCGCAGCTCGACCGCTTCGCGATGAAGGCTATACTCTTGCAGAATAACCGATTGCCCCCATACAGAGCGGACGCGCAGCCGGATCCGTTCCGGGCCCGATTCGATGATGTCAAAAGAAGCGTTGGAAAAAGTGCCGACTTGTTGATCATAGGTTTTGATCCGATGTCCCCAGGTGTCATCCGGATCTTCCATCACCAGCGCCTGCGCGCCAGGTGCGACCAGCAATTCCCGGTTTGCTGTTTTATCGAAATAGGAAAGAAGCGCACCGCTGCGGCGGTCGAATTCGATTCGAACTCGGCTGTTTTCCATCGAGGTGGCTGTGATGATCATGCTGTTTACTTGACGCGCTTTATACCGTCGACTGTAATCCAGGGAATAGACCTGATATCCCAGCGCCGGAATCCTCGCCCGAAAAAGGATGCGCAGGCGGAAGGGCTGGTTTTCCTGTTTTGCCGCGGCCGTCGGCAAAAACTGCCAGGGGACGGGCTGCCCCTGAGAATCCAACAAAACGAGCTCGTTTTTATCGACCGGTTCGCCTCCCGAATTTCGCAGCACCATACTGTGGCCGCCGTGGAGCGAAAAGCAATCGAGATCGGTTTCATATTCGAGGAATCGAGTTGTTTCCCAGGAACACGGATTAAAGACCACCAGAGGGGATGAAAAGGGCAAGTCCCGGTCATCGGTTTGGATCTCTCTTGAGAGCGCCTGTAGCGCTTTCATGCGGGTTTCTGCTGCTACCGAGCGACCATAGCTGTAATCGTCCCGGGCGTCCCGATGGGCCGATTCTATGGATGTGCCGGCAAGGATGTCGTGGAATTGATTGAAAAGCGTTTTTTTCCAGGCTTGTTTCAGCGATAAAACCGGATAGGAAACCTGCGCGGCAAGGTGAGCGAAAACAGCAAATTTTTCCGCTTCAATCAGCATGGTGCTCGTCTGCCGGTCTGTTTGTTTGGTCTCCGAGCAAGCCGAATAGCATCCCCGCGCGTGGTGCTGCAGTTCGTCGTTCAGAATCGGCAATCGATCTTTTTGCCGGCTGATGATCTGCATATACTCTTCAGGAGAAGAAAAAGAGATGGTATGGGTCGAGTGGAAGCGAAGCTCATCGATTTTTTGAATGGCCGCAACGGTCGGGCCGCCGCCGTGGTTGCCGACTCCGTAAAACAGAGCGATGTCCTGGATCTTGGGCAAGGTTTGGGAAAAGCGGGCTATCGATTGGTCGATTCGTTCCTGGATCTCAGCGGCATCGGCGTTATAAGAGGCGACAATGGCCAGAGTCAACATTCGGCTGCCGTCCGCACCCTGCCAGACAAAAAGCGGGGCGGGCAAATCTTTTTTTTCGTGCGGTTCGGGCCGCATAAAGATATAAGAATCCATGCCTTGTTTGAGCAGAATTTGCGGAAGGCTCCAGGCATGGCCAAAGGTGTCAGGAGAAAACCCGACATGCGCTTTGCGGCCGAAATGGTCAAAGAAAAAATGCTGCGCATAGAGTCCCTGCCTGACCAACGATTCGCCCGAAGCGCAATTGATGTCGGCCTCGACCCACCATCCGCCGACCGGGATCCACCGGTCAGCATGGACCAGGGCTTTGATTTGCGAAAAGAGCTCTGGATCCGCCTCTGCCACCCATTCGTAAAACTGTGCCGAACTCGCAACAAAAGTGACATCTGGAAATTCTCTCAAGCGCTCGACGGCTGAGCGAAAGGTGGCCAGGACCTCCTGGTATCCCTCGTTTTTATCCCATTGCCAGACCGGATCGATATGCGCATGACCGATGGCGTGGATGCAATACTTTTGGGGCATTCGTCCTCCATTCCCATTATTTTCTAATAAAATCGGCGCCGTACAGCTTTTTCATGATGCTTCTGCGTGGTATCGGGATCTCAAACATTTCAATTTCCGCCATAACTGCGCAAGAGATCCGCATGCTCGATCAGGGTCAATGCCGAAATGACCGAGCAGTTGAGCCAATTAGCCTCTGGCAGATTTTTGCGCAGATGGGTCGGTATTTCGCCGCCGCCGTGGTATTCCTGGGCTCGAGTCAGTGTGTTGGCCA
This sequence comes from Candidatus Zhuqueibacterota bacterium, assembly GCA_016929055.1. Classification (GTDB taxonomy): domain Bacteria; phylum Zhuqueibacterota; class Zhuqueibacteria; order Residuimicrobiales; family Oceaniaggregativiventaceae; genus Sulfursilanivivens. The sequence goes on from JAFGJN010000087.1 coordinate 13,986, forward strand.
GGGCGACGGCTTTGGCCAGGTAGAGCGGTTCGCTGCTGTAACGATAGAACGCAATAAATGCCTGGATGAACCAGCTGACCGTGGCGTCGATCGGAGTATAAAAGGCATACTGTTCCAGACCGGCAGGCACGAACCAATCGGAACCGGTTTCCTTGGAATAGCTGTTCCAAACCGCTCCGGGTTTGAACCACAGGCTCCGCAGCACCGGATCGCTTTCCTGCCAGACGACGAATTGATCCTCGGCAAAACGCAAAACCTGCAAAGCTGCGCTCGCGTATTCCGGATTGTCCGGGGCCGCTTCCAGCAGTAAAAGCGCCATTTGCACTGCTTCACAATGCGAGAGGTTTTGATAGAGCGCTTTCGGCCGAGTATCTTCGAATTGCGCCGACCAGTTAAAGGTTTGCAGCGGATTTTGCAGGCACCAATCAAAGGCACGATCTCGAACACTGCGATAAGCATCCGTTCCATATTGTCTGTGCAAGCGATCTAAAAAGCGGATGACCGGAGTCGGTACGAGCCGATTGCTTTTCACCGGTTTGCCGGTCAGTCGATTAAGCAGCTGATACCAGGTTCCATCCGCTCTCTGCAGGCGCATATAGGTGTCGGCAATACGAGTGGCGGCGGTGAAGTAGATGTCATCCCCGGTCAGATCGTTCAGATCGAGATAATCCATCGCTGCCTCTGCCGGGCAGTTGGTCATGATTTCGTCCATATAGATCGGATGATTGCCGCGCGGTACGCCGTCCCAATGGGTCGGCGGCCAGTATTCGAGCGGTCGTCCGGCGGGTTCGGACAGGTCTAGCAAAAAATCGGCCGCCTTTTGGGCAATTTTTCCGGCCTTGTCGGCATCAGGCAAGCGGGGCTTGTAAGCGGCATAGGCTGCCATGCCGCGCGCCAGAGCGCCTATGATTTTGCTCGGATGTACCCAGAGAGCATACTCGGGATTGGGTCGACCGCTTATCAGCCAGCAGCGCGCTTTTTCTTGCTGGAGCAAATCGCGCAGGCAGCGCATACCGCTTTCCACATAGCCATAGGCGGCGTTACCTGTCGAGCCGGAAAACGGCGGACTTTTTATAAATGTTTTTTTCGCAGCCTGCAGGGTTTCGCCATCGGCGGAAACTGCTTTGATCCGCAAATGGATCGAGTCAGGGGGCAGCTGCCGCCAAATTGGGCTGAGGTCTGCATGGGGCATCGGTGTGGTAAAGGTATAGACTAAAGTGTCTCCGGGAACCGAGGCCTCGAACCGATACGCATCAGCGCCCTCGACTGCCGCAATGTCAAAGGCCGGTGCATAGATGAACCGGCGCGAATGGCGGTTCCAGAAAGGTCTTTCACCCGGAATTCCGGGATGCACGGGTTGATCGGCTTGTTCCAGAGACAGTTGATTCAGGGAGCGGGTTTTTTGCATCAATCGATCTCCTTTGCACGCGATGAGAAAAAGAATCGAAAAGAGCGGGGGCAACAAGGAATTCCATCGAATTGTCACAAAATCTCCTTTGTATTTCGAAATTTACGGGGGATGCCCGGCGGGGCGGCCGGGTTTTTGAGTGTGACGGATACGCTGATCGATTTTTTTGGAGATTTTGAATGATGCAGTTTTGTATTTATCTTAAAAGTAGAACTCGTATGGCCTTCTGGTTTTTGCTGGAAACAAAACAGATCCAATAAATACCGCTGGGCACAGGGCGATTTTCCGCGTCCGTTCCATTCCAGCTCATCTGTTTGGTCCCGGCGCTGCAATACCCGCTAAAAATCGTACGAACATTTTTGCCCGACAGATCATAGACATGCAACTGGATGGTGTCAGCGTTTTTGAGATCGAAATGAATACTTGTCGAGCTGTTGAATGGATTGGGGTAATTTTGAAACAACCCGTGCGTTTTCTCTAACGATGATGTGCTGCGGATGCCGGTAGCCTGCACCAAAGCGGAGACGGACTGGACAATAGCCGGAGTACGGTCAACTTGCTTATAATATTCGGCAAAGCGCGTGACCGGTTCATTCGAATACGAAAGCAGATCTTGCGCAAAGGGACTCGAGAGAGTCTGGTAACACAAATCGACGGTCACGTGTAAGTCGAGGCTCGGGTCCGGAACCGGAACCCGGTAGATAATCCGGTCGCTCCCCGATCCTTGTGCCCCGTCAGCAAATCGGTTAAAATCCGGATCATCGCTCGCACCTCCGATCACTGCGATATCGGCGGTCGGATTTTGAAAGCCGCTGGGAGGCAGGCGGTTGTCTTTAGCATAACTCGCACCGCGCAACAGGGTGTATGTGGGTTTGTTGTCGACATCCTGCATAACCGACTGATATATTTGAACTCGATTCGGATCAGTGATGATTTGATGGTGAGGTTCGAGTTCCGGGTCGACGCCGATAATATCGCCGTTTTCTGCCCATTTGCCCGATTCAAAGAAGGTTTCGCCGTTTGGCTTGTCTATCCGTAAGTGCAGCCAAGCCAGACGACTGGGGAATCCGGTGGGAAATTTGTGTCCGGTCAGATTTTCGACGCGTACGGTCAATTGTAGTGTATCGCCAGGAAGAATCTCTTCCAGAGTCAACCGTGCTGTTCGGTTCTTCAACAGTGTGCGGGTTTTGCGCAGGGTGCTGTCCCATTGCGCTGGAGGAGCGCTGCTGCTCAAATCTTGCGGAAAGGCTATAAAAATTTGGGGCAGCAAGATATTGCCGCCTACGAATTCGTGCTCTGAAATTGGTGAACGCAGAGGGGCCATGGCGGGCGGACGCAACGAAATCCTCATCGACTCGTTCACTTGCGGCATATGGCAGCTCTGGCAGGAGCGGCCGGAATCGGGATAGACGCTGTTTCGCCATTCGAGATAGGGTGTTTGCTCGGGGAAATAACCGCCGATATTTCCCTGATTATCGATAAATGGAGTGAAAAGCGTGTGGCAGGTGGCACACAATTCTGATTTTTGTATATGCTCGGAAAAAACCGGGGTAAAACCGACCTGGTTGGACATGGGATTTGCCAGGGGTGAAGGATAGGGGCCATAGATCTGCCGCAGGTTCAGAATGATATAGCCGCCGGAAAAACTGGAGGCGCCGCCCGAATCGATGTTTTGAATCTGGTGACAGAGAGTGCAGCTGACGCCGTCCAGGCTCAAAGGGTCCTGCAACGCGGCGACCAGGCTATAGAAATTCATGCCATCAAAGATGGCCAGAGTGCGCCCCAGAGGTGCATGGCAGGTGGTGCATTTGTCCTCTATAATTGTTTGCAGTTCTGGGTGTTCTTTAACCTCGGCCGCGATTTTGGCCTGCCATAACGGGTCTTTGGCCGCATGTGCCATCAAAGTAGAGCGCCACAGCTTAGGCGGAGAAATATCCCGGCCAGCCTGTGTTGTCAGAGTGCCGGTACCGCCGGAATGGCAGAGGACACAGTTGCCTGATCCGGAAAAAAGTGTCGATGTCTCTGTCGGCAGCGTCTGACCGAATCCACAAGTTGCTGTCAACGCAATGAGGAGTGATCCCACTCTTCTCATGATAAATTTTGGCATTGGCCAAGTTTCCCGGTTTCGACACAGCCTTAGATGAACGGACAAAAGGGGCGACGCAGGGATTTCCTGCCTGTGCCAAGATCCAACTCCAGCTCCGCACGTTGACTTTTGGAATGGGGCGAACCAATTTTTCAACGCGCTGGTTAATGGTTTTGCCATCTTTTTGCGCGGTGGGATTGGTTTATTTCAGCTTTATACTTTATATTAACAAATTCCAAGGACGGCGCAAGCAAAAAATGGCTCGCTGGGCTGCGATTCGGGAAAATAGCCTTGCGTTTTTCCCGAATCGCGGTGATCGGTCAGCGACGATCGGTGGAATTCGGGACGGTTTCGATGCCGCCTGAATGAGGGAGAAAAATCGTTTCCGGGTCATCGTTTTTGCGGTCGGAAAACGCTTTGCCTTTCGCCGGCAGATGTCGGTACCAAAAGCGATACATGCCGAGCAAGGACAGCGTGAATATGGCCAGAGTGATGCGGTACTCTGTTGATCGGATGAGCAGTTGCATGGGGAGGAGAAACAGGCTGATTTGCCAGGCCAGCGTGAAAGGCAGCGCCGTCAGGTCATTGCGATGTTCGCGGCTTAATTGCTGACGGATTTCCGGTTTGAGCCGGCGCTTCAGCGGGCGCCAAAACCCAAACGGCCGGGTGGTAGCATAAAAGCGTTCCACCACTTTTTCATCCGTCGGTTTGGTCAGGTAAGTGCCTATCACAGCGGCTGCAATCGAAACAGCGGACAACACAGTGAATTGTTGCCATTCGAGCAGATTGGGCCAAAAGGCGCGCTGGACAAAAGCGCCGACCAGGCCGACAATGGTGCCGGCGGCGAATCCACCGCCGTTAAAGCGCCACCAGTAAAACTTGAACAGGGCCGGAATGATCAATCCGACTTGCAATCCCATGACGATCCAGCCCCAGATTTCATTGATGCTTTTGACGCTGTAGGCCATGAGATAGCTGACGACTACCAGAGCGAGAATAAAGATATAGGTGACCGAGATCAATTCTCGGTTTGCAGCCGCGGGGCGCATGTAACGCTGATAGAGATCGCGCACAAAAAACGCAGAGGTGCGATTGACATGGCTGTCGAACGATGACATACAGGCGGCGATGAGCGCAACCAGAAGCAAACCGCGGAATCCCATGGGGATGTCGAATAGAATGACAGCCGGCAAAATGCGTTCGGGATTCACCGTGCCATTGAAACTGAGGAGATGGAGCTTCATCTGCCAGTTGCTCTGAAGCAGGTTTTTCAAGCCTTCGATCAGAACCGGCGGATAGTTGTCCGGTGTATTCATGATTCCGGAAAGAATATCCTGCCATCGTTCCGGTGAGGCTGCAGGAACCAGCGATTTGATCAGATCGGCGGCTTGCAGCATCACGGTCTGGTCCGGAAAAAGATCGTGCACGAGGTGAATGCCCAGCACGGCAAAACCCATCATCATCGGCCAACGAACCATGAGCAGCAGGATCCAGAGAAAACTCAAGGAGCCGGTCTCGCGTTCATTGCGGGCGCCGAAATATTTGGGATCCGCACCCTCGGATACCCCCCCGATCACACTGCGCAAAAAGTAAAAAAAGACAAACAACATCAGGTGTTGATACGCTTCATAACCTCTGGGCATCGCCGTATGCCAGTGAAGCGCCGAACTCATCCAGTGGGGATTGCCGGTCACCTGTTGAGCCAGCGCTGCAAAGTCCGCTGTGCCGCTGATTTTAGTGACGGCCATCGAGGTGATCACCACAACGGCAATGAGGATGATCAGGGATTGAAAAAAATCGGTAAACACCACGCCATAGAATCCCGAGACCATGGTATACAGAGTCGCAACTGCGATGAGGATGATCGAGCAGACCAGGGGAGAGAACGGCAGAAACATGGAAAGAAAGAGCCCGACGCCCTTGATCAGGTAAGCGAGCATGCCGATTGTGCCGATGATATTGGCGACTGCCGAGACCACTCGGGCGAACTGTCCGCCCCAACCGGAGCCGAATCGGTATTCCATCCACTCGGCTCCGGTCATGCATTTGGATCGATAATGGTATTTTCCGGTCCAGACCAGCATAAACGAGAGCAACAGGCAGGCACCGCCGCGAAATTCGATTAAGAGTCCGCGCGGTCCGAGCATATAAATAAAGGAAACGATGAGCATGGTCCCGGCGATGTCCAGGTAGGAAGCCATTCCCGAAACGCCAAGCGCCCACCAGGGCAGGCTGTTGCCGGCGAGAAAATATTCCTGAACGCTGCGCGATGCCTTTCTCTGCAAATACATGCCCAAAGCGATGAGAATGGCGAGATAGACCGCGATAATGGAATAGTCCAGAGAGTTTAAATAGTCCACGACGTTTCTCCCATTAAGATTCTGCACCCGTATGGATAAGAGACTATTCGCTCACATTGCCAAAAATTTTTACCTCGCCGTTGCTTCGGTTGATGACCTTGAGGCTGCCACCTTCGACGCTGTTGCCCATGATCACCGCCGACCGGACCTGTTCCCCCAACAGGATATGGGCATTTGGAGTATTGCCGTTGTCCTGAAACCGGCAATTCATCAGCTGCAGTGTACCGTTGGTCATTTCGATAAAGGGGATCTCGGGTTCCCAGCGGCATTCGATCCAGTTTTTGGCGTTGAAATTGCACGCGGTAAAAAAGACTGTGCCTTTGCCGTGGTTGACGAGATGGGTGCCGTTGAGCCGCTCCGTCCAGCCGACAAAGACGCAATTGGAGAATTTAATTGGGCCCTGATTTTCTTTTTCGATCAAAATACCGTCGAAAAACTGGCAATTTTCAAAAGCAATGCCGACGTGATACTGGCTTTTTTCGACGAGAACCGCCAGCGGTCCGATGTCGGAGCCGCTCTGGGTGAT
>JAFGJN010000088.1 GCA_016929055.1 Candidatus Zhuqueibacterota bacterium
GGCGGCCCTGATTAAGCCAAAGGTGCGATTTGTCTGCAAATCATTGAGCTGGTTATTTAAGGGGGACGAATCGAAAATCATTTGTCATCCTCTTGCTTGTCCAGGGAGTGTACAGGCCGATTCGCACGACGACTCATCCCTTTCCAGGCCAAAGCGGTGACCACCAGGGCCAGGGCCGCTTCGACTCCGACCTCGGCCGTGTTCGAGACATCGGGTACCAGTTCGCGCACCAGATTTCCGAGTCCGTGAAAGAGCACGGCGGCAAACGCGACGCGGCCGGCGCCGTTGTAGAGCCAGGCATAGATCGGACAACCGACGAGAATCGCCGAATGAAAAGCCCAAAAGGCAGGCGTTCCCACTCCCAATCCGGCCTGGTAGGTGCCGGAAATAAAAAACAGTGGCAGGTGCCAGAGGGCCCAGAAAATACCGATCACCAGCGCGGCGACAACCACCGGCATGCGCCGCTGCAGTCCCTCCTGAGCATATCCCCGCCAGCCGGGTTCTTCAACAGCTCCGGCGAGAAATCCGATCAGCAGAAAAAAAGCCGGTCCCACCTGAATCAGTCCGTGCTCATTCAGGGCGGAGCGATCGAGCAATACGGGCAGAAAGGCGATAACGATGACGGTGGCAGCGACAATCAGAAACCAGCGGAACGAAAGCGTGCGAGGATTAAAAGCGCGGCGGAAAAAGGCGCCGGCCGAGCGGTCGAGTGCCGAATCCCAGTATCCCCTGGTGATCAACACAGCCGGCAAAATGAGGGGGCCGAGCAATCCCAAAAGCGCCGGAATGACGGTGGGAAAGCGGAACAACGGCCCTCCGCTCAGCGCTGCGAGACCGAGAAAAAACCAGCTCCAGACGATGACGCCGAACAGATAGAGCCACGGGGCCGGTTGATTTTTTTTGCGGTCGAGATATCCATTCATCCGTCTTTTCCAATTGATGGGGTATCGTTGCATTTTGTTGTCGGGAAAGGTGCTTTTACGAAAGAGTCGTCAATCGAGTTTCATCAAACCGCTCGGTGTTTTGTTGATCGGCTCTTTGCGGCTTTAGGCGCCCACACCTTGACTCTAAATTCCCGGGCCAGGAAAATGCTGGTCAACGCCCGGCCGCAGCCGAGATCGAGGACACGCATGCCGGGCTTGAGGGCCATGGCTTGCGCGAGCCATTCCACCAGCCACAGGGCGTTGGGCCCCATTTGGTTGTCGAGTATCCACTCCGGTTCATAGCGGGACGAGCGTGGAAAATCGGTCTTTGTGAAAATCATCTTGATGTCGATCATCTATTTTTCCGCCCAATTTCTCAATTCGCGTTTGATTTTTTCTTCGACTTTTTTGCCGATTTCCTGCCAATCCGGGTTTTGTTGGTCTGTTTCGTTGAGCCAGTTTTGAATGCCGGTTCGAACTTTTTCTTCGACTTTATTGCCGATTTCTTCCCATTCCTTTTCTTTTTCGCATTTATGCGACAGGTTTTTCTTGACCGGATTCCACACACCGCCATGTCCCACGCTGATCAGGATACCCAGGATGAATCCGAAATCATACCAGCTTCCGCTGTTATTGATCTCATAGACGCCGACCCGATCGGTAAACAGGCTGATGATAAAGGTGACAACACAGATCAACCCGTGCCAGAGCCCGGCCCAGAATCCTGCGGTTTTGGCGAGATACATGTCGTTGTTCGGCGCACAACTCGATAAAAGCACGGCCGCAAGGGCGAGCAGCAACAGAACGATTCCTTTTTTCGATTTCATATCCAACCTCCGGATTTGGGTTGTTGTGAACACTTTGCAAATGAGCTTGTAAAGGTCGGGCTCAAAAAGGTTTGAATCACCGCCGAGCGCTTTGTATCGCTGCCACCAGATTTAGCGGATCATCGGTTCCGATGCGAAACTTGCGGCCGTTCGTCAGCTCCAGCTCCACGGCATCCAGACCGGAGATATTGAACATCCAGCCATGTGGCGTGAGGCGGATTCCCCATCCATAGTACCAGGGATTCCGGACTGCCCGCGCAGTCCGAATATCGCGGATAGCGAATTTTTTGCGAATCAGGCCGGGGCCGAACGAAACGATGAGCGTTTCACTCCCGACCTTCACACTGAGGGTGCTGAGCAAAACCAGGCACCCAACCAGGATGGCCAGGACTGCGCCGCTGACGAACCGCTGCTCGGGTTCGAGGATGAAAAACAACGCTAAAAGGGCGATGCCCAGCCCGAGAGCAACCCGCATGACCGTCCCGTTCTGTTTGTGTTGGTAGATCGGCATGCGTTACTCCTTTTTTTCCCCTGGATTCAAATCCTGCAGGTATTCGTCGATTTCCCGCCGATAGGCTTCCGGTGCTTCCACGTGGCCCCAGCCTTTCTGACTCTGGAACAGGCCGTCATAGGCGATGTCGTGATAGCTGCGCAGGCGATAGGGGATTTTGCGCTCTTGCAGCCATGCCTCGAGCAAATTGGCAGCGATCTGATTGTCCAGAACCGCGACCTTGACCCAGTCGCTCATCTTGTCTCCTTCCGATTGGGTTTAGTTTAGACTTGGTTCTTTTCCTTCCACGTCCACAATCGCGACGCGGATTTCGTTCGAATTGTCGGGGCATGCCGCTTCGAAATAGATCAGCAGTTTGCCCTGGTGTACCAGCCAGTCGGAATAGCGCCAGGTGTGATAGTCGCCCGGAGTGGTGCTTTTGAACAGGGGAGCCTCGGGTGTCAGATCGATAAAGCGCTCCAGATCAGGCGAAAAGGCCAGTCCGGTGGCGATGTTGTAAGCCGGATCGCGCCAGTTGCAGTGTGACCCCTCGTAGACAAAGAGATAACCGGCGGTCAGCGGCAGCACACAAGCCGGACGGGTGTAAAAGTTGTGCCAGCCGCAATTCTCCAGTACCGGATCGGCTGAGGCGGGTTCCCAGTTGATCCCGTCATTGGAGAGGAAATGGCGGATGCGCTCGACGAAATCAAGAGCGATGACAAAGAGATGCCATCGCACACCGTCCCAGAACAGCACCGGATCCTTGTAGCCGACTACGCGGGCGAATTCATCGCTTCCGGAGGGCGGCGTCAGCACAGGGCGCAGGGTGTCGGGTTTGAAATCGGCCGGTGTTGGTGCGTCGTCGAACTGAAAGACAGCCCAGCCCTGATCGATGATGCTGCAGCCATACAGTTTCCACAGACCGCTGTGCGGATCCCGGCGTAAAGCCGGCCGTTCGAATCCGGAAACACCCGCCTGATCCCGCTGGATACGATGAACCGGGGAAAAGGTGATGCCATCCCGGCTTTGGAGAATGCGAATTTCATAGCCCCGGCGTCCGCGCGGTGAATCGCCTTCGCGCATGCGGGCCGCCAGATAGAGGATTCCGCTCGCATCGGCTGCAACCGAAGGCGCTCCGGCCCACCATTCCGCCTGACGGCGGTCCGGGGCCAAAACGACACGGTAATCTTTTGCTGCCTCTGTGATTTTGAACCAATTCATCCGTTGCCCTCGTTTATTGACAAGCGTTTTTTATGTGGATATGCCAGATCGCCCCCCATTTGGCTGCCATTGCCAGGTGCAACAGGCCGTCGTCGGTGACGTTTTGAGTGGTATCGTTCAACAGATCGCTCCAAAGCCCGATGGGTTTGACCGGCAAATCGAGTGTTTGTGGCTGATCCGAGTTGTTGAGCGCCACCACGACAGTCTCGTTTGCGTGCGAGCGGGCAAAGACGTAGAGGTCGCGTACGTCGTCGGCCACCAGTGTATGCCTCGCGCCGATCTGCAGGGCCGGGCAACGATTGCGGATGTGGATCAGTCGCCGGTAATGCGCCAGCAGATCGCTGTCCACCTCCACGCTGTCGGGCGGACGGGTGGAGCCGTCGGGGTTGGTGATTTCGGGTTCATAGTCGATATCAGGCCAGACCATGGGTTTGCGGCAGTCCGGATCGTTGGCGCCCCACATGCCGACTTCGTCGCCGTAATAGACCATCGGTGCGCCCGGTGCGGTCATCTGAAAGATGACAAAGAGTTTTTGCAGCCGCCGCTCATGGGCCGTCGGTTTGCGAACGCAATAATCGGGATTCTCGGCCGCTTTCGAGCGATTGAAATAGTCGCCCCAGTCGCGATAGTTGCCGATGCCGCGGTTGACGATATAGGAGGCCAGGCGGTTGCTGTCGTGACTGCCAAAGAGGTTTTGCGACACCAGTGCGACGCCGGGCGGGTGGGCCTGCTCGAGCTCGTCCAGGGCGCGGTCGAACGCCTGAGCGTCGATGCGCAGGGGGGGCGGGTTGAAAAAGAATTCCGCACAGCAAAAAGCGAAATTATAGTTCATTTCACCGTCGAATTCGTCGCCCAGGAGATAAGGCTTGACCTCTTCCACTGGCAGCACGAGCTCGGCTGTGAGATAGGCTTGCGGATTGATCGACTTGACATGGCAGCGCCAGGCTTTCCAGAATTCGTGCCGAACGCAAAACGCCACGTCGAGGCGCCAACCGTCGATGCCATATTCGGCACCGCGGTTTTTCGGGTTCATCCAGCGCTCGGTGGCGCTGAAAATGTATTGGCGCGGCCCGTCGACGATGCCGTTTTCATCCTCGCGCAGTTCGGGCAGGGACTTGACACCCCACCAGCCGATATAGTCAAAGGTTGTCCCGGTATCCGCATTGTCCCAGGCGGTAACGGTGAACCAATCGCGGTAAGGGGATTTTTGCTGATTTTTTTTCAGATCCTGAAAGGCAAAGCTGTTGACGCCCATGTGGTTGAACACGCCGTCGAAAATGATGCGCATGCCGCGGCGGTGGGTTTCGGCGATGAGCTTGAGCGCCAGCTCATCCGCCCGGGTCCAGACCCAGGTGGCCGGATCGACGGAATTTTCCTGCTGCATCAGAAGGCGGTCGCCATCGGGATCGGGGCCAAACGTGGGATCGATGTGGTGATAGCAGGAGCCGTCGTATTTGTGCAGCGACGGGGCGTGGAAAACCGGATTGAGATAGAGCGCGCCGATGCCGAGATCCTGCAGATAGTCGAGACGGTCGATGATTCCCTGCAGATCGCCGCCATACCGCCGCCGCAGCAGGTGTTTCCACAGTTCGGGTTCACCGTTTGCCTGTTCATAGTCCTGCAGCTTGTACCAGTCGCTGCCCCAGGGATGGATGCGCCAGGCGCGGGGCGGATCGGCCGGGTCGGCGCCGATCAGATCGGCGGCGGTTGGATCGTTGTTCGGATCGCCATTGCGAAACCGCTCGGGAAAGATTTGATACCAGACCACGCGTTTGGCCCAGTCGGGAACGAATTCGCTGGTTGGGACGGTCATAGCTTTTGGGGTTCCGTATCGTGCATTTGGGATCGGATTCGATTTGCAGTCGGTGGTCGGCAATCCTGCCCAAGTATTCAAGGCAATCAGCAAGAGCACCCTGCAGCCGATTTGCAAAGAATTTACCAACTCGACCGGCTTGTTCCGCCGAGTGCGATTGATCATTCGACCCTCAACCGATATTGATCGAACCGGAATAGATCAGGATGTTTTCTATTTATAGAAAATAGCACTATCGCCATTTAAAGGCAAGCGCAAAACAAAAAAAGCGGGTATGGGGATATCGCGCAGCCGTCGTTCGATTGATTGGTCAAAAGCCCAAGTGTCGAAAGACGGCCGCGCGCTGTGCGGGGGAATCCGTTATTTGATCTGCACCACAGTCATTCGTGTGTGAGTGCGCGAAATTCGGCATTTGGTATTGGCAAAGTAATTAAAGACTTCGCCCTCGAGGATTTGTCCGGCAGTCAAGTTGACGATATAATTGGCTCCCGAGGTTCGCCGCACGCCTTCATCTGGCCCGTGAATTTGAGCCGGAGTGCCGTTTACCGCTTCACCTGGCAACATCGTGCCGTCCGCTCGCACCCGTCCAACGCACCAAGCTGCCTGACTGCCGTCGCTGGCGGCGATCGGTTCGATGTCGAATACCGCGTTTACCAGATAGGTGCCGGTATTAGGTGCAGTAAAGCGCATATTGTAATTGCCCAGGTTGAGTGATGCGCCTGCACCGACCAACTCCCAATAATAGGTCGGATTGCTATGAGCAAAAGGCACTTCTGCCGTAGCCGGATTGAGACTGAGATTAACAGTCGTGCCGCTGGACGAAACGGAAAGAGGCGCCTGGCCAGCAAGGGTGATATTCCCGCCGTCGTTGACCAAACCGTTGATACTGCTGACCACATTGACCAATAAATCCGCTGCGGTCAGGGTATTGTCCTGAACTTTGGCGCTGTTGACGGCATTGTTGGCCAGATCGCTGTTGCTGACTGTGCCGTTGACGATCATGGCGCTGGTGATCGAATTGGCCTGATTTTCGTTGACGTACCAGGTGTCCACTGTGGTTTTGTCGATGGCGATGGCATCCGCCGAAATGGCGATGCCGGATCCGGTAGTCGTCGCGGCGTGCAGGGTGACATCACCCGAGGATCCGCCGCCGGTCAATCCATTGCCAGCGGTTACCGAGGTGATATCTCCGTTTGCTACATTCTGCCAACTGGCATTACCGGTCGCATCGGAAACCAGAACCTTGCCGACAGCGGGCGTGCCCCCGGTCATTTGGAAAGTGCCGGTCGTGGTCTTGCCGGTGGTGGTGATGTTTTGTGACCCGAAATTCGGGGATATTTTAGTGCCGGCGATTGCGGCTGTCGCGCTGACATCGCTGTTCAAAATTGTTAACGGCGCGATTTTGTCGCTGGTCACAGCATCGTTAGCCAATCCAGGGGTTGAGACCTGGTTCCATTGCGCCATACCTGTACTGGTCGCCACCAGTGCATAGCCCTGAACCGGATTGGTCGTGACCTGCAGCTCGGCGGTTTTTGTCGTTCCTGCCACATCGAGGAGGGTCGCCGGTGTTGTGGTGCCGATACCGACCAACCCTTGCTGGGTCACGGTCATCAGGATTTCTTGGGCGGAATTTTTAATCGTGAATTGCGCCAATACCACTCTGGCCAGCAAC
>JAFGJN010000089.1 GCA_016929055.1 Candidatus Zhuqueibacterota bacterium
ACGGATGGAAACGCACAGCGGGCAACGGCCGTTTTGCCGCCGACCTGATCTATGACGTCAGCCGCCTCTCCGACGGCCACCTGGGTTTCGAAATCGGCGGAACGCAGCTGCACACCGACACGACATCCGCCTTGTACGAAAAAACCAGCGATATCTGGTACCGGTTGCAGGGCTCCTATCTGCTGCAGTGGCAAGGCATCGAATGGAAGGCGGCGGCCGACTATCGGCGCGCAAGCATCAAGAGCGGCGCCGATTCCGTCGCAGCGGTGACCGCATTGGGCAATCTCGCCGTCCAGGCCTTGATGCCAATCAGCAGCAAACTGACCGCCATTGCCGGAGTCAAACTGCAGGCAGCCGATTCCGATTCATTTTCTCAAAAAAACCGTTTCTCGCCCTTTGGCCGTCTGAACCTCATGCCCAACAACCGCCTGGGCATAGCGGCCACTGTGGAAACCGGTTATACCTGGCCCACTTTTAGCGAGTATTGGGCAGAGAATCCCTTTATCGCCCATGGGGCACCGCTTCGGCCTCACGAAACCGATCTGGCCATCCAGGTCACATCCGATTTTCAGGTGGCCGACGATTTGAAATTCCGTCTGGGGATCAGCCGTTCCTGGATGGCCGAGATGACCTATTGGTGGCGCAACGATACCGATGGATTATTCGGGTTGCAGCCAATCGGTGACGTCCAATTGACCGAATTGCAGGCGAGTGTGGCCTATGAGCTATCGCCGCGCACACGGCTGCATGCTGGTTTTATCAGCTATTCCGAAAAACTACTCGAGACGAACGCGCTGGCCGGCGCAGCTGGCTTGCCCTATCGTCCCGACTATCGTTTGCCGGTTCGCCTGCACCTGCAATTGCTCCAGGAAATGCATCTGACCTTGCATGCCGATGTGGTCGGCAAACGCAAAAGCCGGCTCAATTCCAACAGTCGCCTACCCGCTTTTGCCATGCTGCAGGCGAGTTTGACCCAAGAATTCAATCGATTCGCCCTTATCCTCACCGCCAAGAATCTGCTCGATACCGACTATGTCATCTGGGAAGATTATCCCGAAACGGGCACAACGGTTCTCGGCGGAGTATTGATGAAATTTTAAACCGGACGATCGACCGGAACCACTCTTTCAAGCATCGATAACCGAGCACAAGGAGACGGGAATGCCGCTGTATCAGTTTTTCGCCAAGGGGGGATTCATGATGATTCCCCTCATCCTCTGCAGTATTCTGGCCTTGATCATTCTGGCCGAACGTTTGATCGCATTGCGCAAAATCCGCCTTAATTCGCGCACCTTTGTTCTGCAGGTCAAAAACCTTCTGCTGCGCAACCGGCTGGATGAGGCCGTCGCGCTCAGCAAACAAACCCCGGGACCGATCGCAGCCATCACCAAAGCCGGACTGGTCAAACATCAGCGCTCGCGAGAAGAAATCAAGGACTCGATCGAGAGCGCGGCGCGCACCCAGGTCTTTCATCTCGAAAGAAACCTCGGCATTCTAGGCACGGTTGCCGCCATTGCGCCATTGATAGGGTTTCTCGGCACCGTCACCGGCATGATCAAAGCCTTTATGGAGATCCAGGCCCGAGGCGGCAATGTGGATGCGAGCGTGCTCGCAGGAGGCATCTGGGAAGCCCTGATCACCACCGCATTCGGCCTCAGCATCGGCATTCCGGCGCTGATCTTTTACAACTGGCTGCAGGCCAAGGTGGAATTTCACGTCCAGGAAATGCGGGAAAGCTCGAGCGAATTGCTGGATATGCTGCTCGAAAAGGAGAGCCAGGATGACTATCGAAACCTCGCGTAAGCGCATGATTTCGTTTTCGACCATCGGTCTGACCGACATTGTGTTGCTGCTCCTGATCTTCTTTTTGCTAACCTCTTCCTTTGTGGTGCAGCCGGGAATCAAGATTCAGCTACCCAAAGCGGCCAGCGGCCAGACCGATGATTCGGATCGAATCTATTTGACCATCACCGAACGCGAACAAATTTTTATCAACCAGAAGCAGATCAATCGCGCCGAGCTGGGAGCTCGATTGCGGCAGCTGTTGCAGGAACGTCCGGATCGCGTGGTGGTGATTCGCGCGGATCAGGCCCTGTCGCTCAAGACGACGATCCGCATTATCGATATCGCCAAGCTGGCCGGCGCCGAACGCTTTATCATCGCCACGGAACCGGAAGCAGGGCTTTAATAGGAGCAGAGAATGACCCATTGGTTTACCGCATTGTCTGATATGCGCAAAGCTGTGCTGGTTTCCCTGGCGGCCCATCTGCTGCTGTTCATTCTGTTTCTCTTTGTACGCGTGGGCATCGATTTCAAGCCGGCGGAATTTGTGCAGGTCAGTTTTATATCGAGCGGCCGCGGCGTGCAACGGGAACAGCCGCGTCAAACTCAGCCGATTCGCTCCGTGCAAACACCGCAACAATCGCCGC
Source organism: Candidatus Zhuqueibacterota bacterium (assembly GCA_016929055.1). Taxonomy (GTDB): domain Bacteria; phylum Zhuqueibacterota; class Zhuqueibacteria; order Residuimicrobiales; family Oceaniaggregativiventaceae; genus Sulfursilanivivens. Next base: position 2,430 of record JAFGJN010000089.1, read on the forward strand.
AACGCAGCGAACCGCAAACGACGCAGGAATCTCGTTCCGTGCCCGTTACACTGCCGAAACGCACGATGCTGGAAGATGAAGAGGCCATTCCCCTGGCCCAGGAGCGGCAAAAGCTGACGCCCACCGACAGCCGAACCCAACTCGCGAACGAACCCGTCTATCAGGAGCGACCGGATTTGGCCCCTCAGGCGTCCGCTGGCACAGCAGGCGAACGGGCAAGTGCCCAACCCATGGAAGGCGGCGAGAATCGGCCTACACCGCCCGCACCGGTCTCGCAATCCGGCGAATTCAGCCGCGAACCCTATATCATCGAAGGCGAGGCCGCCCGCCGCACCATTATCCGGCAGGAAATTCCCCAATACCCGCCGGGACTGCAAAAAGAGGCGCTGGTCAAGATCCGCTTTACCGTTTTGCCCGACGGCACTATCGGCCGAATGATCCCGGTATTAAAAGGCGATCCGCTGTTGGAAGAACTAACCATGAAGACGCTGCGCAAATGGCGGTTCAACCCACTCCCCGAAAATGTCCAGGTTAAAAACGTTGAGGGGATCATCACCTTTCGCTATGAGCTCAAATAATCGCAATCCCCATTTCACGACTTCTCTTTTGCCGCGCACAAACGCGGCATTTTTTTACTCGGAATCGACCCGAATGACGGTACTCAAGCGGATATCCTCGCTGGACGCGCCGATGAGCAGGTCGAATTCACCGGGCTCGACCACGCGTCGCATAGACCGATCGATGAGCCACAGCTCAGAAATCGGTATTCGGAATTGGACCTGCCGGCTCTTGCCCGCAGCGATGAAAACCTTGTCAAAGGCTTTGAGCTGGAGCCGTGGAACCGTCACCGAGGCCACCCGATCATGCACATAGAGCTGCACCACCTCGTGACCGTCGCGCGCGCCGCAGTTGTGCACGCGCAAACGCACGGCCAGGGTATCCGATGCGCGCAAGCGATCGGCGTCGAGGTGTAAATCGCTGTAATCGAATCGGGTATAGCTCAAGCCATGCCCGAACGGAAACAGGGGGCGAGGATCGGAAAAGACATAATCCCGACCGGGTCGAGTCGGGCTTCCCGGTTGATGGTAAAAACCCTGCCGGCTGTTTCGCTGGTTGTAATAAATCGGCAAATGGCCGACGCTCTGCGGTACGGAGATCGGCAGTCGTCCGGATGGATTGACCTCGCCTGTCAGCACCCGGGCGATCGCTCGGCCCCCTTCTTGTCCTGAATACCAGGCTTCGATAATCGTCGGCACATGGTCACGGATCCAGCTGATGCTGTGCGGCCGCCCATGGATCAGCACCACCACCGTTGGGGTGCCGGTTGCCACCACCGCCTCCACCAGCTGCTGCTGAACCCCGGGCAGCTCCAGGCTGGTGACGTCAAACCCTTCGCCGCAGGTCGCGTTTTCATAACCGTGTTGTTTTCCCCAGCCGATGCCGGACAAAACCGAGCTCGTGCCACCCATCACCACAACCGCTACCTGCGACCGCTGCGCCGCCTCTACCGCCTGAGCGATACCGCCGCTATCCATCGAATGGATCGTGCATCCCTGAGCGTAGTGAATCTCGGTTCGAGCGCCGATCGCTTCGTGTAATCCCTGTAAAACCGTCACGCCGTCAGGGTTGTCCTTGCTCCAGCAGTAATCGCCGAATTGCACCTGATCAGCGTTGGGGCCGATCACCGCCAGAGAGGCGATATCCGTCTGAAGCGGCAACAGCGCTTCGTCGTTTTTGAGCAGAATGATCGACTCTTCGGCGATACGGGCAGCCAGCTCGATGTGGTCGGGATTTCGGCAGTCCTGTTGAGCCGCCTGTAGCGATGGCTGGCTGCGGTTCCACAAATCGAGACGCACTTTGGTGCGCAGAATACGCAAAACCGCTTGATCGATCCATTCTTCGGGCACTCGGCCATCTTTGACGCGCTCGAGCAAATGGCGAAAACAGTGATCGTTCGGCGCTTCGAGATCGATACCCGCCTCAAGCGCCTGCTGCGCTGCATCCGCCAGGTCAGCGGCGATATGATGAAAATTTTCCAACATGTGCACCGAACCATAGTCCGACATAATATAGCCGGAAAAGTGCCACCGATCGCGCAAAATCTCGGTGAGCAGAAATCGAGAGGCCGCAGCCGGAATGCCGTCGTAACAGCTGTAGGCGTTCATGACTGAGGCGACGCCGGCCTTTTTGACCGCAGCCTCGAAAGGCGGCAAAAAAGCGCTAAACAACTCGCGCAATCCTCCGTGTACGGGGCCAAGATTGATTCCGCCTTCGGGCGTACCGTGGGCGGCAAAATGTTTGACCGTACACGCCAGGTGCGCGGAATCGATCAGCCGATCCTCTCCTTGCATGCCGAGGATATACGCCTTGCCCATCTGTTCTACCAAAAACGGATCCTCGCCAAACGTCTCCTCCACCCGACCCCAGCGCGGGTCGCGGGCCAGATCCAGATCCGGCGCCAGGGCCTGGCTGCAACCGATGGATGCCGCTTCTCGCGCCACCGCTTGGGCCATGTGTCGAACGCGGGTCGGATCCCAGGTGCTCGCCAGAGCAATCGCCTGCGGAAAAATGGTGGTCCCGTGAACCAACACGCCGTGCAGGGTTTCCGTGACCACCAGCGCCGGAATGCCGAGACGGGTATGGCGGCGCAAAAAGTCCTGCGCCTCCCGCACCAATTGCACCGTCACCGGCAAGAGATCGCGCGGGCACTCGAGGGTTCCCGTACCCAGCGCCAGACTCTGGTGCAGGCGCTCTTTATCCAGACGACCGTCGACGACCAATCCCGCAATCGAGGTCTGGCGCATCTGTGCGAGTTTTTCTTCCAGCGTCATACCTTGGAGAATTTCACGAGCTTTACAGTCGAAAACCCGATCGATCGCAGTTGCGTTTTCCATCTCATCACCTTTTTTTTCTGAATCAACCACAAACACAAGGGCACAAAGGAGAATCCGTGACCCGAATATAATAAAACAAGTTTTAAATCACCAGTATTCGGTTGTCTCGCTCCCGAATATTTCATTCTCGTTATTCTCGTTCCCAGGCTCCGCTGCCACAGCAAAAAGCGTCTGCAGCGATCTTTTTTTTTCGCATTTCGCACTTTATTTCACAATCTGCATTTTTTGTGTCTCCTACCTCTTTTGAATCTCAAAACGCGCACCCTTGTTTAGCCACGAAAAATGTTGGTTTTTTCGATAAAATGTCGTAAAATTGATGTTAATTTTTAACGCTAATCGAATCCAGAACAATAACGTTCACACTTATTACATTGTTTTTCATTTTCATTTGTTTATCTTTTGGTATTTTTCTTGTGTCTTGGCATAAAAGTCAGTCCACAAAAATACACGAATTTTAAAACTTTTTTCGCGATTCGCGATCTTTCGTGTTCATTCGTGGATCTTTTGTTTTGAACCACCTCTCAACTATAGCAAGTTTGTGGGTTATGATTTTTTAAACTAAATCCGCCGCCAGGCAACGTCCAGAAAATTTAGCAATCCGACAAGCAGTCGTTGAACCGAGGAGAACCGATGCAACGATTCTTTCCCGCGTTGAAAAACTCTTGGGCGCTTTTCGATCGAACCCGAATCGCCGCACTCTGCCTTTTGCTCGTCTCAGCTATCCCGCAATCGGTATTTGCCCAGCTGGAGACGGGATCGATCGCCGGACGGGTGGTTGTCCAAAGCACCTCAAGCCCGCTGCCGGCCGTCAATATTATCATCAAGGGAACACAATTGGGAGCCGCCAGCGATGCAGAGGGGCGTTTCGAGATTCCACGCGTGCCGGCAGGCATCTATAATCTCGAATTTCGCATGATCGGCTACGAAACGCGTCTGATCAACAAAGTGGTGGTCAATCCGCGGCGTACGACAATCCGCCAGGTGGAACTGATTCCGACCGTCCTCGAGACCGAAGGTGTGGTGGTTAC
>JAFGJN010000090.1 GCA_016929055.1 Candidatus Zhuqueibacterota bacterium
CCAACAGTCCCACGTTGCCATCGTTGTCGATCATCACCGGACGCTCAAGTTTTTGTTGCAGCGCATCTCGAATCGGAGCATTCTTCCATCCAAGATTCGGTGTTTCGATAATCCGGCCGCGTGTGAGATCCAACGGTCCAGGCGAGCCGATCCCAACCGCAGGAATTTCTTCCGCTTTGAGCCCCGAGATTTCGATCGCCTCTTTAGCGCAACCGACTATTCTGTCCACAACCGCTTCAAATCCAAGTTCAGCACGCGTGCGTTTGCGCGATGTAGCAAGAATTTTTCCCTGCGGATCGACGATCGCCGCATAGATTTTTGTACCCCCGAGATCTATGCCGATTACGGCTTGTGCTTCACTCACACTTTTTCCTTTCTCAATTCGACAATTCTCTCTGTCGACATGCAACCATGCGATTGATCAGTGTTGCTATTGGTTGTTGAAACGATCCAGAATTTCCCCGAGTGTTTCTTCTTTGGTTTTGAGCATATCGGCTTTGGTTTGACAATAGACTGCACCTGCAGCCGCGCCTGAATGCCCGCCGCCTATGTTCAGGTCGCGCATGATCGCTCCCAGATCCTTTCGATGCCTCTGTCTATTCATGCGCAAACTCAGGGATACGGAAATGGCCAAATCATTGGTTTTCACATTGTGCTGAAAGCGATTTTTAACTTCCGCGACTGCCATGATGTTCGGATAAAGCAAGTAGGCCAGATTCTTGATGATTTTTGTTTGCCTTTTAAGCGGCGTCAAGTCGATGATCGCCAGGCTTTGCTCGGTGTCCTGCGGCAGAAAACGGGTGTATTGTTCGACTATTTCCAACATGCGCTCTTCTTCTTGCTGATAAAGCCGATATTTCTCTTGAATAGCCGGCAAGCGCGCCACATCTTTATACGACATTTTTTTTAGGTCCTGGACAAGTTGGCGCATAAAACCGCGCCGTGTTTGCGGGGGATCGAGGTTGAGTTTGAGCGTGCAGTCGATGATTTTCCCAGGTGTCTCTTTACGCCAGTCATTCAGATCGACATAATTAAAGGAATCGATAATGTCCGCTTCCTGCACCAGACCAGCGAATTGAGGGGGTTCAGAAAAAAAATCATGAACGACTCGGGCGCAGGAATCGCTCGCCTGAAACCGACCGGGTATGACTTGCGGATCGATTTGCCTATACAGCAGGTCTTCGAAATTGATCGGATGATGGTCAAACCATGCCCCGACCTCCAACGGACATGGCAGATCGCAGACCACATCCTGTCCGGTTATCGACAAACGTGAATCGCTGATTGTTGTTGGTCCGGCAAAGAGGATCGAGGAGAGATTCATCTCCTGCGAAACGATTGCGGCGCAGACGATACCATCGAAATCGTCATGCGTGATGATTCGGTCGAGATTTTTGGGCAAAGGAACAGCAGTCATGGAAATCATTCCCTCAAGGAGCGAGCATGGCATGAATCGCATAGGTGATTCCGGGTTCGATCGTCTCAGCAAGGGCCAGTCCCGTGAATCCGGTTGAAATCGGTAATGTCTTGATGCCATAGCGTTCGGCGCGGTCGGTTTCTCTGAAAAAATTGATGTTTTTATGAATGGCTTTTAAAACTCTTTGATCGCGTTCGATATTGTGATAGTACCACACGAGGAGATTCAGAACGCCCTGGCTTCTCTGCTGATCTTCGCTCCTCATTTTGCCCCATACGCCATTGTGCCTCTGTTTCCTCCTCGACCAGTAAATGCTCGATTTGATATTATCGGAAATTATCCGACGAAAGTCTTCGTCGTCCGTGCGAAGATAGGCACCGATCACTCCATCGGCGAAATAGCTCATGCTGTCAAGAGGCCAGTCTTTTGAAAGGTTGTTGTGTAGAATATACGGGATTTCTCCGGCATCGGTTCTGCTGGACAATAGCCAACGCACAGCATTTTCTGCGGTTTCCATGTCGTCTGGATCGCCGTCGAGAGCAAAAAGTGCGGAAAAGAATCCCGCTCCAGTGACGCTGGTGGAAATCGTATAGGGATAAAGCGAGAGCTCGCCGCGATAATAACCACAACCAATCGCTCCGTTTTCCGGCCCATCCATGATGATCCAACCCGGCGAACCGCCGCGATTTTTTCCCTGTGGATCCTCCCGAGTTCCGTTGCGCACGAATTCACCATAGCGGCGCAGGGCTTCCAGATAGCGCTCCTTTTGTCTGCCCTGCGTATAGCGAACGGCACGAGCAAGGGCGTGAGCGGCAGTACCCGCATCACCGAGATAGATGTTGCCCTCAGGAGAAAGATCGCCCCAATAGCCTACGATATCGTTATCTGAACTGTGCGTGAGCTGCTGCAGATCGACCAGTCGGTCGAACCATTCCAAAGCGGTTTCAAGGTAGAGCGGATTGCCGCTCAAATCATAAGCGGCGCAAAGCATTCGCGCCAGATTGCTGTTGATAAAGATCGAGGTTTTCAGGCGGCTTTCAATGGATAATTCACCTGAGGCCAGATCAGCTTCTATAGCCCAATCGCATAGTTCGAACAATAGGGCGATGGTTTCATTGCGCATTTCTATGTCGCTCAGAATGCTTTCAGGTGTCGAAATCCGATTGTGGCAAGCCAGGAAAAGAAGTGCCACCAACAGCAGTGTCCCTATGCTTTTCATCAATGTCCTTTAGAGTTGATCGTTCCGGTTCAAGCTGTTTGGGCAAAACGTGAGATGGTATTCATATGATTTGTGCACCAAAAACAGGCAGAGCTCGGGTTTCGGCCGTCCGGATCTTTCGCTTTTCCGATGAAAAGGGGGAGTGTATTCGCGCCGAATTAAAAGCTAACCACCAGACCGGATAAAAAAGTTCCTGACCGGCTGTCAGTCGATCAGAAAATATCGTGCCACAAGGTAATTAATTGAAGCGGTCATTGTCAAGCAGTTATTGTTTCAATGGCCATGCTCTTCCGGTCAAGGCGGCTGCCCGCTTGTGATCAACAGGAGAACCAAAAAGAAGCTTTCTGCAAACAAGCTGTTAAATTTCTATGGCGTTGAATCCTTTATCTCTTCTGCACATCTAAATTCTAGAACACTGAAACCGATTCGGTAGAAAGCACCCGATCTCCAATCGAACCAGTCTGAGTGTGGTAACTAGAGGGTGTATGAAGCAAATTTTATAAGTGTAAAAAGACTCACTGGTGTACCATTCGGGGAGAGTACCAACGATAATCTTTATTACAAAAGGAACAAATTGCTAAAACGATTGACCAGGTTGCGCACAATTTTCTTTTATCACAAGTCAATTATTTTAGAAAAGTTGAGCAAATTGTTCAGAATCTGGTTTGGGCGGGAATGAAAAAGATTAACAAATTGAGTGTCTGGTGATTTGGTCAACACCTAATTTGGAATACAATAATCTAAAGGTAGCATCGGCCTTCGGAAATAACCATGAATCCATTGATTTACGAAAAAATTTCCAAGAGCTGTGGTAAAATCGATGAACGAGTTCATGCGTGCAAAACGCGCGAGGTCGCTGAAATGCTCAAAGAGCGTCTTTGTCGCGAGTTTGAAAAAGAGTGTCAAAGTGCGATTATTCGTAATTTTTTTAACCGCCATGTGGATTCGATCATCAATGACACATTTGACAGGAATGGAATGAACAAATATCTGGAGGAATCATGAGAGCGATCGGCATAATAATTTTGGTGAGTCTGTTTTCGATAACTGCACTGGTTGGTTGCGGTCAGTCTGAGCAAAAAAAGGAGATGCAGGCCCAATCTCAGGCTCAGGCTTCTGAAAAACGCAACGTGGAGCAGGCCTATCCCTTTGCCCTGCGAACATTGAATGGCCAGAACATATCTTTAAAGGGCTATCAAGGCAAGGTATTGATTCTCAACATTTGGGATACCTGGTGTCCGCCCTGCAAGGCCGAAATCCCTGATTTTATTGAAATTTACGATACCTATCGCAAAAAAGGTGTAGAGATTCTCGGCGTCGCTGGCGGAAGATACGGAGAAAAGGCGGTGGCGGATTTTGTCGAGGAATATAAAATCAATTACCCTGTCGCTGTGGGAACGATGGAGCTTTTTCAGGGCTTGGGTGGCGTCAATGCCATCCCTACGACTTTTGTCATCGATCAGCAGGGAAATGTTTATAAAAAGTACGTTGGTTACAGAGATAAGAGCGTCTTTCTACAGGATATCGCAGCTTTGATCGACTGATGTAGGCACCAAAAAGCGATCGACCGCACCAATTAGAGGAGAATAACTTGACTCTGATCGACAAACAAAGTCTGATTGAAGATCTCGTGCGAGAGTATCCGGTCGCAGTGCGTTTTCTGATGGAGCGCGGTGTTCGCTGTTTGGCCTGTGGAGAGCCTGTTTGGGGGACGCTTGAATCCGCAGCGCGGGAAAAGGGTTTTACTGTGGAAGAAATAGATCGTTTGGTGGAGGATCTTCGTGCTGCGGTATTGAAGCGCAAAGGGCAATGACGTTTGAAAACAAAGTTTGATTAAGGGAACAGGAGTGCGATGAAAGCTATAATCAAGCAGATCAAAGGCATGTCCCTGGCCGGCAAAGCGGATTCCGGTCATTGGGTTACTCTGGACGGGCCCGAAGCGCTTGGGGGCTATGATGCGGCTGCTCGTCCGATGGAGTTGTTTTTGCTCGGAGTGGGCGGATGCACCTCGATGGACGTGATCTCGATACTGGCTAAAAAACGGATGAATGTGGAGGATTTCGCCCTCGAGCTTGAGACCGATAGAGCAGAGGAGCACCCCAAAGTCTTTACTCGCATTCGGATGAAATATATTATAACGGGAAAAAACATCAAGGAAGAAGCGGTCAGACGCGCCATCGAGTTGTCTCAGGAAAAGTATTGCTCGGCATCCGCCATGTTGAAACCGACGGTACCTGTTGAGACATCGTTTGAAATACGTTCCAGCAAAGACGAGAGCTGATTTTCTATCATTTCGGTCGGTATCCGCAACCCGATCAGCTGCGTGGGGAAAAAAGGATTCCGGTAAAAACGCTTGAATTTCAAGCAACAGATTGATATATTGTCGGCATGAAAAGCTTAAAACCGCGCAGCGACAAAGCGACTAATAGCTGGGCCGATGAGACCGAACTGATTAATAAAGCAAAAAACGGTGACAAGGCCGCCATGAGCCGTATCGTTCGCGACAATGAACGGCTAATCTACAATACCGCCTTGAAACTGTTGGCCAACCCCGATGATGCAGAATGCGTTTTGCAGGAAACGTTTCTCAAGGTCTTTCAGGCATTGCCGACTTTTCAGGGGAAATCTTCGCTATCGACCTGGATTTATCGCATTGCCACCAATTATGCGCTGATGAAATTGCGGGCCAGGCGCAAACAAGGGAATGATCTTGAAGAGGCGGAAAAACAGGTCGGTCGTATGGCTCTTGAATCATTCACACGAACGGTGGGTCAAAATCCGCATCGGATGGTCGAGAACAGCGAGTTGCGTTTGGCTATGGAAAACGCTATCGATAAGCTGCCTGACAAATTTCGTTCCGTTTTTATTCTCAAGGATATCGAGGGGTATTCTCTCAAAGAAATCGCCGATATGCTGGGAATGACGTTGGCGGCAGTGAAATCCAATCTCCACCGAGCGCGACTGTCGCTTCGCGATCAGTTGGCTGAATATACCGAAAGTGAATCCCTCACTTTTTAACCCCTTTTTAGCAGATTCTTTCTTCCCATCTTTTCAGGTATGAGCAGGCTGTGTTTTTTGAGGTGATTACGCAAGGCATCGTGCCTCATGTGCAGCATTCAAGCGGCGCCAAGATGGTACTGTCCGGCCTTACCCAAAGAGCCGATTACCCGGAATCTTTTCTTTAGCGCAGCACCGCTACCACCTCAACCCGATGAAACGAATCGCTGCGAAAATGCAGATAATACACGCCGCTGGCAAGATTGCGCGGTGACCATTTTATTTCATGCGAACCTGGTGTCAAGGCTCCATAAAAAAAACGATCGATCGCTTCTCCGTCGCGATTGGCAACGACACACTCGAGCACTCGATCCGTGTGTGTTGCCGTACGAAATTGAATTGCCTGATCAAACGGATTGTCGCTCAGTCGTACGATCTCGAGGCCTTCCTGGCTCGCCAATGCGGCTTCAGTCTGATAATCGG
>JAFGJN010000091.1 GCA_016929055.1 Candidatus Zhuqueibacterota bacterium
ATCGGTGCGGTTGCGAAAAAAGAATCGCTCCGGATTTGCTGCGGGGCGCCGGCTCGAGCGCGAACAATCGGCCGGTTGGCAAAACGATGACGGATCGGGCCCGTGCTGACGATGGATCGCTTGGCGCCGGATCTTTCGTGACAGATAAAACCTGAAAAGCAAGATAGGATTTTTTGGCCAATAAAACAACAGCAATGCGTTATTGAACGACAAAAGCGATCGATTTTCGCGAAGGGACGATTGTGCTGAACAGCGGATCTCGCTCGCCGCGACTCGCTCGGTTGCAGCGATTTGCGGCAGTGGTGCGCGATACAGGCGGGCGACCGCGATCGCACGGGTTTTGCTGTCCGTTAGCTGTCTGGCCGCTTTTGGAGGAAAGTCGGAAGATCGAAGGGCGATGGAAAAATATTGATTTTGAGGGACGAGATTGTTAAGTTGAATAGCTATTGTTTCTGCCGCAGGAGCGGCTGATCGCTGAATCGTTTATCGAGGTAAAACCGATGCGCAAAGTGAAGGTGCTGTGCGTTTTTGTCTTGCCCGTGATCTGGTCTTGTGCGGGTGGGCGTGCGGATCTGCCGGTTGCGGAAAAGCCACAAAAACCGGCTGGGGAAAAGAAATTCGATGAATCCTTTGACCCCGCTGTTCTCGGGGATTATGCTGGGGCGGAGTCGAAACACACCGCTTCTGTTTCGGCCTTTGATGTCGATGCTTTTCTGGCCGCGGGAGATTCAAATGCTCTGGCGGGCACGCGCCAGGCGATCAATGGATTTCGCGTGCAGCTGGTTTCGACGCGAAATGAAGAGGAAGCACGGGCGGTGCGCACCGAAGCGCTGCTTCAGCTCGATCGAACAGTGCACCTGACTTTTGACAATCCCTATTACAAAGTTCGGGTCGGCAACTTTCTTACCCGCACGGAAGCGGAAAAAGCCAAAGAAATAGCGATTCGTCGCGGTTTTCTCGATGCCTGGGTGGTGCGAACGCAGATCCAGCCCCGGACAGAGGAGGAGGAACCTCAGGCTTTTCCTGCCCCGTGAAACACGTACAAATCTCGATTTGCGGCCCGATTTTTTTGTTTGGAATCGGGCCTTTTTTTTATTATATTTAAATTTAGCATTGTAAATTGCCAAAGTAGACTTGATCGATATCGTTTTTGCGGATGGTCATGTTCGAATAGTCGAACCGCGTGCGCGGTGTGTTGTGGAGCAGGAGATTTTGTCGATCGCCGGAACTCGAGAGGTTGTGCCGGCGGTGGTGAGCGAGTGATTTTTCAGGAGGCCTTATGTCGGGACACAACAAGTGGAGCACGATCAAGCGCAAAAAAGAAAAGACCGACGCAGCACGCGGTCGAATCTTTACGCGTTTGATCAAGGAAATAAGCATAGCGGCGCGCAACGGTGGAGGGGATGAGTTTTCCAATCCGCGACTGCGCACCGCGGTTCAAGCTGCCAAGGGTGCCAATATGCCGGCGGCCAACATTGAACGCGCGATCAAGCGCGGAACCGGCGAGCTTCCCGGTGTGGTCTATGAAGAGATCGTCTATGAAGGCTATGGACCGGGTGGTGCGGCGCTCTATATCGAAGTGTTGACGGACAACAAGAATCGAACCGTCGCCGAGATTCGTCATCTTTTGGGCAAGCACGGCGGCAGTCTGGGCGAAAATGGCAGTGTGGCCTGGATGTTCAGCAAAAAGGGCAGCATCGTGCTGCCCGCAGCCGGGATTTCGGAAGAAAAATTGCTGGAAGCGACGCTGGAAGCCGGGGTAGATGACATCCAGCAGGAGAACGACACTTATACTCTGACCTGCCAGCCAGGTGATCTGGAATCGGTAAAAAGGGCGCTGGAAAGTCAGGAAATCGCCTACGAATCCGCAGAAGTGACGATGGAACCCAGCAATACCGTCAAACTCGAGGGCAAAAACGCTGAAAGTATGCTCAAGCTGATGGATGCGCTGGAAGAACACGACGATCTGCAAAATCTCTATTCCAATTTTGATATCGACGATTCGCTGATCGAAGAAATCGGTTGATCCGCGTGAATGTTGTCCTGGGAATCGATCCGGGAAGCCGGACCACCGGTTTTGGCGTTATCGCCTGCCAGGGGAAGGATGGCTGGTCGCATATCGCATCCGGCACGGTTTCTTTGTCTCCCGGCGCTCCGTTTTTCGAGCGATTAAAGGCGATCTATCGGGGCACGGTCTCTCTTATCGAGACCTACTCTCCGGACCAGGTGGCGGTGGAAGACGTGTTTTACAGCCACAATGTGAAATCGGCTTTGCAATTGGGGCAGGCGCGGGGTGCTGCGTTGGTTGCTGCTTTGAACAGCGACCGGCCTATACACACCTATGCAGCCAGAGAAGTCAAGCAAGCGCTGACCGGCAACGGCAGCGCTTCAAAGGAACAGGTGCGCCATATGGTGGTTCAAATACTGGGCCTGCATTCGATGCCCGAGCCGCTGGATGTTTCCGATGCTTTGGCCATCGCCCTCTGCCATGCGTTGCGCTCAAAGAGTTGGGCGGAATGAGATGCTGGCTTTTCTGCGTGGAAAAATTGTCGAGCTGTCGCCGCACGCTTTGATTCTTGACGTCAACGGTGTGGGTTATTATTTGCAGATTCCGGCCACGACTTTTGCGGTCTTGCGCGCCAGCGACGATGAAATTGAAATACGCACGTTTCTTCATGTCCGCGAATCCGCTCTGGCTCTTTTTGGTTTTGCCACAGCGGAGGAGCGCGATCTCTTTTTGGATTTGCTTTCGGTCACCGGAATTGGCCCCAAACTGGCGCTGACGATACTCTCTTCCGCTTCGGTGCATCAGCTTTATCAAAGCATTGCCGCGGGGCAGGAAAACTCTCTCACCCGCATATCGGGCCTTGGCAAAAAAACGGCTCAGCGTTTGTTGCTCGATTTGAAGGATCGGGCCATCGAACGGCTCAAAAGTCGGCCGGATTGGGTCGCCACGCCGGAACGCAAGCGGGCGGCAAGCGCGGAACAGGCTGTCCAGGCCCTGATCGCTCTGGGGTTCACCCAGGCTGAGGCCGAACGATCGGTGGAAGCGGCTATGGCTGAGCTGGGACAATCGGGCGATGTGGAACAAGTGATTCAAGCAGCGCTCAAGCGCTGATACCTGCAGGGTGAGCAATAAGGCGATTTTGTGGATAAACCCGAACGTTTGACATATCCCGAGCCATTGAACGGTGAAAACGAGCTCGATCAGACGCTGCGTCCGGCTCGGCTGGACGATTTTGTCGGCCAGGAAAAGTTGCGCGACAATCTGCGCGTATTTATTCAAGCAACGCTGGAGCGCAATGAACCCCTGGACCATGTTTTGTTTCATGGACCGCCGGGATTGGGTAAAACCACTCTGGCATCGATCATCGCCAATGAGCTCGGCAGTCATATTCGCTTTACCTCGGGTCCGGCGCTGGAGCGTCCCGGAGATCTGGCCGGACTGCTGACCAATCTCGACGAACGCGACGTCCTGTTTATCGATGAAATTCATCGGCTGAACCGGGTTGTCGAGGAATACCTCTATCCGGCTATGGAGGACTATAAACTCGATATCATCATCGACAAAGGCGCCAACGCCCGTACCATTCAGCTCAACCTGCCCCGTTTTACTCTGGTTGGCGCCACCACCCGTGCCGGATTGATAACCTCGCCGTTGCGTGCGCGTTTCGGCGTCTCTTTTCGCATGGATTATTATCAGGCCGCCGAACTGGAACGAATCGTTTTGCGTTCGGCTCGCATCCTCGGCTATGATATTCACCGCGAGGCGGCGCTCGAAATCGCCAAGCGCTCCCGGGGTACACCGCGGATCGCCAATCGCTTATTGCGGCGGGTTCGGGATTTTGCCCAAATCGAGGGGGAGAAAACCATAACCCCGCAAACCACCAGCCATGCGCTCTATCGTCTGGATGTGGACGAATCGGGACTCGATGATATGGACAAACGCATCATTCTTTCGGTGATCGATAAATTCGATGGCGGTCCGGTGGGGCTCAACACGCTGGCGGTCGCGATCGGCGAAGAAAGCGATACCATTGAAGAGCTGTACGAACCCTATCTGATCCAGAACGGTTTTCTCAACCGCACCCCTCGTGGTCGGGTTGCAACGGATTTGGCATACCGTCATTTCAGCCGGACACCACGGAATCGCGGTCAGGGACACTTGTTCGGCTGAGTATGGTTTTGCGTACCATCGCCGCCCGCGTTTGAGCGGGCGGTTTGCCATAAAAACCGCACCTGCTCAAATCTTTCGAGTGCGGGAGCGGTGGCTGGTGTCTCTCACAGCCTCGGCCAGACAAAAACATTTCGAGAGGAGGAAACAGCACGATGAAGCTTTCCGATTTCAAGTATAATCTGCCCGAAAAGTTGATAGCTCAACATCCGTCGCCTGAACGCGAAAAATGCCGTTTGATGATTCTCAATCGCGAGGAACAATCCATCGCCGAAGGTATTTATGCAGATGTCATCGATTATATGGAAAAGGGCGATTGTCTGGTGATCAACGAGACCAAGGTTTTTCCCGCGCGTCTGGAGGGAAGCAAAGATAAAACCGATGCCCGGGTCGAGGTTTTTTTGTTGCGCGAACTGGAAAAGGGTCTGTGGGAGGTCCAGGTAAAACCAGCGCGCAAGGTCCGGGTTGGCAACCGTTTGTCGATCGGCGACGACTTGGCCTGCGATGTGATCGACAATACGGTTTCGGGCGGACGTGTCGTGCGTTTTCATTTCACCGGCGATTTTTACGAAATTGTGGAAAAAATTGGCAAATCGCCGCTGCCTCCTTATATCAAACGCGAACCGCAAGAGCTAGATAAGGAACGCTATCAAACCGTCTATGCCAGCCACCGGGGCGCGGTTGCCGCACCTACGGCCGGTCTCCATTTCAGCAAAAAACTTTTGAAAAAAATTGAACAAAAAGGCATTTCTATCGTACCAGTCGTCCTGCATCTGGGATTGGGCGGATTTCGGCCGGTGGTCGTCGAAGACCTCAGTCGCCATAAAATGGATTCAGAATATTACGAGATCAGCGAAGAGGCGGCAAACACCATCAACGAGACCAAAAAGAGCAAGAAAAAAGTGGTGGCGGTGGGAACCAGCGTGGTGCGGGCACTGGAAACGAGCGTCACTTCTGAAGGCTGGGCCAAGGCGGGTTGCGGGTGGACCGACAAGTTTATCTATCCGCCCTATGATTTCAAGATTGTCGATCGGTTGATCACCAATTTTCATGCACCGAATTCGACTTTATTGATGCTGGTCAGTGCTTTTGCCGGCCGCGATTTTGTCTTCAAGGCCTATCGCAAATCCATTCGGGAAAAGTACCAGTTTCTCGGATACGGCGACGCGATGTTGATCATCTGATTTGGCCCGGGGCTGGTTTTTAGATCCCGGAGTTTGTGGATAAATGGAAGCGGTGATGAATCGAACCTGGCAACCGTGCGCCGCACTTATCGTTGCCGGCGGTTCGGGACGGCGTATGGGGCTTTCGACCCGGAAACAGTTTTTATCGCTCTGTGGTCGACCGATACTGCAGCGAACGCTGACAGCTTTTGATCGCCATTCGGCAGTCGCTGAAATCGTTTTGGTTTTGCCAAAAGAAGAGATAGCCGCACGCGGAGAGGAAATCCGCCAAATGTGGGGATTGACCAAGCCTTTGCGGCTCGTCGCCGGCGGTGCGGAACGCCAGGATTCGGTGCGAGCCGGGCTGGCTGCCATCACGGCCGGTCAGGAATGGGTGCTGGTGCACGACGGCGTACGGCCCCTGGTCACTTCCGCACTCATTGAACGGGTGTTGGAAAGCGCCCGTATCACTGGCGCCGCCATTCCTGCAGTGCCCGTTCGCGAGACCATCAAATCCACAGTAGACGGTTGGGTCGGTGAGACTCTGCGGCGGGAACGGCTCGTCGTGGTGCAAACACCGCAGGCTTTTCGTATCGAGCTTTTGCGCACCGCGTATGATCGAGCTTTCGACACAGCCGAACCTGCGACAGACGACGCCGCACTGGTCGAGCGGCTGGGTGAGCCTGTCGCCGTGGTCTGCGGGGATGAGCGCAACATTAAAATCACCACTTTGATCGATCTCAAGATCGCGAGAATCTGGCTGCAAGAGGAAGAAACGCATGCGAATCGGGCAGGGCTATGACGCGCATCGGTTGGTGCCAGGGCGACGATTGATTCTTGGCGGGGTCGAAATCGATGCGCCGCTGGGTTTGCTTGGCCACAGCGACGCAGATGTGCTCTGTCATGCGATCAGCGATGCGCTGCTCGGCGCCGCGGCGCTGGGCGATATTGGAGGCCATTTCCCCGATGACGATCCGGCCTATCAAGACGCCTGCAGTATCCAATTGTTGAGACGCGTGATCGAATTGCTGCACCGCAAGGGCCTGCGACCGATCAATATCGATGCGACCGTGGTGCTGCAGCGCCCCAGGATCGCTCCCTATATCGAGCAAATGCGGAACAACATCGCTCGCGCGACGGGATTATCCACTGATTGCGTTTCGGTCAAAGCCACAACCCGCGAACGCATGGACGCAGTCGGCCGGGGCGAAGGAGCCGAAGCGATGGCTGTGGTGTTGATCGCGTAACACAGGCATGACCGGCATTCGCTTTTGGGATGCTCAAACAGAAAAAGAGACGGAGAATCATGGCGTTACATCTTTACAACAGTTTGACTCGAAAAAAGGAGCTCTTTGAGCCTTTACAAGCGGGACGGGTTCACATGTATGTGTGCGGACCGACGGTTTATGATTATCCCCATATCGGACATGCCAAGAGTTATATCGCTTTTGATATCATCAATCGCTATTTGCGGTTCAGCGGCTATCGCGTCCGTTATGTACAAAACATCACCGATGTGGGACATCTGCTCGATTCAGGCGAGGATCGCATCCTGCGCGGAGCCGAACGCGAACAAGTGGAACCCATGGAATTGGTGGAACGTTACACAGCTGCATATTTCCGTGCCATGGATGCGCTGAATGTTCTGCGCCCGGATATTTCGCCTCATGCAGCAGGCCATGTGCCGGAGCAAATCGAGATGGTGCAAAAGCTGCTGGAGAACGGATATGCCTATGAGGTCAACGGTTCGGTCTATTTCAACGTCGAAAAATGGCCGGATTACGGCAAATTATCGGGCCGACGTGTCGATGAACAACAGGCGGGTGCACGCCTTGAAATCAATACGGAAAAACGCCATCCAGCGGATTTCGCCCTGTGGAAACGCGCCGAACCCGAACATCTGATGCAGTGGTCCAGTCCCTGGGGTAAGGGCTATCCGGGCTGGCATATTGAATGTTCGGCCATGGCCATGAAATACCTCGGTGAATCGATTGACATTCACGGCGGTGGCATGGAAAACAAATTTCCACACCACGATTGTGAGATCGCCCAGAGCGAAGCAGTAACTGGCAAGCCCTTTGTCAAATATTGGCTGCACAACAATATGGTTCTGGTCGACGGCGTCAAGATGAGCAAATCGCTGGGCAACTTTACCACCATAAGCGACGCTCTGGAAAAATTCAGCGGCGATCAGCTGCGGTTTTTTATTTTGCAGACGCATTACAAAAGCCCGGTGGATTTTACCGACGAGGCCGTCCAGGCAGCTTCACAGGGATTGGAGCGGTTGCGCGGTGCCTATCGCAAGCTGAGCGAACGGTTGGATCGGAGGTCGGAAGCCGGCGCCGAACAGATGGCGGTGATGAATTTGACGGCGGAAACCCGGCGGAGATTTATCGAGGCCATGGACGACGATTTTAACACACCCCTGGCCATTGGCGTCTTGTTCGACTGTGCACGCGAGATAAACAAGCTGCTCGATGCTCAGCAGGACGACATCGACGCGGCTCTGCCGCCGGTAAAAGCTCTGTTCGATTCCCTGGCGGGCGACGTCCTTGGCTTGTCGCTTTCAGGGGAGGAGGACGGCCAATCAGCGGCGCCCTTTATCGAGCTTTTGATCGACCTGCGCAATGCTTTTCGTCAGGAGCGCAACTGGAGCATGGCCGATCGCATACGCGATGAATTGCAGAATCGGGGGGTGGTGCTAGAGGATAGCAAAGAAAGTACTTTGTGGCGATTTGAAAAATAATATTGGTTTGCCAAATTTTTACTTGACTTTTAATCAGAAATTCTTATCTTTAAAGGCTCTCAATACAATGGATGGCTTGCGCCACCATAGCTCAGTAGGTAGAGCACCTCACTTGTAATGAGGCTGTCGCGGGTTCGATTCCTGCTGGTGGCTCCATACATGGGGAGATGCCCGAGTGGCCAAAGGGAACAGACTGTAAATCTGTCGGCTGATGCCTTCGGAGGTTCGAATCCTCCTCTCCCCACATAGCAATGTGTTTTGTTTTTAAAATATCGGACTCGGAACGGGATTGGCGCGAAAACTGAGCCGATATTTTTTTGTTTAAGAGCCGTGAGTGTGTATGCGGGAGTAACTCAGTTGGTAGAGTAACAGCCTTCCAAGCTGTCAGTCGCGGGTTCGAGTCCCGTCTCCCGCTCAGCGACAGCCCAATACCAGCCCACGTAGCTCAGTCGGTAGAGCGCATCCTTGGTAAGGATGAGGTCACCAGTTCAACCCTGGTCGTGGGCTCGTTAATCCATTGACTGGACAAAACGCCAAGTCCGGAGGTATTCAAAATGGCAAAAGAAAAGTTCGAACGCACAAAGCCTCATGTGAATATAGGCACGATCGGTCACGTGGACCACGGCAAGACGACGTTGACGGCGGCGATCACACAGACGCTG
>JAFGJN010000092.1 GCA_016929055.1 Candidatus Zhuqueibacterota bacterium
AATGGAAACCTATCTACGCAAACAAAAACTGCCGCAGGCGACGCCGGAAGTCAAGGATACGGTTCTGAACCGTATGCTGGAGGACAAGCTCAAGGTTCTCGATGCCTACCGACAGGGAATGGATCGGTTGCCCGATGTGCAAAAACAATTGCAGCGTATTCGTCGACAAGAGCTCTATCGCCTGGTTTTCGAAAATAAAATTCTCAACCGCCTGATTCCTGAAAGAGATTTAAAACGCCGCTATAATCAAGACAAGAAACAGATTCGTTTTCATCATATCGGATTTGAAGGTGACGGGGCCGACTCGGAAGCCAACCGAAAAATTCTCATAGATCTGCGCGAAGACATCTTTCGCGGCCGATTTTCTTTTGCTGATTTGATCGACTCACTTTCCGCACTTCCCGGCACCCCGTTTACTGCACGCACCGAAGGTTTTTTAACCTGGGGTGATCGCGATTATGGCAATGCCTTTTACCACAACCTTTTTGCCCATTCCATCGGCCAGCTCTCCAAACCTCTGGAATCGCGCGCCGGTCTTCATTTGGTCGAGGTGATCGCCAAACGCGAGAGAAACCTGCCGCCGTTTGAGCAGTATAAAGATAAACTTAAGGCCTATGCCTATCGCAACAATCGAAGTGAATTGCAAAACGCCTTTGATCACCTTGTCCAGGATCTGGAAAAAGACTATCAACTCGTTTTCCAAGAGTCGGCCATTTCCTGGCTGGCAGAAAAAGTTCGCACGAGCAGCGCGGACCGACCGACCTCTTTGGATTCACTCTTTGCTGTCCTCGATTCGACGGACCTTGAGAAAGAGCTGGTTTGCTATCGCGGCGGCTCTTATCGAGTGAGCGATATTATCGGCGATTTCAGCACCCTGCCGAATTATCGCCGTCCGCCATTGGCCTCACCACAACAGATTCGTGGCCATTTGCAGCGAATGGTTCCCTTTTTGTTGTTGGTCCAATATGGTTTGGACCGAGGATTGGATCGTGGACCGATTTATCGCCAGAGGGTCCAGCCGCAGGAAGACAAGATTCTTCTGCGCGCAGCGGAGCAACAGATGATTTGGCAACAAATCCAACCGACGGAAAACGATTTGCTCGATTTTTATAGAGCGCACCCGGAGCGATTTGTCCAACAGCGACAGATGAAGGTCCAAGAAATTGTGGTTCGCACCGAACAGGAAGCGTGGGATGTAATCGAACGCAGCCGCACCACCCCCTTTGCCGTTCTTTTGACCGAAATCGAATCGTTGCGGAGTGGGCTTGATACTTATATTACAGAAAGCCAATATTTAAGAATTGGAAAAACCGCTGCCGGACTTGAGGTCGGACAAGTATCCGATCCGATACCAGTGCGCGGAACTTTTTCTGTCATCCATGTGTCCGATATTAAGGAAGCTATCCAGTTGCCGTTTGATGAGGTGCGAGATCGGGTTTATCAACAACTGCGAATCTCGCTCCACAACCGCTACAAAAACGAATGGCTGGTTAACGTTCGCAAAAGCGTACCTGTGCGGGTTTATCCGGAAGTTTTGGATCATGTGGCAATCAAATAAGGAAACAACCGTGACTCACTTGTTTCGAAAATCTATTCTTTTCTTTCTGCTGTTTTTGTTGGTCAAGTGCGGTGATCAAAACCCGGACAGCCCGCTCATAGCGCGGGTTGGAAAGAGTCGATTGTATTTGTCCGACCTGGAGGAAATGCTGCCAAAATCCCATTTGGCTGTAACCCGGCTGCAAGCAGAGCAATATGCCGAGCGCTGGATGGAAAATGAAATGATCTACCAGGAAGCCGTGAGGCAAAAATACGACAGCGACCGACAGGTGCAAGCACAGCTGGAGCGCTTGAAAAAAGAGATCATCGTTGCCGGATTTTTGGAACAACTGATCGATCGTACTGTTCAAATCGATGAGAATGAACTTGTGAGCTATTATGAGGAAAAAGGATCAGAGTTTGTTCGGGAAAAGGATCTGTATCTTGTCGATGTGTTGATCGTCGAAAGCTACCGCGACGCTCGATCGTTACATCAGGAGATCAACAAAGGGTTGGATTTCGCCACCGCAGCGCAGGAAAACTCGATCGATAGCAGTCGAGAAGAGGGAGGGCATCTCGGATGGATTTCTCTCGATCAAGTTTCCCCCGAGTTGGCCAAACGGATCCAGTCTTTAAAACTCGAACAACTCTCGCAACCGGTTAAAATAGAAATCGGCTACGCCCTGATTCGAATACTGGATATCCGCAAAAAAGGGGAAACGCCCACATTGGAGGAGATTCGAGACCAGTTGGCATGGCGTCTTCAGAATCGCAAACGCGAACAGCTTTACCGAAAACTGGTTTCCCAGCTCAGCGAAAACATGGATGTGGAAAACCATCGATCCACGATCCATTCTGCTTTCCCCGACACGTTAAAGCAATAAGGAGAGATCCCTTGATCACGGCCAAGACACCATTGTTTCAAAAATTAGTCGTCATAGCCGCGCTATTGACCGTTTCAGCGGCTTTTTCTCAGCAGGTTTTGGATCGAGTTGTTGCCATTGTTGATGACGATATTATTCTGGAATCACAAGTTGTTCAGAGCGCTTATCTGATGGCGCTGCAGTCGGGATTCGATCCGACAACAAACCCGGTGCGATTCGAAGCGGAATTCGGCAGATACAAAGCCGCTACACTGGAAAATCTGATCAATAAAAAGGTTTTTCTGATTCAGGCGGAAAAGGATACGATTCTGGCGGATGAGCGCCAGATAGATTTTCACTTGCAGCAACAGATGCAGTCCATTATCCAGCGGCTGGGGGGAGAGGAAAAAGTTCAAGAATACTTTGGCATGAGTATGCCAAAAATTCGCAAAAATTATCGCGAGCAGATCGAAGAAGAGTTGCGGGTTGCCGCCGTTCGGGACAGAAAGATGGCGGACATCAAGGTCAGCAGGCGCGAAGTGGAGGAATATTATCGCGCCTTCGGCGATTCTCTGGCTTCGATCCGTGAGACGGTAGACATCAGCCATCTGTTGCTCACGCCTGAACCAGGAGATGATGCGGTTCGGGATGCCAAAGAAAAAATCACCAAAATCAAAAATCAAATTGAGGCCGGTGCCGAATTTGCCCAAATGGCGCGTGAAAACTCGGAAGATCCGGGAAGCGCTGAACGGGGAGGCGAAATTGGTTTTATGTCCCGGGGCGATTTTGTGCGGGAATTCGAAGAGGCGGCTTTTGCACTCCAGCCCAACGAACTTTCCGACATTGTGCGCACCCAATTCGGATTTCATCTGATTCAAATGATCGAGCGTCGCGGAGAAAAAATCAATGTGCGACATATTTTGATCGCTCCCAAGCCTTCTCAGAAAGACGAACTCGAGGCGGTCGAAAAAATTCGGTCTATCCACCAGGAGCTCCTGGATGGCGCAGATTTCGAAGAGATGGTCAAGATACACTCTGCAGATGAATCAACGCGCGATCGCGGCGGAAAACTGGGTGTTTTTGAAATCGATCAACTTCGAGAAACCGCCAAGGAATTCACCTATGTCCTCAACGGTGTCGAACCCGGCCAGGTGACCGAACCGGTCAAAACGGCGTTTGGTTATCATATTCTTCGCCTCAATTCCCGCGAAGAACCGCGCCATCTTGAACTGGAAAAGGATTGGGAGCGCATCGAGACACTGGCGCTGGAAAAAAAGATTCAGAATGAATTTAACAAATGGTTGAATGAGATTAAAAAAACGGTCTATATCGAAATCAAACCGGAGAACGGATCCTGAAAAGAAACCCGTTCGGATCATTTTTTTTTGCGCTGCTGTTGTGCCTGACAAGTGCCAGCGCAGATACAAGTCGATTGACGCTTGCCCGGCTCAAATATGGCGGGGGTGGAGACTGGTATAACGATCCATCCATCATTCCCAATCTGCTGGACTTTATATCCCGGCATACCAACATCGCGGTGGACGACCAGGAAGCCAGGGTGGCACCAAGCGATCCACAGCTCTATGCCTATCCGATTCTTTTTGTCACCGGGCACGGGCAAATCAGCTTCAGCGACAAAGATGTTCTGCACTTGCGCAAATACCTGCTCAACGGCGGTTTTCTCTACGCCGACGATGATTACGGTATGGATCCTTCGTTCCGCACATCCATGAAACAGGTATTTCCGGAAAAGGAGTGGATGGAAGTGCCCTTTTCGCATCCGATCTTTTCCATTCTATATTCGTTCCCTTCCGGTCTTCCAAAGATCCATGAGCACGATGGTGGAGCGCCGAAAGGATTGGCATTGTTCGACGCGGGACGGTTGATGGTTTTTTACTCGATAAACACCAATATTTCCGATGGATGGGCCGATCCCCATGTTCATGGTGATCCGGAAGAGGTGCGAACGTTGGCACTCAAAATGGGCGCAAATATTGTCGTTTATGCTTTAACCCAATAGAGGAATGACTACGAATACGCCGATCTATGACCGGCTGGTGGACAATCTCAAAGACTATCGCCGGCGAAAAAAATTTTGGCTTTTCTTTGACGCATTGGGTCGATGGCTTTTTTGGGTGATCCCGATCGGTTTTTTGATTCTGTTAATCGAAGGTTTTTTCCATTCGACACCGACCGGCCGGATCTTTTGGGTCGGTTTTTTCGTTCTGATCTCGGTCTTTTTTCTGGTTCGATTTGTCTTTAACCCCTTTTTGGCGCTTTTTCTTCCCAAGACGCCGGAGTTGGATGCTGTAGCCCGGGAGGTCGGGAAGCACTACCGGCAGGTCGACGATCGACTGGTGAATGCACTGCAGCTCTACCAAAAACGAACCGAAAACCCTGAAAATTATTCTTTGGCGCTGATCGAGGCGTCTCTTCAAAGCGTCGGTGAACGATTAAAGAGCGAATCCTTTCGCGATCACTTCGACTGCCGACCCATCAAACGGCGGCTGCAACGAACAGCCCTTCTTTTACTCTCCACCCTTGTGCCGTTTTTTATTGCAACCGATTGGTTTTTAAGCGCAAGCAATCGATTGATTCATCCCGGACGAGATGATTCGAGCCCGAAGGCCCTGATCTGGCTGGTTGAACCGGGCGATTATACGGTGATTAAGGGGGAAGATTTGTCTGTGCTGGCCTGGCTTCCCGATCCCGGCCTGAAGACCATCGAGCTCCACGAACACCGGCAATTTCGCTCCAAAACGTTCGAGCTTAATCGATGTGCGGACGATACCTTCCGCCATACCTTTACTGGTATTCTGGATACCCTGCGCTATCGCTTCGCTGTACAAGACCATAAAAGCCAGATGTTCACCGTGCGCGTCCTGGATTATCCCATGCTTCGCCGCCTCCAGGTCAAGATCATTCCGCCGGCGTATACTCGAATGGAACCGATCCTCCTACCTGAAAATCTCGGCGATGTGACAGCACTTGAAGGATCGCGAGTCAAAATCAGCGGATCAGCCAATAAAGATTTGCAATCGGCGCTTATCTCTTTTTCCAACCACCAAAAAAATGCCCATGTCTCTGCGAAACAGATAGAAGCCGAATTTATCGTCGAAAAAGACGACCGCTATGAGCTGATTTTGCAGGATACAGATCATCTTCAATCCCGAGATCCAATCGTCTATCCAATCAATTGTCTTGTCGATCAACCGCCATTGGTGCGGATTACTGATCCCGGACACGATATCGATCTACAGGAAGATTTAAAAATTTCCATTTCCATAGAGGCTGAGGACGATTATGGTTTTTCGCGTTTTCGCCTGGCCACCCAAGTGCAAAGAGCCGGTTTAGCCGAAGCAGAAGAGGGGTTCGCTTTTACGGATCTTTCCGATGTGCCGCAGGGAACGAGAGAGGTTGTGCATGGGTTTGTTTTGGACGCAACGCCTTTTGAACTTTTTCCAAAAGATGTATTGCTTTATTATGTCGAGGTTTATGATAACGATGTGATATCCGGTCCCAAGGCTGCCAGGAGCGCCATCCATCGGGCTCGTTTTCCGTCGATCTATGAGCTGTACGAGCAAATCAGCCGTGGAAACGAAAATCTCTTTGAGCAGATGAGTGATTTGGACCTTCACGCCCGTGACCTTCAGCAGCGGATGGAGGATCTGACGCTGGAATTGCAACGGCAAGGAGAGCAATTGGATTGGCAAAAGCGCCAACAGATCGATGAGGTGATGACCGAACAGGAGCGGTTGCACGATAAACTCAAAGAATCGCTGCAGAGCATGCAGTCGCTTCGGGAAGAGATGGCGACCAACAGTCTGGTATCCGAAGAAACGCTTGAAAAGTATCGTCGTCTGAACGAGCTGATGCAGGATTTTTTGACACCGGATCTGTTGGAAGCGATGAAAAAACTCGGCGAATCGATGAATGCACCGAATCCGGAGGCTGTGCGCCAGGCATTGGAAAAATTGCGTCTGCAAGAAACGGATTTGCAGCGCGAACTGGAGCGGGCGATTGCGCTTTTGGAAAATGTTCAACTGGAAAGGAAGCTGGACCAGGCCTTGACGCTGGCAGAAACGGCGCGAATGCAGCAGGAGGCGGTTGAAAAACGAGCTTTATCCGATCCTGGAGATCCGCCCAAATTGCAGCGAGAACAGGCGACAATCGCCGAGACGGCAGAGCAGCTGCAGGACGTTTTGCAGGATCTGGATCGGGAACTTGGCAATCGACAAAGCCCGGCGCAGGACGAGGTGCACCAGGCAGTGGAGGAGATGCAAACCACTCATTTGCAGCAGAAATACGAGGAAATGCAGCAGCAACTGGCACAGCAAAACATGTCATCGTTTCAGCAGAATTCACAACAGGCCCGTGCTTCTCTCTCGAAAATCGCCGAAAATATCGCCGCAGCCAAAAACAAGATCAAGACTCAAGCGCGACAAGACAACTTGCGAGCGCTACAAAAATCGGCTCAGGATGTTTTACATCTATCGCATCAACAGGAATCGCTGTTGATAGAAACGCAGAAAACGCCGGTGCAGGCCGCTGAAATTTCCGATTTGGCCGCCCGACAAAACGACCTGTCCGCTGCGCTTGAACGCGTACTGCAAAGCATTTACGATGAATCGAAAAAAGAGCTCGCCCTCGACCCGCGTGTTTATCGCGAAATGAATCGTTCTCAACAGGAGATGCAAAAAGCCTTGCGTTCTCTGGCAGAGAGGCAAACGGGCACTGCTGCGGGCCAACAGTC
>JAFGJN010000093.1 GCA_016929055.1 Candidatus Zhuqueibacterota bacterium
ACTTGGGCCAAACGGCAAAATAGCGAACCTGATCTGAAGTTCATGAAAAACTCTGTTGTTTTTACATCATATGGGATGTGTGGTGTCCCCATTTGGGACATCAGTAAGGTAAAAACTTTTGCTGTTTTGATATCCCGGATTCAGTGTTAACGGAATCCGGGTATATCGTTTGCCTGTGGTGCTCTCCCGAAAAGGCTTTGAGGATTTCACAGTTTCCCGCTTGAATTTTCGGCGAATTTTCCGTAGCTTTGTATCATGAGCTGCGTTCATTCGGATTGCGGCGCAACTTTTTTTTTCTCTCCAGCGCACCGACTGGGTTTTCGAATCGACGAGGAATGTTCCATTTGACGAGAAATTGGGATTCTGTTTTTATTCTATACTGGGGTGTCCGGTCGTTCGACCGGAACCGAATGGGTCACGCCAATGAATGAATTGTTCCAGGAAACTCTAGACGAGTCGTTGCATCGGCCTCTAGCTGACCGGATGAGACCGGAGCGGCTGGTGGATCTGATCGGGCAGGAACATTTGCTTGCACCTGGCAAGGTATTGCGGCGGGCGATCGAAACGGATCGGTTGGTATCGATGATTCTCTGGGGGCCTCCGGGGGTGGGCAAAACGACTCTGGCCCGTTTGATCGCCAACGAGACCCGCTCCCAGTATTTCAGCATCAGCGCCGTCACCTCCGGCGTGGCGGATGTGCGCAAAGTAATCGCCCGTGCCCGGGAATTGCACGAGATAGACAAGCGGCGCACGTTGCTTTTTATAGATGAAATCCACCGTTTCAACAAGGCGCAACAGGATGCTCTGTTACACAGTGTTGAGGATGGAACCTTGCTGTTGATCGGTGCTACAACCGAGAATCCAAGCTTTGAGGTGATCTCCCCTCTGTTGTCGCGCTGCCGGGTTTACAAGCTCGAGCCTCTCTCGAGTGCGGCGCTTGAAAAAATTCTCCTACGCGCATTGGAAAACGATTCGGAATTGGCCCGTCTAACGATTCGGTTCGAGGAATCGGCACGCGAGTTGTTGATCACTCTGGCCGCCGGAGATGCACGAGCGCTGCTCAACGCGCTGGAATTGGCGGTACAATCGGCGGTTCCGAACGAATCCGGCGTTTTGCCCCTCGATCGCTCCCTGATCGAAGAAGCGATGCAGCGCCGAACACTGTTGTATGATAAAAAGGGCGACTATCACTACGACACCATATCGGCTTTGATCAAAAGTGTGCGGGGCTCCGATCCCGATGCCGCGCTCTATTGGCTGGCAGTTCTTTTGGAAGGCGGAGAGGATCCAAAATTCATCGCTCGTCGCCTGATCGTTTTGGCATCTGAAGACATCGGCAACGCCGACCCCCACGCTTTGATGCTGGCAACTTCGGCCTTTGATGCGGTGCATGTCATCGGCATGCCTGAGGCGCGCATTGTGCTGGCACAGGCCACGGTCTATCTCGCTTGCGCTCCCAAAAGTAACGCTTCCTACCTGGGCATCAGTCAGGCCCAGGAAGACGTGCGAAAAACAGCTGCCGGCGATGTCCCGCTGCATCTGCGCAACGCTCCGACAGCGCTGATGAACGAGTTCGGATACGCCGTCGGCTACAAGTATCCACATGATTTCGGAGGATTTGTCGAGCAGGACTATTTCCCGCCGGCGGCCCCCAATCGCGTCTATTATCGTCCGACGGAAAACGGAATTGAACAAAAAATCAAACAACGCCTGCAGAATCTGTGGCCCAAGCGGAAACGCGTCTGAAAGGCGGGGCAATGGATTGAGAGCACAGAACGCTCGAACACTTTTATTTGTTGCCCTGACGATCGGACTTTTGGCTGCAAAAGGCGCTTTTGCACAACCGGCGCTTCCCGATACAGCGGCATCTCTTTCCAGACCGTCTGCCGAGCGGAGCAGCGATCTGGATACCACGCTTCATTATCAGGCACGATCTGTACACAACTCGCTCCGAGATCGAAAAACGGTCTTGTCGGGCGATGCCGTGGTCACCTACAAAGCCATCACTCTGAAGGCCGGCCGAATCGTTGTGGATTGGGATGCCAAAGAGGTGGTTGCCGAAGGGCGTGTTGACAGCGTTTGGGTCTACAACGCTGACCACAGCGATTCGTCACGAGTGGCGCATGTCGCCGAAGAGCCGGTGCTCATCGATGGGCAAACCCGCATGACGGGCGAGCGAATGCTGTTCAATTACCAGAGCGAAAAAGGCCGGGTTGTACGCGGGCGGACCGATGTCGAAGACGGCACCTACGTCGGCCTGCAGATTAAAAAAGTCGGGGAAAAGACATTAAACGTATCGCATTCCTCTTTTACCACCTGTGACCTGGATTCCAATCCCCATTATCACTTTGAAGCGCGCCGGATGAAAATGATTGTGCAGGAACGCGTGATCGCCAAACCGGTGGTCATGTATCTTGGCCGAATACCGGTAGCCGCTTTGCCTTTTGCTGTTTTTCCGACGCGACGGGGTCGCCACTCGGGTCTGATTGTTCCGACTTTTGGCGAAAGCGCTGTCGAAGGGCGTTACCTGCGGGGGCTGGGTTACTATTGGGCGCCGAATGACTATTTCGATGCTCGGGGAATGGTCGATTTTTTTGAAAAATCGGGTTGGCTCTTTCGCAGCGGTATCAATTACGCGGTGCGCTACAATCTGAGCGGAACCCTTTCCGGTAGTCTGACTCGCAAGAACTTTCAATCGCTGTATCAACCCGACTATCAGGAGCGGCGCTGGGATCTACGGATCCAGCATAATCAAACCATCGATCCCACCTTTCGCATCAGCGCCAGCGGCTATTTTGTCAGCGACAACAGTTTTTACAAGGATTTGAGCACCAATCTCTCCATGCGCTTGAAACAGGAATTGCGTTCCAACGCAACCCTGTCCAAATCGTGGCCGGAAAAAAAACTCAGTCTCAGCGCCAACTTTTCGCGGGTCGAAAATCTTCAGAACGGCAACATAACCGAGACGCTGCCCCAGCTGACTTTTCGCCGTTCGCAATCTCAGCTGTTCAAGTCGTCCAAATCGGTGCGATCCGCTGAACGACGGAGTCGAACCGACAACTGGTACGAGTCGCTTTATTTTTCTTATTCCTCCAATTTAAACAATACCCGCCGGCGAAGCGGAAACAGTGAAACAACACAGCAGGAGCAACGCGATTTTCAAATCAACCACAAGCTCAATTTTTCCCTCAACAGCCCCAAAAAATATTTCGGCTGGTTGGCACTGAATCAAAATTTTTCGATCGATGAAGATTGGTTCGATAAATCGACCGAATACCGATATGATGCAGAAAGCGGCACCATTCGATCCAGTCAGGTCGATGGCTTTGCGGCGCGCCATCTGTTTCAATATGGCGCCAGCGCTTCGACCAAACTCTACGGAATGTTTACTCCGGGTATCGGCAATATCACGGCGCTTCGCCATGTGATGTCGCCTTCACTGGCTTTTCGTTATCGTCCCGATTTTTCCGAGGAACTCTGGGGATATTATGAGAGTGTCGAAACGTCTGCCGGCGAAACCACCAAACGCGATCGTTTCGGCGGTACGCCGAGTGGAGAGGTCAAGTCTGTGAATATGAGTGTTCAAAACTTGTTTCAGATGAAGCGCGGGTTTGGCGAGCAGGAGAAAAAGGTCGATCTCTTTTCGGTCAATCTGACCTCGGGTTATAATTTCGCCGCTCAATCCTACCAGCTTTCTGATCTCCAGAGCTCCTGGCAGGCCAACCCGGCGAGAAATTTCAGCCTTAGCGCGGGCACCACCCACACTTTTTATCAATGGGACCCGGACAACAATCAGCGCATCGACCGCTATCTTTTTGCCGACGGAGGATGGAAGTCGGCGCAGCTGGCGCGTCTGACCAATCTGCGTTTGAATTTTTCACTGCGTCTGGAAAGCAAGGGGGAGACCCGGCGTTCGGAATCGGGCAGTCGCATGCCCGATCCAAATGCGATCGACGAAATCGGGCCGGAAGAAGAGGAAATTGAACCCGATGTGTTGGAGGAGAATCTGAATAGCACAGACGATCGATTTCAGGACGATTCGGCGATCAGCCGGCTGGCGATTCCCTGGCGGGTCAATCTGACTTTTAATTTTTCACTGTCGCGTTTAAATCCCGACAATCCGGTACGCCGCTATTATTTGGATGTCTCCGGCGCACAGGTACAGCTGACCCAAAACTGGCGTATCGGCTATTCCGCCCATATCGATCTGGAGGAAAACAAAGTCAGCTATCAGCGTTTTTCCATTTATCGCGATCTCCATTGCTGGGAGGCACAAATCGACTGGGTTCCATCGGGAATCAGCAAACGCATTTATGTGCGCATCAACATCAAAGCTCCCGTTCTCAAGGACATCAAACTGGAAAAACACGGCGGTATGGGAAGTGTTTTGGGATATTGATCGATTCGCACGTTTGAATGTTAAACTATGGTGCCGTCGGGGATTTGGGCGTTTTTCGTAACAATAACGATTCCGCTTCGGATCCAGATACCGCGCTCAGGGTAATCCGCTTCTTCGATCTCTTGATCATTATGAATACGGACTTGGGCACCGATTCGAGCGTTTTTATCGATGATCGCTTTGCGAATGGAGGTGTGCGGGCCGATGCCGATCGGCGGCACGCCTTTTTTGCGTTCTGCTTCGATCTGGTCGTGCGATTGATATAAATCGGCGCCCATTATCAAAGAGTCCCGAATCTCTGCATGAGAGCAGATCAGCGAGCGCACTCCGATAATGGAATTGTGCACCAGGGATTCTTTGATGATGCATCCTTCACAGACCAACGATTGCCGTATCTCGGTGTTGAGAATTTTACTCGGCGGTAAAAACCGTTGATGCGTAAAGATGGGTGCCGCGGCATCGTAGAAAGAAAAAAGCGGGTGGACAAAATCTGTGAGTCCCAAATTGGCTTCGTAGAACGACTGGATGGTTCCGATATCCTCCCAATATCCTTTGAAGAGATGGGCATGCACACGATGGGATTCCAGCGCGGCTGGTAATATCTCGCGGCCAAAATCCTGTTTCTCAGGATACTGGAACAAGAGATCCCGAAGAACTTTTGGTTTAAAAACATAGATGCCCATTGAGGCGATATATGCAAGTTTTTGAGCCTCTACCGGATCAAGCCCCAGCGTTGAGGTGTCGACGCGCATTTTTCTTAATGCCTCTCCTCTGGGTTTTTCTTCAAATTCGACAATCCTACCAGTGGAATCGATTTTCAGCAGGCCGAAATCCGAGGCCTTGTCTTCGGCGACCGGAATGACCGATACGGTGATATCGGCGCCGGACTGTTGGTGCTCTTTAATAAAATCCTGATAGTTCATCCGATAGAGATGATCACCGGACAAGATCAGGATGTCTTTGGTCCGGTGTTCGAGAATGGTCTGGAGGTATTGCCGAACGGCGTCCGCCGTTCCCTGGAACCAATTCGAGTGTTCCGGAGTTTGTTGGGCTGCGAGAATCTCGACAAAGCCTTCGCTAAAAGGAGAGAACTGGTAGGTTTGGGCGATGTGCCGGTTCAGTGAAGCGGAATTGAATTGTGTGAGAACATAGATTTTTTCCACATCCGAGTTGATACAGTTGCTGACGGGTATATCGATCAGGCGATACTTGCCGGCGATAGGTACCGCCGGTTTGGCGCGCAATTGGGTGAGCGGAAAAAGGCGGGTTCCGCGACCGCCTCCGAGAATGATCGCCAGCACATCGCGCATAGGACACTCCTTTTTTGGGGGGTCGGTTGGTTTGCTTCCGGTCTTTTTGTCGGGACTGTCTGTACTATGATGAACCAAGGATTTCCTGGTAATAGCTTTCGTATTGAGGAATGATTAGATCTTGTTCAAAGTATTCGAGTGCGGCTTTTCGGCCATTTTCGCCGAACTCGCGCAGTTGAGCTGGATTCATCAAAAGTCGAATTGCAGCTTGGGCCATACCATCGATGTCGCCTGCCGGCAACAAAAAGCCGGTCTTGCCGTTTTCGACCACTTCGGGCAGGCCGCCGATATCAGATGCGATGACCGGGGTTCTGCTGCTCATCGCCTCGAGGGCAGCAAGGCCGAAACTCTCTTCTTCGCTGGGCAGGAGAAAGAGATCGGCACAGCCGAGCAGGTTTTCGATATAATCCTGAGTGCCCAGATAGATGACATGCTCCTGCACGTCGAGTTTGCGGGCGAGATCGACCGCAGTCTGGCGATCCGGCCCGTCGCCCACCAGCAACAGTTTGGCTGGGACCTTTTTTCTGATTTTTTCGAGGATGCGAATCGTGTCCGGCATGCGTTTGACCGGACGAAAGTTGGACGTGTGCATCAACAAAAATTCGCCGTTCGGAGCGAACTGATTTTTCGAACAGCGGGTGACCACACCATTGAACCGTTCGGTGTCGATGAAATTGCTCAGGACACGGATTTCCCGTTCGATGTGAAATTCATCGATGGTTTGTCGGCGCAGATAAGAAGAGACGGCGGTTACGCCGTCCGATTCCTCGATGCTGAATTTGACCGCTTCATAAAACGAGGGGTCTTTGCCGACTAAGGTGATATCCGTGCCATGCAAGGTAGTGACGATGCGGGGGCCCTGTCCGCGCATCATCTGTTTGGCCAGATAGGCGCTGACAGCGTGGGGAATGGCATAATGGGCATGGACAATGTCCAAGGGCGTCGAATGGGCGACTTGTACGATTTTGGCGGCCAGGCTCAGGTCATAAGGTGGATACTTGAACAGGGGATAGGCGGAGACATCGACCTCGTGAAAATAGACATTGGATTGAAAATCCCGCAATCGAAAGGGCGAACTGTAACTGATAAAATGCACCTTGTGTCCCAGTCGGGCAAGACCGATGCCCAATTCGGTAGCGACCACACCGCTGCCGCCGTGAGTCGGGTAGCAGACCATTGCAATATTCATCGAATCTCCATCTGTCGCGTGTGAATGTTCGGACCATCGCCGATATCGGTTGCGGAACCAGAGAGTGTTGTTTTTCAATATATTTAATTCACATGACCTTGTCAATGAAAACAAGAGCCGGATGGCACCCTCATGGAATCCGGGTTGGATAGAAAATTGATTGATTATTGCTTGTTTTTTTTGTATTTTTATCTCTATGTTTTCAACCCGGATTCTGTATCAACAGAATCCAACAAAAAGCATCTTGTGATTTTTTAATGGCTTTGCACCCAAAGCCTTTTCCACCCGTTGGGTGAAAATATCCTATTGTATTTGTTGGGGATTCGGTGCGAAGCACCGAATCCGGGAAACCGGGTAGTTTTCTTGCAGTCATAATGCATATTTAATTATTTTATTATGAGAGGTGGTTCATTTTGGGGCACCTTGAATTTTTTCAATGATTTAAATTACAGGTTCGATCACTACTGTCCAAAAAAGATTATATTGGCATGACTTATCTTCAAATAAACAGGAGCTTGCAACAAACGCTGGAATTGCAAACCTGATCTGTTGTGAAGAAAAATCTTTGTTGTTTTTAAATCAATTAGGGTGTGTGGTGTCCCCGTTTGGGACACCAGTGAGGTTCGATAAAAGAGAGCGATTGATCGGATCGCCGCGGTCTGTTTTTTGAACCGGGCCTCGGCCTGGGACGTTAAAAAATCAAGAGTGAAAAGATGTACCAGAAAAACATACGCAACTTTTGTATTATTGCTCATATCGATCACGGTAAATCCACCCTGGCAGATCGCTTGCTGGAAGCGACGGGCACTCTGTCCAAAATGGAGATGAAGGAACAGGTGCTGGATAGCATGGATCTTGAACGCGAACGCGGTATCACGATCAAGATGCATGCGATTTCGATGGATTATCGTGCCCTCGACGGACAAAACTATTCTTTCAACCTAATCGATACGCCGGGGCATGTGGATTTTACCTATGAAGTGTCGCGCAGTCTGGCAGCTTGCGAAGGAGCTTTGCTGGTGGTAGATGCCGCTCAGGGAATCGAAGCGCAAACGGTCAGCAATCTTTATTTGGCGATCGATAACGATTTGGAAATTATCCCGGTAATCAACAAAATCGACCTGCCCAGCGCCCAGATCGATTGGGCCAGACAGCAAATCAAGGATTTGATTGGCTGCAAAGATGACGAAATTATTTTGGCCAGCGCCAAAGTGGGATTGGGCATCGATGAGATACTCGAAGCGATCGTCGCTCGTATTCCTTACCCTACGGGAGATCCCGACGCGCCAACTCGAGCACTGATTTTTGATTCGATGTTCAACTCGTATCGAGGAGCCGTGGCTTATGTTCGGGTTATGGAAGGTGAGTTGCGCGCGGGTCAGATGGTTCAGTTTTTTTCCTCTGGCAAGATTTTTGAAATGCAGGAGGTCGGGATTCTGCGGATGAAGCAAATTCCGCGGGATGTTCTGCGAGCCGGCCAGGTGGGATATGTCATTCCCGGGGCCAAAGAGGTCAAGGACACCCGCGTGGGGGATACTCTGACTCTGGCCGAACGACCAGCCAAGGAACCGCTTCCCGGATATCGCGATGTCAAACCCATGGTCTTTAGCGGATTGTTTCCGGCGGATGCTGAGGAGTATGCGGATCTGCGTGTGGCTCTCGACAAGCTCAAGATGAACGACTATTCGCTTTTCTATGAACCCGAGACATCGCTGGCGCTCGGGTTCGGTTTTCGTTGCGGCTTTCTCGGTTTGCTGCATATGGAGATCATCCAGGAACGGCTGGAACGGGAATACCAATTGGATCTCGTCACGACTGTGCCCAATGTGGAGTTTCACGTCTATACCAAGCAGGGAACGAAACTGGTCGTCGACAATCCAGCCAATCTGCCTCCTCCCGGAGATATGGAACGAGTGGAGGAACCCTATATCCGCTCCAGTATTCTGACTCCTACCGAATATATCGGCAATATTATGGGTCTGGCTCAGGAGCGGCGCGGGCTCTATTTGAATACGGAATATATCGACAAAACCCGTGTCAATCTCCACTATGAATTTCCCCTGGCGGAAGTGATCTTTGATTTTTATGATCGCTTGAAATCTGTGACCAAGGGTTATGCATCCTTTGATTATGAGGTCATCGGTTTCCGTCCCGGCAATGTCGTCAAACTCGATATTTTGCTCAACGGCGAAGCTGTGGATGCTTTGTCGGTTATCGTTCACAGCGACAAAGCCTATGAATGGGGACGCCGGGTGTGTGAAAAATTGAGCGATCTGATTCCCCGCCAGATGTTTCAGGTTGCCATTCAGGCTTCCATCGGCAGCCGGGTGATCGCGCGTGAGACGGTCAAGGCCTTGCGCAAAAACGTGACCGCCAAATGTTACGGCGGCGATATCACTCGAAAACGAAAATTATTGGAAAGACAAAAAGAAGGCAAGAAGCGGATGAAGCAGCTCGGAAAGGTTGAGGTGCCGCAAGAAGCGTTTCTCGCCATTCTCAAGGTTTGATTTTTGGCCGCGCTTTCAGGATGGACTCATTGTGATTTATACCAAACAATTGACCAAAGTGTTCGGTGAAACCGTTGCGGTTGATCAGCTGCATCTGGATGTCGAAAAGGAGCTGTTCATTTTTTTGGGGCCGAACGGTGCCGGCAAGACCACTACGATTAAAATGCTGACCGGTTTGCTCCGCCCCACACAGGGGAGTATTCGAATTGGCGGTATCGATATGCTGAAGGATCCGCTCGGAGCAAAACGTCTGATCGGCTATGTTCCGGAACAACCGCATCTGTACGAAAAATTGACGGCTGTTGAATTTATTCTTTTTTTGGCCGATATCCATCGTGTTCCTCGCCGCGAAGCTCTGCGCCGAATGCAACGCTATTTCGAATTGTTCGATCTGATCGATACCTCCGCAGCTCTTATCGAAGAGTTGTCCCATGGCACCAAACAAAAGGTGGCCCTCGCGGGTGCGCTCATCGCCGATCCGCAGGTATTGGTTCTGGATGAACCCACAGTCGGTCTCGATCCCAAATCCGCTCATCGCTTAAAAGATCTGTTGCGCCATCTGGTCGGCCGTGGCCGAACGATTTTTATGTCAACCCATATCCTCGAATTGGCCGAACGGATGTGCGATCGAATCGGTATCATTCACAAGGGTCGATTGCTGGCGGTGAACACCTTGGACGGTTTAAGGAACCAGGCCGCCTCTTCAGCTCACACTCTGGAAGATATTTTCCTGCAACTGACCGGAGAAGAAAACACCTCTGCTTTTCACACTGGTTTTTTAGAGGAGTAAAGGCGGGTGTGGGCCTGTATCAAAATCCGTTTGCGCTGTGCCTGGAATACCCTGTCGCAACAGAAAAGCCGACTGCGCCGAATCACTCCGATCCTGGCGTTGCTGTTGCCTGTTATCCTGTTGCGACAAAACCTTTTGCTTTTCGCATCATGGAGGGCATTGCCGGTCGATGTCGATTTGTTGATTTTGAATTTTTTACATCTTTCTTTTTTAGCGCTGTTTATCGTTTTGTTTTGTTCAAGTGTTTCGGTGGCGATTCATACCCACTTTATGTCCAAAGATTTGCCGTTGCTGATGAGCCAGCCGATCCCCCCTTGGCAGATTATGACTGTCAAGCAGCTCGAAACCGCTTTTGCAGGGGCACTGCTCTATCTTTATTTCGGAATACCGCTTTTGCTTGCTGTTGGCATTCATTATCAGGTCGGCATCGGCTATTATGTGATTCTTTTGCCCGTTTCCGCCGCATTTTTGCTGCTCTCCATTCAGTTGGCGATTCTTTTCGCGTCTCTGCTGATCTCTCTTGTGCCGCAAAAACAGGCCCGGCGCTGGTCGATGGCGATTTTTGCGCTGGTTATGCTCGTCATGTGGGGCGGTTTTTATGGGATACAGATGTCGCGTTACGATCCCGGTTCCGCTTCTTTTCAATTGCAGCGAGTTCAGCGTTTGGTGGATTTTCGCCCTCCGGCGCTGACAGTCTATTTGCCAGCTACATGGGTCAAAGATGTTTTGCATCTTTTTTTACCGCTTTCAGGAGAGGCCAAGAGTATCTGGCCGGCGTTCCAACTGGCCGTAGCGGTGCCGATCGTGGGCGGAGCCGCTGTCGCCGCGAGCTTGTTGGTGTGGCGCAATGATCGTCGGGGGTTGTCAGTTCAAAAGGGTGCAACGGGTTTTTACGAGAGAATTCACAAAACCTCACATCGTCAGGTTTCGATAACCCGGGCCTTATTTTCCAAAGATCTCAAGATGTTCCGTCGCGATCTGCGTCTTTTCATGCAGATCGTTTTTTATCCGGCGATCGTGGTGATTTATGCCATGATGATGCCCCCGGTCAGTTCAGGATCCGGATTCGAGATGCTTTCGCCTTTTATCGTGTTGAGTTTTTTGGGCGGGTTGGTGGCTTTGAACACCGGCAGTTTGCTTTTACCGTTGGAAGGCATCTCTATTATCTATATCAAAAGTTCTGCCCTGTCGGTGAGGCGGGTTGTTTGGAGCAAGCTTTTTGAAGCATCGGCTTTTGCCGCGCTTGGCCTGATGACTGCTCTTTTGATTCTGGTGATCAAAGAGCGAATTACAGGTGCTCAGGCGCTTTTTGTTTCGTTCCTGTTGTTGACCGTTGTTCTGTCCGCTTCGACGATCGGACTCTTGATCGGTGTCTTTTTCGGCGAATTTAAATGGGAACGGGTCAATCGGATCGTCTCGCTCAGCGGACATTTTCTTTCGCTTTTCTGTTATTCATTCTATCTCGGTCTGTCCGCCCTGATTGTGGCCGGCGGGATTTATATCGAAATGAGTGCCGCCGCTATTTTATTCTTTTTAGCGTTATCCGGCCTTTTGGTTTTTCTCGGAACACAAAAGGTTGTCGAGCGGTTAGACTCTATTGACTGGAAGGTCTAATCGAGAATGAAATTTTTGTTGTTTTTTTTGAACCGGCAGAAGCATCTGATCCTGTTTTTGCCAACAGGACCAGAAACCCCAGCCTAAAAGTGGAGCGAAGGAGGAGATGAACAAAAAATTTAAGAGTCCGATCGGTGAATATATAGAGGCTTTTGCCATCGCTCTGATCGCGGCTCTGATTTTGCGCGCTCTGGTTGTGCAGGCTTTTCGCATACCGACAGGATCCATGAAAGACACTCTCTTGATCGGCGATTTTTTACTGGTGAACAAGTTTATTTATGGCGTCAAGACACCCGATCGCGTTCCTTTCACCGATATCGACCTTCCTTCATTAAAGTTGCCGGGATTTAAAAAGCCGGAACGGAGCGAAATAATCGTGTTCAAATATCCGCTCAATCCCAAACAGGACTATATCAAACGGTGTATCGGTTTGCCCGGAGATACCATCGAGGTGCGCAAGGGAATCGTCTATATCAACAATCGGCCGGAGGGTGAAATCACGCGAATCGATTCGCGTGTTTATGATCTCGAAGAGCGGCGAATGATGGACTATTATCGGGTTCAAACAGGAACCGGTCGTTCCTATACCATTCGTCATTACAGCGATGCCAATCTCAACAACGACAATTATGGGCCGGTCGTAGTGCCGAGTGATCATCTTTTCATGATGGGCGACAACCGCGACAACAGCTCGGACAGCCGTTATTGGGGTTTTATGCCCATGGAAAATCTGGTCGGACGGGCAATGGTCATCTATATGTCCTGGGACAGCGTTCCACCTTTATGGAATCCATTCGCCAAGATTCGCTGGAGCCGAATCTTTGGGGTGATACGGTAAACGAATGGGGGAACTTGCCCTTTATATACACATCCCTTTTTGTCGCCGAAAATGTGGCTATTGCGATTTTTATTCGGTGACACAGCTGCATTTGATACCCCGCTACATAGCCGCACTCGTGGGCGAAATCGATTGTGTAGCTTTCCGAATGCGGGACAAAGCGTATGCGGTGCGCTCCATCTATATCGGCGGAGGCACCCCTTCATTACTCTCTCCGGATGATCTATCCACTCTTTTGCGGGTTATTCGAAATAGTTTTTCTGTCGATGCGGATATCGAAATAGCCTGTGAGGCAAATCCCGGAACGCTGAGCGCCGAATGGCTCGCCGGTTTACGGAGGACGGGCGTGAATCGGTTAACGCTTGGCGTGCAGAGTTTTCGGGATGCGGACTTGCAGCGACTCGGCCGCATTCATGATTCGAATGCCGCATGCGATTCGATTCGTTCAGCCAGAAACGCCGGTTTTACCAATCTGGGTATCGATTTGATCTTCGCCGTGCCCGGGCAGACCCGGCGAGCCTGGCAGGAAAATCTCGAACAAGCTCTCTCGTTCCAACTCGAACATCTCTCCTTGTATGGTTTGACCGTCGAGCCCGCTACACCATTGGCTGCCTCCGTCGACAGGGGCGAGATAAAACTGTGTCCGGAAGAGCTGCAGCGGGAAATGATGCTCGATGCCATGCACCTTCTGCCTCAGGCGGGATATGACCACTATGAACTGTCCAACTATGCACGACGTGGATTTGCATCCCGTCACAATTGTGCTTATTGGCAGGGAATGCCGTATTGCGGTTTCGGCGCTTCAGCTCATTCGTTCGACGGAAAAAGCCGTTGGTGGAATTCCCCGGATGTAGAAGGGTATTGTCTGGCGATCGAATCCGGTCGGGCCGCGACCGCCGAGCATGAAGATTTGACCGGTGAACAAGCGCTTTTAGAAATGATATTATTGGGATTGCGTCTCAAGACCGGCATCGATAG
Source organism: Candidatus Zhuqueibacterota bacterium (assembly GCA_016929055.1). Classification (GTDB taxonomy): domain Bacteria; phylum Zhuqueibacterota; class Zhuqueibacteria; order Residuimicrobiales; family Oceaniaggregativiventaceae; genus Sulfursilanivivens. The sequence continues at coordinate 13,626 of JAFGJN010000093.1, forward strand.
CCATCGTTGGCATGTAGCGACGGATAGCGATTTGTTCGAATTTGCGAGAAAAGGAAAATTGACAATCGCCGAACAAGCCCCGGCATTTTCGCCCTCTGGCGATGGTCGACTTTTGACTCACATCGATCAGTCGCTCTGTCTGACAGAGGAAGGCGTCTTGCTCTATGACGCGGTCTGCGAAAAATTGGCAGCCGGAGTTCAATTGCGGGCTGATGCGGAGCGGACGCATTGAAAAGCGGTTGTTTTTTTAAGCCGATTGTCGTAAGATTTAGTATGTTTTGTTTTCAGGTCGGGTCAATGTAGGTCAAGCCCAATTGGCCGTGGATTATTCAGTGGAGTCGCATCATGGGGCAAACATTTGCAGAAAAGATTCTTGGTCGTCTGGCCGGGAAAACGGTGGTGCCGGGCGAGATCGTTCAGGTCTCACCGGATTTTGCCATGAGCCATGACAACACGGCGGCGATAGTCAAAACCTGGCAAGAGATCGGGGTTTCGCGTGTTGAAAATCCCGATCGCCACGTTGTGGTGTTGGATCATTGCGTTCCGGCGGCGAATGAAAAATTCGCCCAAAATCACAAAGAGATTCGCCAATTCGTAAAAGAGCAGGGTATTCGAAATTTTTACGATATTGAAAGAGGTATTTGTCACCAAGTTTTATGCGAGGAAGGATTCGCGCTCCCCGGCAAGCTGATTGTCGGCAGTGATTCGCACACCACGACTTATGGCGCATTCGGTGCTTTTTCCACGGGAATTGGGCGCAGCGAAATGGCCGCCATTTTGGCGACCGGCCAGATCTGGCTGCGGGTTCCAGAAACGATGAAAATTGTCGTACGGGGCGTTCCACCCAAAGGTGTTTCCGCCAAGGATATCATGCTGCATATCATTGGCAGTGTCGGCGCAGACGGGGCGTTGTATAAATCGGTTTGGTTCACCGGTCCGACCATTGAAGCCCTGACCATCGATAGCCGAATGGTTTTGACAAATATGGCGGTCGAGATGGGCGCGAAAAATGGATACATGGAACCGGACAGCAAAACCCTGGCATTCCTGGATGGCCGGGCCAAGACCGGTTTCGAGCCTGTTTATTCAGATGCGGATGCCGAATTCGATCAGGTGCTGGAATTCGACGTCAGCAATCTGGCCCCACAGATTGCCTGTCCGCATACGGTCGACAATGTTTGTCCAGTCGATCAGGTGGCCGGCAAAACAATCCATCAGATTTTCTTTGGTTCCTGCACCAATGCGAGACTCGAAGATTTTGCAGTTGTCGCTTCAGTCCTCGAGGGAAAACGCATCCATCCAGATATCCGTATGATTGTCATTCCGGCTTCAAAGCAGGTGTTGCAGCAGGCACTGAAGGCGGGCTTTATTTCCACTCTTGTCGATGCGGGTGCGGTTTTGGTCAATACCGGTTGTGGCCCTTGTATGGGAAACCACGAGGGTGTACTGGCACCCCAGGAAGTTACACTCAGTACATCGAATCGAAATTTTAAAGGGCGTTTCGGCTGCAAAGAGGCGGAAATCTATCTCTGTAGTCCTTTGACCGCAGCCGTCAGTGCCTTGACCGGTAAAATCACTGATTCTCGTTCCAGCATCAAATAACGGCGGAGGAATTTCCATGCAATTGATCACAGGTCGTGTCTGGAAATATGGAGACGACGTCAATACAGATGTGATTTTCCCGGGCAAATACACCTATACCGTCACCGATCCACAAGAGATGGCTAAAATCGCCTTTGAGGATCTGGATCCGAACTTCGCCAAACAAGTTCAACCTGGCGATGTCATTGTCGCCGGAAAGAATTTCGGTTGCGGTAGCTCGCGCGAACAGGCAGCTTTTTGTTTTAAATATGCACGTGTGGGTGCCGTTGTGGCGCGATCCTTCTCCCGACTTTATTTTCGCAACTGCATCAATGCCGGATTGCCAGCGCTGACTTTACCGCAATCACCCGATTTGTTCCAGCCGGGTGAGCAGATCACCATCGACCTGCAGATGGGCCGAATATTCTGTGCCGCCGGAGAATACTCTTTTCCTCCGTTGCCGAATGCAGTTTTGGGCATTTTTCAGCAGGGTGGGCTGATACCCTATACGCGCAAATCTCTGGGATTGGACGGAGCGAACCAGCGATAAAGGATTCGATGATTCACAACAAAACTGAAGCTTATCGATGGGCGGCCGCGCGGGTGCGGGCGCAAACCGTTCGCCATGTTGACTTGGTCGCCACCCTGGCCAATACCGCAGCGATTCTCAAAGAATACCTGCCTAATTTCTTTTGGGTCGGATTCTATTTTTTTTGCTCTGACCATCTGTTGCTTGGCCCTTTTCAAGGTCCGCCTGCGTGCGTGCGCCTCTCTTTAGACAAAGGTGTTTGTGCCGCTGCTGTGCGCGAAAAGCGGACGATTCTAGTGGACAATGTTCACGATTTCGTCGGGCATGTCGCGTGTGACGCCCGATCCAAATCGGAAATCGTTGTTCCGATCTTTGATCGTCGGAAAGCCCTAAAGGCTGTTCTCGATGTGGACAGCGAAACCGTGGCTGATTTCGACCGGGACGATGAAATTGGGCTGCAACAAATCGTACAGCTGTTGCAGGATATCTGGCAACCATCTATCGCAAGCCTCACAGGAAGCCAGATTCGGAAATAACCGAATTACAACAAATATGATCTATCGCGGGAGTCCCATGTTGGGACTCCACATACTCTAATTACCGCAAAAACAGCGATCACTTTCACTGATGAAAAGCCAAATTTTCACATTCCTGTCCCAAATAGATTTTAGTAGCATTATTAGTCAACTGATAAATAGAAACTTGTGCCAAACGGCAAAATAGCGAACCTGACCTGCAGTTTTCATATAAACCTCTACTGTTTTTAAATCAGATAGGTTGTGTGGTGTCCCCGTTTGGGACACCAGTGAGATTTACAATTTTGCCGTTAGTTCGAAATTGTTATTTATTATCATTAGGGTTCGGTTACTGGACATCCGGGATTTATTACAAGCAAAGTCATGCTTTGATAATCAATTTTGCCAATAATATGGCAATATTCGATATTGATTTTTTGAGAAACCGTGGTTTTCACCGAATCAGGAAGGAAAGGTAGGAGGACATGCAGAGACTCAAAATTGGATTGGCTGGTGTGGGAAAACTGGGCCAATTCCATTGCAATGCCCTGTCACAGCTGGCCGAGGCGGAATTGGTCGGTGTTTTCGATATCGACAACAAAGTCGCAGCTCAAGTGGTCGAAACATTTCGCTGTCGCAATTTTTCCAGCATCGACGAGTTGATCGCCTCTGTGGATGCAGTGGGTGTCATAGTGCCGACGACCGAACATCTGGCGGTAGCCGGCCGGGCTCTGGAGGCCGGCAAGCCCGTTTTCGTCGAAAAGCCGATTGCCAGCAGTGTAGCCGAAGCCCATACTTTGGTCGAGATGGCGGCGAAAAACAACCTGACCCTGCAAGTCGGCCATATCGAACGTTTCAATCCTGCGATTCGAGCGCTTGAAGGGATTGATTTGCAGCCCCGTTTCATTGAATCGCATCGGTTGGCGCCTTTTGATCCGCGCGGCACTGATGTTGCAGTGGTGCTGGATTTGATGATTCACGATCTCGACATCATTCTCAGCCTGGTCGACAGCAAGCTGGAAAAACTCGACGCCAATGGTGTGGCTGTGGTAAGCGACCAGGTGGATATCGCTAACGTGCGTCTCCAATTTGAGAACGGATGCGTGGCCAATGTCACTGCCAGCCGTATATCGCAGAAAAAGATGCGCAAGATGCGCTTGTTTCAAAAAGACAGCTATATTTCGATCGATTTTTTGCAGAGATTTTCCGAGATTTTTCAGCTTGTCGATCAAGTCGAGAGTGCTCAGAGCACGCTGATACTCGGGCAAATCGAGAGAGGAAGCAATCCCAAACAGATTGTTTATACCAAACCGCCGATTCCGGAAATGGATGCCATGCGGTTCGAATGGCAGGGTTTTATCTCTTCGGTTCGCCGAGGCAGCCGTCCGGTAGTCAGCGGTGAAGATGGATTGCGGGCTTTACAAGTTGCGGCTGAAATTATCCAGCGCATTGAAAACGGGAGGAGATGATGATGTTACGACGGATCGGCAACTTTTTTTTTCGCAATCGAAGCTACACGCCCATTCCCATTCTTCTTTTGGCATTAATTTTGGCAGAGCCAAGTGGCAAAAGCCTTTTTTTCGGTTTTTTGATCGTTGTAATGGGTGAAGGTTTACGCCTCTGGGCAATCCGCTATGCCGGCAGCGCGACCCGAACCAGCGGCCGTGTGGGGGCAGACGAGCTGGTGACGACCGGCCCTTATGGGCATCTTCGAAATCCTCTCTATCTGGGAAATTTTTTGATCAGTAGCGGATTGATCGTCATGGCCTGGCCCTGGATGCCCTGGTTTCTCCTGATTGTCTTGGCTTTGACGATATTTCAATACCTGACGATTATTCTGGCTGAGGAAGAGTTTTTGCGGCAAAAATTTCCACAGGAATATGCAGTTTATGAAAAACATGTGCCACGCATTTTGTTTCGTTTGAAAGGATGGAATGCCGGGAGTCGAAAACCGACAAATTGGCGCAAGGCTTTGCACACCGAACGCCGCTCTCTGCAGTCCCAGGCGTCCGTTTCTTTGTTGTTGGTTTTCCTGTGGATCGTGTGTTGAGGTTGCAATGGGTAGATGCCTGATGATCATCGCCGGTGAGGCATCCGGCGATTCGCACGCTGCAGAGGTGGTTGCGGCCCTGAAAAAAAAGGATCCGCATCTTGAGTTTTTTGGTGTGGGTGGAGAGCACCTGCGCAAAGCTGGCGTGGAGTTGCTCTATCATATCGACCAGTTAGCTTACATCGGCTTTGTCGAGGTGGTGCGCCATTACGCTTTTTTCCGCCGCGTTTTCAACCATCTGGTTCAGCAACTGCAGCAGCGAAAGCCGGATGGCTTGATTTTGGTCGATTATCCGGGGTTCAATTTGCGTTTTGCCAAAGCGGCAAAGCAACGAGGATGTCGGGTATTTTACTATATTGCGCCTCAGGTCTGGGCCTGGGGGCAGGGACGCGCCCGCAAAATGGCCGAGACTATCGATCAGATGGCCGTTCTTTTTGACTTTGAGGTTGATTTTTTCTCACGTTATGGCCTGGATACGGTCTTGGTCGGCCATCCCCTTGTCGATCATTTGAACCGTTTGGAAGCTGGCGATGCATTATCCCGCCATGGCATCGATCCGAATCGCCCCCTTCTCGCTCTTTTACCGGGCAGTCGAAATCAGGAGATTTCTCATCTTTTACCGCCGCTTTTGCAGACTGCGGAACAGCTAAGTCGGGAGCATTCGAACTTGCAGGTCGCAGTAGCTCTGGCGGATACCGTATCGGAGGATAAAGCCCGGTCAATCTACGGCAAGCCGATCGATGCAGTTTTGATCCGAAGCCACACCTATGATTTATTGCGGCACAGCACCGCAGCGATGGTCGCTTCGGGTACCGCCACCCTTGAGACAGCGTGTTTTAATGTGCCGTTTCTGTTGGCCTATCGCGTCTCGCCTCTGACTTTTTGGTTGGGAAAAAATTTGGTGAAAATTCCCTATATCGGGTTGGTCAATGTCGTGGCGGGTGAAAAGATCGTTCAGGAATTTTTACAAAAAGATGTTCGCCCCGAGATTCTCTACCAACCGATCCAAAGCCTTTTGTTCGATGCGAATCGCCGTGCAGAAATGAAGAAAAAACTGGCGGTTGTTAAAGCCAAACTTGGCCCCCCAGGGGCTTCCGGCCGGACGGCTGACCATATTTTTAAGCTTTTTTATGGTTAAAACAGGTTTCTGTGAGCAACGGCACATTTGTAACTCCCAAAACGGCGTATACTATATGCAAAAGGAAACACAAAGACGAATTCTTTTTGTGCTTTCGATAAAACTGGTCTGGTTGTTGATTTTGTTCTTTGGCAACTGTGCAAGAATTCGCCTAAAAAATCGCATACGATTCGATCGTCTGGCGGAAAAGAAACGAGGTTTTCTCATTGTGCTCTGGCACGGCAAAATGTTGTTGCCCATTTTTGTGCATCGCGGACAGGATATCACTGCAATGGTCAGCGAACACCGGGACGGAGAGATGATTGCCCGTTCCATCCATCGCCTGGGATATCGAACCGTGCGCGGTTCCAGCACTCGCGGCGGGTTACGTGCGTTTCAGCAGATGGCCGCTCGACTGAGAAAAGCCGAGGTCTGCGCCCTTATGCCGGATGGCCCGCGCGGACCTCGTCACCGCCTGAAAATGGGTACGGTATTGATGGCGCAGCGCTCTGGTTGCCCGATCCTGCCGATGACCTTTGCCGCCAAATGGGCTGTAACCCTTAAAACCTGGGATGGCTTTACTCTGTGGCTGCCATTTTCCAAAACCTGTGTCCTCTATGGAAAGCCTCTTTATGTTCCGCCGCAGCTCAGCGCCGAGGAGATGGAGTTGTGGCGGCAAAAGATCGAGAACGCTCTGAACCGGTTGGAGGAAGAGGCTCGTGCGGTTTTTTGATCGCATCTGGCCGGCGATTCTGTTGTGGCCGTTTTCGTTGCTCTATGCGGGAGTCATCGACCTGAGAAATGCTCTGTATGATCGAGGAATTTTACGGGTCCACCACCTTGCGTGTCGGGTCATCAGTGTAGGAAATCTTTCGGTCGGTGGTACCGGAAAAACCCCTACCGTACAGTATCTCGCACGTCGGCTGCAACAGCACGGCAAGGCCGTGGCCGTGCTCAGCCGCGGTTATGGGCGTGAGAGTCGTGGCATGGTGATGGTCTCAGACGGACAACGGATGCTGGCCGACAGCCGACAGGGGGGCGACGAGCCGGTTATGCTGGCGCAGACTCTGCCCGGGATTCCGGTTTTGGTGGACCGTGATCGTGTTCGCGGCGGCCATTTTCTGGAACAGCGGTTTCATCCCGATGTCATTTTGTTGGATGATGGTTTTCAGCACAGGCGTTTGCACCGGGATGTGGATATTGTAACTTTTTGTGCTGATTCCCTCTGGGGCAATGGTTTTTGCTTGCCTGCCGGTCCCTTGCGGGAGAGACGAACGCATCTCAATCGTGCTGATTTGATTTGGCTGAACGGAAAAACACCGGCGCATTTTTCGTTGGATCGCGTGCCTCAAAAGACACCCCGGCTTTTCGCTGATTATGAGGTTGAGGCTTTGGTCGGGCAGAAAAGTCGATGGCCAGTCGATATTTTGCGAGGCGAACGGGTTTTGGCGTTTTGCGGAATCGCTCGACCGAATCGTTTCCGGGACCAGTTGCGGCTTTTAGGTGTCGAGATCAGAGTTTTCCGATCTTTTTCCGACCATTACGCCTATTCTCTACTCGATATCGAAGCCCTTGAACACCAGGCGGCGCAATTCGGTTGCACCTGGATTGTGACCACAGAAAAAGACTGGAACAAGCTGGAGAAAAATTGGGTGGGAGAAAAATGGGGTTTTTTACGAATGACGATCCGACCGAAAAATACGGAAATACTCAAAAGTCTGGGGTGTTGAAAAATTGAACAGATATTTTGGGTGTATCACAATAATACAAAAAATTCTTGCGAATGACGCAAATATTTAATAGAATGAACTGTTCTCATTCTGGCCCGGATTCGGCGTAAAGCACGGAATCCCCAGCAAACTCTGGGACATCGTCGAGAGAAGGGCCCTTTGTCAAGACTTTGGTAGTGAAAATTCGGATGGTTGATTTCCGAGTTGCCCTTTTATTCGATCAAAGTGGAGTTCTCTGTGGAAACAAAAGAACGAAAAGCGGCTATTCTGGTTGTCGACGACGACAAGAATATCAGCAAAATGATCGAAGCGACTCTAAAAAAGGAAAAACGCTTTGACATCGTTACGGCGTTGAGCGGCGAAGCGTGTTTAAAATTTATACGGGAAACAATTCCCGATTTGGTTCTGATGGATATTCAAATGCCCGGCATCGACGGAATCGAAACGCTCAAACGTATCAAGGGAGAAAACTCTTTGATACCGGTTATCATGATGACGGCCCATGGAACCATTGAGCGCGCTGTCGAATCGATGAAGCTCGGTGCGTATGATTTTCTCACCAAACCCTTTGCTCGCGATCGTTTGTTGGTGACGATCAACAACGCCTTGTTGAATAGTTCGTTGCGCCGTCAGGTTGACGAGCTGCGATCCGAACTGCGCACAAAGTATGCCTATGAAAATATCATCGGTCAAAGCGGAGTGATGCAGGATGTTTTTCGCTCATTGGAAAAGATCGTCAACAGCAATGTGACGGTCTTGATTCAGGGCGAAAGCGGTACAGGAAAGGAATTAATCGCTCGCGCTGTTCACTATCAGTCCCGGACTCGCAGTACCAAACCTTTTGTTGCGGTCAATTGTTCGGCGCTGCCCGAATCGCTGCTGGAAAGCGAATTATTCGGACACGAAAAGGGGTCGTTCACCGGTGCAACCGCTCGCCGAATCGGCAAATTTGAGCAAGCCAACGGCGGCACGATTTTTCTCGATGAAATTGGTCTGATGAGTCAGGCCACCCAGTCTAAATTGTTGCGTGTTCTTCAGGAACGCGAATTCGAGCGTGTCGGTGGCAACGAATTGATCAAGGTGGATGTGCGGGTCATTTCCGCGACCAATCGTGATCTTGAAGAGGCGATGAAGGCAGGAGAGTTTCGAGAGGATCTCTATTATCGCATTTCCGTTTTTCCAATCAAACTGCCGCCGCTTCGCGAGCGTAAGGAGGACATTCATCTGTTGGCCGCGCATTTTTTAAAGAAATACAGCGAAGCGGAAAAGAAAAATATACACGGCATCAACGGTGATTCTTTGGATTTGATGATGGCTTACAATTGGCCGGGAAATGTACGCGAATTGGAAAATTCGATGGAGCGCGCCGTCGTTCTGGCAAATGGGCCCGAAATCATGGCTGGCGATTTGCCGGCGGCTGTTCGTGCCCTGGGCGAAAAGCGAATCTATGAATCGGACAGCACTCTTTCAGGCTGGATCGAAAAATTAGAGGAAGAGGCATTGCGACAAGCATTGCTCGAGTGTGAAGGCAATATTTCCAAAACCGCCAAAAAGCTGGGTATCGGGCGGGCTACGATCTATCGCAAAGCTAAAAAATATGGTCTGCCCATGGTCAAAAGCTGATCGTCGCAATCGTCTTCCACGTTATCACCGCCCCAATCCGGAGAATAGCCGGAGAGGGGCTTTTTTGTATCAACTCGATACGTTGTTTCAACATGAGACAATCCTTCCAAAGCACATCCTTGAAGTCTTGCTATATTCCACAATAAAAACAGATAATTACGTGTTGATTGAGATCGATTGAGAATGGTATAGGTTTTGCCATGGTCAAAGGAGCTTGATTATGAAGCGGTATGTGCCGTTTCTTTCGGGCCGGCAAGAGGGAATCAAGCGAATCGTATCCGGCTCGAGGGCAAGTGTGGACCCGCATAAAGGCCATTCATCAGCGAGGAATTCAGGAGTAGAGAACAGGGATGGAAAATGCGGATGCGGGAAAAGAGTTGACCTTTTTGGTGAGAGTCGCACAACCCTATGAACACAGTTAACTTGAAGCAACTGGTTGAAAATATTTGTGCGGGAACCTATTGTCAGGCTGAACTGATACAATTCATTCACCTCGTACAAAAAATTTCCCTTAGTTATCTTAAATTTCAACAAGTTCTCGGCAAGCGGATCGTCGGCGAGCGAATGGAAACCGATCTGGAACTCGATGACTTGGCATTGGACTGTATAGCCGAGCTTTTTAGCCGTGACGAGGCGGATCGATTTTTCCAACTCAAGCGCTATTATGAGCCGAAATTCTGCGAAGAACCGACACTCAGCGATGCGGAGGTTTTAATTCTCACCCGGCGGTTGGTGGTTCGCAAGACCAAACAGGAGCTGTCGAGAATTTTCCGTGAGCGTGATCCGGAAGGTGCTAAAATTGTGCGCAACATCAAGGTAAGCGTGCGCAATTCGGAAAAAATGCATCTCTTTAAAGAAATGGGTCGCGATTTTATTTTTCATTCAAACGGACTGGTTGTGACAGATCCCCGGCCGGGCGGCAATCCGCAGCTCTCTTCTTATTTGCGCCGCAACTGTCCGCCAATTCCGGATGATCTTTTGATGTCGGTTTTTATCGATGTCTACGATCCCTCCAAGTCAGTCTCCTTGCTTATCAAACATCTATTTGAAAAACTGCACGAGTTGGATGAATACCAGAATTATGTGTCTCTGGATGCCATTGTGAAACTGGTTCGTCATGCCAAGTTTGATCTGTTCAAGGAGCGCCTGGCTGCAGGCGACGTTACTCCAACGCCGCAGGATCATATGGAATCCAAAGAAATCGAAAACTATATCGATGTGGTGATGCGAATGCTGGAGGACAAGATTCGCACCCAATACCTTGAAACCGGCAAATTGTCAGCCACCAAAACCGAGATTTATCGCCAAGCGCTTCGCGATGTCCTTTATGATCTGATTCAGAAAAAGGACAGCTCTTCTTACTTCCGCAATCTCAAGCATTATATCCCCACCCTCACACAGCAGGACTATAGGCAACAGGAACGCTCTGTATTCGAATACCTGGCCAAAGTTGCCAAGCGAGAATTCCGCAAACACCTCAAAGAATTGTTATAATTTTTTTCCGTAAAATTTCCGCTTTGCGTGTATGTTATGATGAAAATTGTAACAACACAATACACGTGTTTTGGATTCGAACAAACTGCTGTGTAGCTTATGACCAATCCTTTCCTTTCTGACCGGCGATGTCCGGACAGCAAACAACTCGAGTTGCTGCTTCTGGATATCGATCTCTCGCTCGAAGAGCGTAAGCGGCTTCAAATGCATCTTCAGCAATGCCCCGCATGCCAAGAGCTAACGCGCGAAATCGATGATTTTTACAAGGTTTTGTTACAGGAACTTCGGTTCCCAATTTCTAATCACGTATTGAAATTCGCGGAAACCGTCTCTCACGATTCGATGCAGCTTGGGATCTTGATCGGCAATGCTGCGGAGGGTGAATCAAAGAACGGAGAGCGCGAATTTCGATTGCGTTTTGTAAAGCCAATCGAAGAAGCGCCGACCGGTTTGCAAGAAAAAGCGGATTTGGTCATCAATCGTAACCAAATCGTTCTGCGGGTGATGGTCGATTCGGCATGCAAAAATCGGCTTCTGTCGTTGTGGTTTGTCGAAATGGACGACTCGCGGGAGTGGGTGTTGCGTCTTCCGGCGATCGGTGAAACAATTCGATTGAATCGCAATGGCTTTGCGGCTATACCGCCCCTACCATTAGAAAAATTAGAGGGCAGTATGGCCTTTTTAGCCGGTGCAGAGCCTACAGCAATCGAGGAAAGTCGTTTTGCCCGTCTGACGCGTGCTTTGGCCCTAGTTTAAAAAGTCTACCCAATTTGATTCAAGCCGGAGAAATCCGGCTTTTTTTTTGTGAGAAATGACTTGACTGGCGGTAATTTTTTATATACGTTAAAACAAACTGTGCAGCCGCGTGTGTGCGGCATGTGCGGGTGGAACCTTATTTGTTTGTTTGAGGGCATGGACGCACGGCAATTTTCACGTTGTCCAGGATCCTTTCATTCCGGGTTCAACGCATCGGATTAACAGAGTGAGCAACACTGGTTACTCGGCAATGAACAATCGTAAAATTCTTGTCGTCGACAACGACGAGAAAAATCTACGAATTTTCCAAAACCATTTTTCCGAGAGAAATTTCTCGGTTGTTTTGGCGAGGACCGATCATGAGGCATTGGACAAACTATTCAACGATTCTTATGATGTCGTGTTGTCGGAGGTTGCCGCTCCGGGAATTGATGGCTACCGCATTCTCGAAATCACTCAGCGTAAATATGTCGATCGAACACCCCACATTATTTTTCTCACCCAAAAGAGCGATGTCTGGCACCGTGTAAAAAGTTTCAAACTCGGTGCCAAGGATTATATCGTCAAGCCTAAGCATATCCGTGAAATTGTCGAACGAGTTCGGATGGTGCTGGCGCGTCTCGAAAAGCGCTCACTCGATCAAACCGTAGCGCACAAGAAATTTGTCGGCCGACTCGAAGATCTGAATCCGACAGAACTGGTCCAGGTTTTTGGCATGGAACGCAAGACCGGTATTCTATCTTTGTATACGGAAAGCGGCATTCAGGGGCAGATCCTTTTTCGCAATGGTGCCGTAATCATGGCGTCAACTCTGTCCCTGCAAGGAGAAGCGGCTGTTTATAAAATGTTCGCCTGGAGCAAAGGCCGATTTTCCATGTTTTTCTGTGCTATAGATGACGCCGATCAAATCGGTGTGAGCAATCTGGGGTTATTGCTGCAAGGAGTCAAAAGGATGGAAACTCGTGAAGAATTGCTGAAGCATCTTCCACCACTCGACGCGGTATTGGTCACGACCGAAAATTTTCGAAAAATAATATCCGCCCAACAACTCGAACGTGATCTCGACCATTTTATTTCTCTGTTCGATGGAAAGCGGACGCTCGAACGGGTTATCGATGAAAGCAATTACGACGAGCTGACCAGCCTGAGGCGAATCCAGAAATTATATGATCTCGGCTTTCTAAAAGCCGAACCGGATAGAGACCGCCGTGGACATTCCGTTGCACCGGCTTTGATCCCGGAAGACAAAGAGCCCTCGATCCAGGACAGGACGACGAAATCGTCGCCGTGCGATCAAGATCCGGATTTGGCAGAGGTCGATTCGACTCTTGCGCCATCCACACCTCCTCAAGCTGGCGAGCTGGCGGAGAACGAACTGCTTGAGTGGGCGGAGGAACAGGATCCTTTTTCGATTTTTCGAGCGACCGAGGAATCGTCAGCTTTTACGCCGCAAGAGTGGCATAAGAGCGCTCTCATCGATGAAGAAAAGTTGGCGGATACGCGAAACCGGCTTGAAGAGACGCATCCCCTGGACGAACTTTTTAAGATTCGTTCTGAAGGTCCAGCCCCAGCCGAAAAGCTGACATCAAAGATTCCTCCATCGATACCAAAGGATTTTTCGTTACCCAAAGAGAATGGAACGGATGCCCGACATCTTTTCAGACAAGCTCACGGAGGCGTTTTGGTTTTCGGCTCCAATCGGAGCGTGAGCCGACAATTTGTCGATGCGTTGGTTGATGGAGAGACCTGTACGGAAAAAGCCAAACGCGAGGATCTGAGCGACATCTATTACGGTACAGCCGAGTTCAGAGGCAAGCGTTTGTTAAATGTCATCGGCCTCTATCTGGCCAAAGAATTCACGCCCTTTATCGATCTGTTTGCTCCGCGCACGTTGGGCTATTTGATTTTGCTGGATGGAGATCGACTCGATTGGACTTACTATCGCTATCTGGTCTCGGTTTTGAAAAGCAAACTCAACCGTCCATGGCAAGTAGTGGTCCGCAGCAATAGCGACCGTGAAATCGATCTGGCTGCTGTGCGACAAAAACTCGGAATTTCTTCTGCTGTCGGAATCTGTCGTTTGGATGAAATGAACACCAAAAACGCACGCACGTTGCTTTTCAATTTATTCGAGAGCTATGCCGCCTCAAAGCCAAGAGGCGCTCATGTCTGATCCTCATGCGGCAGCGACTGCTCTAGGTCGACTGCGCCGGGTGACCATGATCGATTCGGACAAGGAGCGTTGTTCTTCCTTGATCAGGGTGTTGCGGGAAAACGGAATTCTTTGCCAGGTTTTCCCAGATGGTAAAACGGTTCTGGAGCGAATCGTATCGGAAAAATCAAATCTCATCATCATCGATCACGATCCGCCGAGCCAAAACGCACCAACAATCCTGCAACAAATCCGCAATAATTCGAACACACGGCATCTGCCGGTTATCATAACCGGACACGAACCGCGACTTGAAGACCGGTTGCGCATTTTAAAGATGGACATCGATGATTTTGTCGACAGACCTTATTATCCGGAAGAGATGGCTGTTCGCATTGAGGCACTGTTGCAGGAAAACGATGTCTTGCAGGATTCTCTGCGGCTCCTGCAACATGGATTCGACGGCAGCTTGAAAGAAATGTCGCTGGCGGATCTGTTACAAACGCTGGAATTGGGGTGCAAATCCGGGCGAATAGATTTGCGGCGTGGATCGCAACGCGGTACCGTTTTTATCAAAGAAGGGAAATTGATCGATGCCGAACTGGGTGACCTCGATCCGGAAAAAGCCTTTTATTATCTGATGGCCTGGTTGGATGGATTTTTCCAGGTTATCCTGGGTCCCTCGGAACGAGCGGCTGTTTTGCTCGCTCGCCACTCCGATTTGGTGTCGCGCGGCCTGCGCTATTATAACAGATGCCGGGAATTATCCGGACAACTACCTCCCCTGACGTCGGTGATGCAGGCAGACCCGGCTGCGCCGGTTTCGGATCTTTCCGCTGCTGAAACTGAATTTTTTCAGCTATTTGTCCAGCCGCGCTCGGTGGAAAGTGTGTTCGTCGATTCGGGTTTGAGCGATTGGGTCGCCATGGAGCGACTTTTACAGCTGATCGACAAGAAAAAGATTCGACTGGTTCAGGAAGGCCGGAGCAAAGCTGAAAATCCCGGCCGCCAATGGATGAACAAACTCCATCGTCAAACGGCTCTAACAAAAAATCGATACGCCCGAGTCGTTTCTTTCTTTTTTCGCCGTTCCTCCGAGACACACGAGGCCAACGACCGTGCTGAAGCCCAGAGTCTTGGGCATCACAACCAACTCTATCGAATTTTTTTAAATCGGGGAGAACTGCTTCTGTTGCGGCAGAAATTGGTACAGTCTTTTTCTTTTTTTATCGGATAGCGATCCGCTATAATCGGATCGCTATCTCGCCAGTGATGATCTTGCCAGAAACCATCATCTTGTGCCGGTTTGGTGTCGAGCGCTGAATCTGATCGGATCTCCCCTCGTCTGTATTACTTGGGTAAATTGCCGCGATTTAGACAAGATGGAGAATAAACGAATTATGTGAATTCCACAATATAAATTCAAATGGGTGAAAAAGGGATTGAATTTCTTGATTTTTTTGCTTTTTTTCTGATGAGGATGTGACAGGCGTCACAATCAATAAAACCGTTTGGACAGAGCACGATCACTCAAAACGAGCCAAATCATGCCGCTGGTTGACCTTGATTCGCTTCTAACCATCCCTCGAATCGGCGAGATTCTCGTGGTTGGCCCTTCAAATTCGGCCAACTTGGCTTTTATCGAGGCCTTGTGTCCAAATATTGAAAAAGGGAATTCGGATTTTATCTGGGGACAAATGCAAGCGAGCTCCGATCTCGAGCTGTTTTTCTATGGGCTGTGCCCTGCGGTCTCTTATCGAGAGTTTGCTTGGGATTTGGTTGCTCCCAAGCTTTTGGGTATAGTCGTTCTGTTCGATTGGTATGAGACGCAAGCCAAAGATATACAAGATCTTGTCGATTTTTTAATCCACAAAACGGCGGCACCGATTATTTGCGCTGCGGATGCTTGCCACAAACCGCTTCCCTTTCGGGAAGCGGTTTATCGCCCACCGATCGCCCTGTCGCGTCGGTGCAAATTCACCTTTTGTCAAAGCAGCCGGGCAACTTTTGTTCGACGTACAGTCATCTCACTTTTGGATATGTTGCTGAATGAACTCGGATGAAGAGGAGACCCATGGATGAAGGAAGAGAATGGCGGTCGGCTGCCGGAAGGACTTAAATTTCAGGTCCTGTGTCGAATGCTCAAAGGCAAACGGCTCGGTGTGTTAATGGAAAAGCTGAACGATGCACAATGTCTTGAGCTCCAGCGCTTTGTTTGGGAAAAAACTCTCGAGTTTGGTATTCGCGCCAAAGGCCGCCGCTTTACCCAGGAGGAGTTGCTCGCCCGGCTTAAAGCCGCGGAAGCGCATAAAAGCGATATGGTTTACGGATTTGTGTTCAAAGGATTGAATCGGTTCAACCTGGCGAGTGAAAGCCCTGAACTTATTCGGGCAAAAATGCAGGAACAACTGGATCTGATGTGCCGGGTAGCAAACCAGTTCATCGAAATTCAGATGAGTGAGTAACGATCAAATCGGTTAAGGAGGACCTTTCAAGCCGCAGAACCCGGAATTCTGTGGCTTGTCTTTTTTATGCGGATAAAATTTAAAATCACAATCATTTTTTTCTCCCTGGCGATGTCGGCCGAGTTGTTCCTGGGCGCGGAATTACCGATGGAAAGCCGGCGGCAAGGACGGATTGTGATTCTGTCGACTCCGGCAGATTCTTCAACGGCTGAAGCGACCCTGGGTTTTGCAGCCGACCTTTTGACAGAAATGTCGATCGATTTTGACCTATCGGTGGATCAGGACTCCGTTCGCATCGTCATCGCCCCCTCGCGCAAAGCGTTCGTGGAGCTGACGCGGGAGTTGCCTTCCTGGGTTTCCGCGATGGCCGTTCCCTCACAGCATCTTATCGTGCTCAAATCTCCGCGTTGGGACAGGCACAGGATCCATTATCAGCAAACTATGGCGCATGAACTGCTGCATCTGTTTCTCTATCGCATTGTCGGTAACCGACATCTACCCAGATGGTTGGATGAAGGGCTGGCTCTTTTTTATTCGCACGATTATCGACAGACCAATCTTTCGGCACTCTCCAAGGCAGCTGCCACCCATTCGCTTTTACCCCTTGAAGAGATCGAAAAAGTTTTAACTTTTTATCACCCCAAGGCGGAACTCGCCTATCAACAGAGCTACAGCGCGGTACACTATCTCTTGTCGACCTATGACATCGAAGCGTTGCGCGGTATTCTGACAGGTGTTCGCGACGGAGAAAATCTCGACAGCCTGTTTATTCGAACAACCGGCAGCTCTTTGCCGGAATTCGAGCAAGAATGGCGGAAATATGTTGAGGAAAATTATCGCTGGTTTTGGCTATCCGAACTCGATCAATATATCTGGATCGGCATACTGATTTTGGCGATATTGGCTGTACCGATAATACGCAGACGGAATCGGAGCAAACTTGAGGAATGGACCCTCGAGCCAGAAGCCGAATAAAGTTTGAATTAAACCAAAAAAAGTTGTAAATTTAAAATTAAAACGATCTTTGTACCCGAATTCGGTGCGAAACAGCAGGTCTCTTACAAAACCGGACGGATCATTATACTCAAAGTGTGAGCAACGGTATTTAGACAAATGCACAAATAATTGCAAGCGCATGTTTTTTGATTCGGTTGTCACCGAATCCGGGTTATTTAGATTTGTGGCTCGAGTGGAAAATTAAAACTGTTTTATGGTTGATGTTTTTCTTTTTGGATTGAGCGATCATGCGGTGGTACAAACGTTTACAAAGTTATATCGAATATTTTTTTGTTCGAATGTTGTTGTTGCCTTTGCGCTTGATGCCCCCCGCTTTTTTATTATCGACGGCTCGCGGGTTTGGTCGCTTTGTTTATTTCGCGGTTCCTATTCGAAAAAAAGTGGCACTCGATAATTTGCGCCGCTCTTTTCCTGAAAAATCAGAAAAAGAAATTCGGCGTATTGCTCAAGCCGCCTATATTCAGTTTTCGCAGACGGCATTCGAGTTTGCTCATTTGGGTAAAATGACGCCAGACCAGCTGGCAAAATGGGTCCGTTTCGAGCAGCCGGAATTGTTGCAGGAGCTCTATTCCATGGGACGAGGAACGGTTTGTATCAGCGGTCATTTCGGTAATTGGGAATATCTGGGGGCGGGCATTCGAGCCCTCGGCTTTCCAATGGTTGCGGTCGCCAAGGAGCAGCGGAACTATCTGGTCGATCGGCTGATCAATGATACTCGGTCAAAACACGGAATCGAAACAATCCAGCTCGGAATGGCGCTTCGCGGTGTGCTTCGTTCCCTTGGCCAAAACAAGTTTGTTGCTTTGTTGGCTGATCAGGATGCCCATCAAGAAGGCCTTTTTGTGCAATTTCTCGGCCGCTTGTCTTCAACCGCTTCTGGCCCGGCGGCTTTTGCGCTTAAAACCGGCGCTCCTGTTTTGTTCGGTGTGGCGGTACGGGATGAAAAAGGGAATCATGTGATCCATCTACACCGGATTCAAACCGATGACCTCCAGGAATTGAACGACCACACCCTGAAAGTACTTACGCAACGCCATGCCTCGATGTTGGAGGCGTTTGTGCGAAAATATCCGGAACACTGGTTCTGGATGCACAAACGCTGGAAAACCAAAGCGCGCACAAGCGAATCCTGACTTTGGAAGCGGTTGTAATCGTTAGGGAGGTATCGCACAACCCTATTGTAATTTAACCAGTGCAACTCGTCCAAAATGACGGGTCGGGTTTTAGACCCATTTTTTTCATAAATACCATAGTATACGCGATTCGATCATCGTTAAAAACCCTGTTTTAAACAAGAATGATCCGAGAGAATGAAAATAGCGAATGAACAAAGTATTTTGCTGATTCATACGGCTTTTATCGGCGATCTGATCCTGACTACCCCCTTGATACGGGAAGCGAAAAAAAAGTTTCCGGATGGGAGATTATCGCTATTGGTAACGCCACAAACAGCACCCCTATTCAGCAAAAATGCAGACATCGACGAGATCATTGTCTATGACAAACGGGGTAAGCAGCGAGGGGTCGCGGGATTTTTGCGTTTGTTAAGCCGCATTCGTCGTCAAAGATTTGACCAGGTTCTGCTCCCGCACCGGTCATTGCGCAGCAGTTTGCTGTCATTTTTTTCCGGCGCTTCGATTCGGATCGGTTTCGATCGAGCAGCCGGTTCCTGGTTGCTGACGCATAAGCTGCCGTATCGTGAGGATCGGCACGAAGTCGATCGAAATTTATCGCTTTTGAATGCGGTTGGTGTATACATAGATGGTGTAGAGCCGGAAATTGTTACCGATCAACAGGACCGAGATGCGGTGCTGGAACTGCTGTCGAAGGCAGAAATCGATATAAACGCCGAAATTATTGGTGTAGCGCCGGGTTCGGTTTGGCCGACAAAGCGCTGGCCGGCTCACTATTTCAAAGCGCTGATACACATGCTGCAAGAGCGCGGTCTACAGGTCATCCTGCTGGGTGGTAAAGCTGATGAGGAATTAGCTGTGGCTCTGACCCCCCCTCTGCATCGATCGATCTTGAATCTGGTCGGCAAATTATCGCTTACCGAATCAGCAGAAATTCTTAAATTGTGTCGGGTTTTGGTGACCAATGATAGCGCGCCGATGCACCTGGCGGCGGCTGTGGGTACCCCGACCGTATCGATTTTCGGGCCGACTGTAACGCGTTTTGGTTTTGCACCGCGTGGGAATAGGCATCGGATCGTCGAGATCGATTTGCCCTGTCGTCCCTGCGGCAAACACGGCGGCATTCAGTGTCCGCTTAAAACCCACGCATGTATGACCCATATTTATCCACGCAGGGTTTTGGATCAAACACTCGAATTGTTGAGGTCGAAATCGCAATGAACATCATCAAGGTAAATCCCTACGGTCCTGAGGATGATCTGATCGGCCAGGCGGCTCGTGTTCTTCAAAACGGCGGCGTGATTGGTTATCCGACGGATACCGTCTATGGCATAGGCTGTAACGCGTTTGATTTTTCAGCGGTCAATCGCATCTATGCGCTGAAAAATCGGGACCATAGCAAAGCGATGATCCTGATAGCAGCGGATCTGATTCAGATACGGGATTTGGTCAAAGAGATACCCGAGTCGGCTGAAATCCTGGCGGATAATTTTTGGCCCGGGCCGCTGACCATCGTTTTTGAGCTTTCTGGAAAATTCACAGATCTGGCGGTCAGAAAATCCAACACCGTCGCTATTCGAATTCCTGATTCGACGATCTGTCTGTCGCTGCTGAAATCCTGTGGTTTTCCGATCGTATCGACCAGCGCCAATCGCAGTGGACAGCCAGAATCACTCACCGCCGAGCAGGTGATTGAAACTTTTGGCAATGAACTCGATCTCATCGTCGACGGCGGCCCCACACCCTCCACTCTGACATCAACCGTTGTGGATATCACTCGAGAAAAACCGAAAATTCTTCGTGAGGGGGCTTTATCCGCTCTGGAGATCAATACCGTTCTTGACATTCTTTAAACGTTATGGCCCCAAAAAGATCACATTTAAAATCCGATTCACGCATCCTGATCATTCGAACCGATCGGATCGGAGATGTGATACTCTCGACCCCGGTTTTGACGGCGATCAAGCGTACTTTTCCCTTGGCGTTTGCTGCCATGTTGGTGCGGCCGTATACTCTGCCGGTTATCGACGGGCATCCCCATCTCGACCAACCGCTGCTGGATGATCCTGAAAAGTATCGCGGATTGCTCGGTATATGGCGGCTTGCCAGGATGATTCGCAGGTATTCTTTTGATTTTGCGATTCTTTTACATCCTACTTTCCGATTGGCCGGGGTTGTCTGGCTGGCAGGAATTTCTTGCAGAGTCGGGACCGCTTTTCGATTTTATTCTTTTTTGTTCAACTGTCGCGTACGCCAACACCGCCGCAAGGGCCGAGTTCACGAAGCCGATTTGAATCTGCAGTTGGCTGCCGCCATCGGAGCGGAAATCCGTGATATCGATCTCTATTTTGCCGTCTCCTCGGATGCAAACCGAAAGGCCCGGGAACTTTTACATCAGCGCGGTGTCACGCCTCCTTTTGTGGTTTTGCATCCGGGAAGCGGCGGTTCAGCGCACGACTGGCCACCGGAAAAATTTGCAGCGCTGGCCGATAGAATCGTGCGTGAAAAAGGACGAAAGGTGGTGGTCACTGGTAGCAGCGCCGACCGTCAGCGGGTGGATCGTATGATCGAGGCAGCCGAGACGCGAGTGATTCGGGTTGATGATGAGCTTGATCTTAAAGCGTTAGCGGCCGTTTTGCGTGAGGCAGAGGTGGTCGTCGCTAACAGCACTGGCCCCCTTCACCTGGCGGTGGCAGTTGGCACGAGGGTCGTGGGAATCTATTGCCCCCGACCGACCTGCCACCCGGATCGTTGGGGTCCCTATCGGCGCATGGACTCGGTCGTTCTTCCGCCGCTCGATCGCTATTTGAATGAATACAAAGACGATTGCCACGGAGAGTGTATGGCCCGTATCTCGGTGGATCAGGTTTATGAAAAAATTTATAAACACTAAAGAGCATTTCCATTAGCAACTACCCTGCCCCTTTGAGCCTCGTTGCGGCGAGGTCGGACAATAAAAGACATTCGGCTGCTATCCTGGGTTGGGTTAGATCTGGATGAAAGCTTTTAGGAGCGCGATATGAAAGAAACCATTCTCGGCATGAATTCATGGGTTGTCTATGGGGGGCTCTTGCTGCTCACAGTGCTGATCGCCTTTTTTCTTCTCTCCATCGCATCTTCCCTAAACAAGAGCCCGGGCAGCAAAACAAAAAAGAAAAAAAGCTCTTCTCGTCTCGGCTGTTTGACGATTTTGTTTCTCTTGTTGACGGCTTTTGCGCTATTGTCCTTTTCCGCCTATTTGCGCGCCTATCACGCCTTTACAGCTCAAGAGCTGGTGGCGATGGTCGAGTGTCGCCCTGCTGACGCAGATAGCGCCGATTTTCGCTTGATTCTGGTGCCGGTGATCAAGGAGGTGCCACAAGAGGAGCAGGCATATGACATGTTGGGCAACCAATGGGCGATCGGCGGGGACATTCTCAAATGGCATTCCGCGGTCAATTTTTTGGGCTTGCATACCCACTATCGCCTGACGCGTGTCGAAGGCCGCTATGC
>JAFGJN010000094.1 GCA_016929055.1 Candidatus Zhuqueibacterota bacterium
ATCGGCACCGCAATCGATCGCCAGACGGCCGATCGCCGCGTCGCGAGCAGGAGCTAAAAGTTCGATGGCAGGTGCGGAAAACGCCGATGGCATCATCTTTTTCCTGTATCTCTGTTCGATTGATCAAGTGATCTGTTGCTTTATTTTCTAACGTGCCGGCTTCGGGTGCGAAGCGCCCTAGCCCCAATAAATACAACAGGATATTTTCACCCAATGGGTAGAAATGGTTATTGATGCAACTGCATTAAAATTCTAAAGTTAATTTCCATCGGATTCTGTTGGCATAGAATCCAACAATCCTGAAAATAGGTGAAAAATTGCCTATTTACAAGGGTTTTGGCCCAACCTCTTTCAAAAAGCGATTCTTTTGATCACGAGTGTCCGGTCGAATGACCGGACACTCGTGTCTTTTGATCTTGATTCTCAAATGGAATTGTCGTACGTTTAAGCCGGAGAGGCAAGCGATGAAAGGCATCGTCGAGCAGCCGTGTCCGAAGCATCCATCCGCCAGGGGGTGGATCTTTGTTCCGCATAATCGTTCCGAAAATCAGCCTGCGTTTCAGGCGTCGGTAACGACAAGCGGGCAACGGTCAAATGTCATTATTGCGATCGATTCATACCGTGTTTGTTATTTTACAACCGATCGATTCAGAGTTGGAAAGCCTATCATGCACGAAAAGATGCAACGGGTGGTGGCAGCCGTAATCGTTCGCGATGGCAGGGTGCTGGTCGCCCAGCGGGGCGACGGCAAGATGGCAGGAAAATGGGAATTCCCCGGCGGCAAGGTTATGGCCGATGAATTGCCCCATGCTGCGCTCGCTCGGGAAATACGCGAAGAGCTGAGCCTGTTGATTCAGGTGGGAGCGAAAATCGACGATGTGCCCTTTTCCATCAATGGGCGCCGGTATCGTCTGATTGCCTATTATGCCCGTCCGGTTGCCGGAACCCTGCTCTTGCACGAACACCGCATGGCGCGATGGGTGCGTCCGGACGAATTGCTCGATCTGGAGCTGGCACCGGCCGATATCCCGATCGCTGAAAAGGTGGCTGCGGAAATGAAAGGGATCGAATCCGCCCCCCATCCGCGTGCTTTATAAAAAGATTTGCAGCCAAAGGCAATAATCCGTATATTTTCAACCGGGTATCGATCCCGGCTAAAGATGGGCAATGTTGCAGGGTTATGGATTTTTACAACCGATAATTTTGAGGAACGAATGAAAAAGACGATTTTTACCCCTGAAGATCTGTTCAGCGAAATGGCGGCCAACAAGCTGCTCGAGTCGCGTACGGTTTTGCTGTTCGGCGAAATCCATCAAAAAGCCGCCAAAGAGATCGCCGAAAAACTCTTGTTGCTCGCTCAGGAATCGGACAATCCGATCAAATTGATCATCAATTCGCAGGGCGGACACGTCGAATCTGCTGATACGATTTTCGATATCATGCGGTTTATCGAGGCTCCGGTGTACACGATCGGAACCGGCTGGGTCGCCAGTGCCGGCGCGCTGATCTATTGTGCTCCGCCGCTGGAAAACCGCTATTGCCTGCCCAATACCCGCTTTCTGCTGCATCAGCCGAGCGGCGGAGTCGGCGGACAGGCATCCGATATCGGCATCGAAGCCCGCGAGATCGTCAAGATGCGCGAACGGCTGAATCGCATCCTTTCCGAACAGACCGGACAACCGCTCGAAAAAATCGCCCTGGATACGGATCGAAATTTTTGGATGACAGCCGAGGAGGCAAAGGAATACGGCCTGGTCGGTAAAATCATCGCTTCGATCAAGGAAATCGTCTGAATTAGCGGTGCGGTGCTCGTGCCCGAAACGGCTGACTGCACCGCACCGACGTTTTTTCTACCCGGCGCCTTTACCTTCCTTGCACCTTCACTAGATCCTCTTTTGCCCGGTGGGGTGAACATTTTTTCCTTCGTGCGTGTATCCGTCACTAGGAGCGATCGCCTGCCACCGGCAAAATCCTTCTGCTCTTGGGGGTTTTGAAAAACCTCTATCCCGCGATGAATAGCACGGATGTCCCAAACGGGGACACCACACAACCGATCTGATGTAAAAACAATAGAGGTTTTCATAAACTGCAGATCAGGTTCGCTGTTTTCCGTTTGGCACAAATTTCGATTTATCAGTTGACTGGTTATGCTCCTAAAAACTATTTGGACAGGAATGGCTAAATTAATTCGACATAAATAGAAATAGATTGACTTTTATCGGCTAATACATTATATTTGATTCGATAAACGCAAAAAATAAGAGGGAAGGAAAATGGAGTTCAATCGTTCGGTCGATCGGTTCAAAGCGTTGGCGGATGCGTCGCGGCTGCGCCTGGTAAGGGCCCTGCAAAGGGGAGACCAATACGTGGAAGAATTGGCCAAACGACTAGAGTTGGCGCCGTCGACCGTCTCGTTTCATCTCAAAAAGCTCGAAAACGCCGGCCTGGTCTATGGCAGCCGGGAGCAGTATTATGCGGTCTATCGCCTCAATCATGGTGCCATGGGACTCAGTCTGGCCGATTTGATCGCCGGTAATTCGGGCGAAGAAGCGATCGAGGTTGAACGGATTCGGCGATTTCACCGCTCGGTTGTGAACACCTTTATGCCGGACGGCCATTTGCTCAAGATACCGACTCCCAAAAAAAAGCGGCGCATCGTTCTGGAATTGCTGGCACAAGAGTTTCGCCCCGAGCGCCTCTACACCGAAGCCGAAGTCAATCATCGCCTGATCGGCTATTTCGACGACTATTGCACGCTGCGCCGGCTTTTAGTGGATGAGGGACTGATGCAGCGCCGTGATGGTCTCTATTGGCTGAGCGGGCCACGGCCGGAAGCACCGGCAACCGACGCCCTCCAGCCGGAATCCGGATCTGCTGTAAACGATACACGAAAGGAAACGACGATGGATCGCCGCAGGCAACTCGTGCGCGCCTACAAAGAACGCGAAATTCCCATGGGCGTCTATTGTGTGCGCAACCGTGAAAACGGAAAGATGCTGGTCGGCAGTTACCCCAATCTGCACGCCATTCTCAACCGCGTCCGCGCCCAGCTGCGCTTTGGTGTTTTTCCCAACGCCGAGCTGCAGGCGGACTGGAACAGTCTGGGCGAAGAGCAATTTGACTTTGAAATTCTCGATCGTTTGGAAATCCCCAAAGACGAACGCGACAAAGCCGCATCCGAACTCAAATTGCTGGAAGAGATGTGGCTGGCCAAACTCAAGCCCTATGGCGAGCGCGGCTACAACAAATAAAGTGATCTCTGGGTACAAGAGTTTAGTCAAATCACCTGGTCTGCGCCATTTCGCCACCTCTTTTATTCGACCCCGTCCGAGTGATGGGGTTTTTTATTTTCAAGCTGAATAAAAACAGAAATAGCAATCCCGGCAGAAACTGTGCGCAAGCATAGGTTTCTGGTAAGAAAATTGCATGAAAACCTCCTTGAATGAACAGACCTGTTAGAATCGACTTGCCGGGAACGAACCCCCGGATGTTGGCAGTGAGGAGTAAATAATGACCCGGATTCAAATGGGCATGCTGGGCGCTTTGTTCTTGCCCGCACTTGCCTTTGAGTGTGTGTTTGCTCAGATGGAAACCTATACCCACAAGCTCTCGCAGAGCACCTCGGCCCTGACCCTCTGGACAACCTGTCCAAGCGAACGCGTTTTTAAGAACGCCACACCTCCTGCCCAAGTGGACGATCGCATCCGCGTTTATGCCGCCAAAAATGAATTCGAACCCTTTATCCTTGTCGCTCGTCCCGCCGTGAGTGGTCCGGTAACTGTATCCATCGGCGATTTCGGCAACGGTATCTCTTTCGAGTTGTACCAGGTCAAGACCGTTCCCATCACCCAGACCTCCGATAACCTCGGTCAGCTCGGAGATTATCCCGATCCGCTCTGGCCGATCGAAAACGGCCAGAGCCTGTCGCTGGTGGCCAACGAAAACACCGTCTGGTGGATCTCGCTCGAAATCCCCTCATCAGCACCAGCCGGGGACTATCAGACCACAGTAACTGTCGGTGGAATCGCCGTCCCGGTGCATTTGCATGTGTTTGATTTTGCCCTACCCGAAGAGGTGCAGGTCAAATCGCAGATGAATTTCTCTTTTCAAAACATCCTCTCGAAATACAGTGTGCCGGGTACCGGAGCGGAATACTGGATTATTGTCGATAAGGTCAAGCAATTCTTTATCGATCGTCGTCTCACGCCCAAGAGTGCCTTGTGGCCGGGTGGATTGACCTCCGGAGGCGGGGCACCCTTTATCGATTATGATTGCGCCGGTGCACTCTCCGATCCCCACGGTATCTGGGGTTTTGAACATCCGGCCGACAAGTATCTCAACGGCAATGGGTTCAACAACGGCACAGGCTTTCCCTCTTTTATGGCAGCCACATTTCAAAATAACGATGCCTCTGTCGATCAACGGCCCTCTGCTTTTTGCTCGGTGACGCGCCAGGCTTCGGACTGGTATACTGGGGACAATCCTTCATCTGCCTACAACCAGAGCTGGTTCGCCTATATCAATGCCCTGCAGGGATATTTGCAGAATCTCGGCTATCTGGACAAGGCCTATTATTATTTCGCCAACGAGCCGCAGGATCAGGCGGACTATGACGCCGTGGCCTGGTATTCCAAACAGCTCAAAGCGGCAGCACCAAATTTCAAGTTGATGGTATCCGAAGAACCCAAATCCGAAATCTATAGCCAACCCGGAGCGAAAATCGATATCTGGCTGCCGGTTTTGCATAATTTTGATCCCGCCGAGTCCAACGATCGCTTCCTGAACCACGACGAAGAGACCTGGATCTACTTTCTGCGCAGCACCCGGCCGCCCTATTTCAATCCCATCACCCTCGACCATCCCGGAATCGAAGCCAAATTCACCGGCTGGTTTTTGTGGAAATACCGCTTGCGCGGCATCGCCTACTATACCCTCAACAACTGGAGCCAGAATCCCTGGACTGATCCCCTCTACGATGGCCACAACGGTGAACTTTTTATGGTCTATCCGCCTTCGGAAGACAATCTGCCGATTGCCTATGGCAGCAACAACCATCGCCTGGTTCCATCGATCCGCATCGAACTCTTGCGCGATGGTCTGGAGGATTATGAATACCTTTACCTGCTCGCCAACAGCCAACAACCCATTCCCGGCCTGGTCAACGATGCTGATCCCCAGGCAGACAAGATTATTTCCAGCCTGACCGGTTATACGCGCGACAGTGAATTCCTCTACAACCTTCGCCGACTGATCGGACAAAAACTCGGCGGCGAGATCAGCACGATCCCCGACATCGAGCCCCCCTCAGCGCATCCGCGCGCCCAGGGGGATCCCGGCGATTATTATATCAATTTTCAGGATCCATCCGGCGATCCCGTTGCCGACCCCTTGATCGTCAACGGCAATACATATACAAAAATCGGCTGGAATCTTTACGACGATGATCTGGGATACGGCTGGTATGGCGACATGGCGCATGTGATGTACCGTTATCTGACGTCCGGGCCCAATGAACTGCAAAAGAGCATCATCTATGACGATTGGGGAAGAACCAAAACCTTTGAATTTGATCTGCCCAATGGCGATTATACGGTGACCGTGTCGGTCGGCTGGCAGGGCCGCACCTATTCGCGCAACAAGATCGTCATCGAAGGCGTGACTCTGATCGATGACGAACCGTCCAGTCCCTATCTGGTGCGCAGTGCCGATGTGACCATAGCCGATCACAAACTGACGATGAACATGGGGATTTTCGATGAATATACCATGTTGAATTATCTGGATATCGAAGCGATCGTCCCAACGGTCTATTGCCGTTTGAACCTCTTCCTCGAGGGGTGTTATGACGGAAACGGCACGATGCGCGCAGACTTGCGAACGCTTGGCTATCTTCCGCTCGAATCGCCTTTTGACGCAGAGCCCGGCCAAGCCAGCAGTTTGGCCGCCGATATCGTCGATTGGGTGGCCGTCGAATTGCGCAACGAGCCTTTTGGCGCTCCAGTGACGCGGCGTTCGGCTTTGCTGCGAAGCGATGGCGCGATCCTCGATGTGGACGGTGTTACCCGCGACCTCGCCTTTTCACGGGTTCAGCCCGGCAATTACTTTGTCGTCGTCTTGAGCCGCAATCACCTGCCGGCTCTAAGCGCAATCCCTGTTGCGCTCCAGGATGCCCCAGCAGCTGTATGGGACTTTACCTCGAATTCAGCTGCCTTTTACCGCGCCTGTGCCGTTTCCCCTCAGACCGGTGTTTTTGCCGCTGTGGCCGGCGATTGCTCTCAGGATGGCCAAATCAACAGCTCCGATTACACTCTCCTCTACAATCAGCGACGATCGCCTTCCGGCTATGATGCAGGCGACCTCAACCTCGATGGTTCGATCGATTCTGCGGATGATGATCTCTGGCGGCTTCGCGCCAGACAGGGACGCGATCTGCTGCCCTGAAAAGCTCTCGTTCACATGCGTGGACTCGGCAGCGGTCGAGTCCACGCTCCGCCAGCCTTGTGATCTTGCGAATTCGATCCCCTTTTTCCACTTTCCGCTTGCGTTTGATCGTTCAAGTTTGTTATTTATGCGGATTGCCGGCCGACGGCACTCCCGTTCCACGGCCGGTGCTCTTTTTGGGGAGAGTGAAACCGGATTGGGTATTCGAATGACCGGCACGATTTTTCATATTCAGCGCTTTTCCATTCATGACGGCCCGGGCATGCGTTCCACTGTCTTTTTCAGCGGCTG
>JAFGJN010000095.1 GCA_016929055.1 Candidatus Zhuqueibacterota bacterium
AAGCGCGCTTTGGCCGCAGCCCCTGGTTCGTCGTCGTCGACAGCGATACGCTGGAATTCGAAGCGATCGAAAATCCCAACACCGCAGCAGGAGGAGGTGCCGGAATTCAGTCAGCGCAGCTGCTGGGGAGTCACAACGTCAAGGCGATTCTGACCGGCAATTGCGGCCCCAACGCCTTTCAGGTTTTCAACGCCGCCGGCATCGAGGTGATCACCGGTGTAGAGGGAACCATTCGAGCAGCCGTGCAGCAGTACAGGGACGGTGTTTTGAAATCCACTTCCTCCGCCAACGTCGGCAGTCATTTTGGCATGCGCCGAGGGACAAAAAAATGACCATTGCCGTCGTCTATGACAATCGCGCGTTGCCGGGATTCCGTTCCGGTTGGGGCTTTTCCTGCCTGGTGGATGACCGGGTTCTTTTCGACACCGGCGAAGAGGCTGAATCGCTTTTTTTCAACCTTGAGCGCCTGAATGTCGATACTCGGCGAATCGAAGCGGTGGTGATTTCACACGACCATTGGGATCACACCGGTGGTCTTGAGGGTTTGCTGGCCCGGCACCCCGGGTTGCCGGTCTATGGTTGTCCGGGTTTCAGCAGTGATTTCCGCGAGCGGGTGCGGCGTCAGGGCGGACGCCTGATCGAATGTGCGTTGCGCACCAAAATAACATCAGAAATCGCGACCACCGGAGAAATCCCGGGCACCTACAAAGGTGGACCCATGCCGGAACAGGCGCTGCTGGTTGAGACCGAGCAAGGCTTGACTGTCATCACCGGCTGTTCTCACCCCGGGGTGCTCAGAATGTTGCCGGCGCAACCGGTCAAATGCGTTGTGGGTGGTTTTCATCTCAAAGACAGCGATCCCAAAGAGATCGAGGCGGTCGCCAAGGCCCTTGAACGAGCCGGAGTGGAACGCGTCGGCCCGACCCATTGCAGCGGCGCCGAGGCAGAAGCGATTTTTGCCCGTCGGTTCGGCAAAAATTTCCTTAAAATCAGCGCCGGAAGTGTAGGCGATTTCTAGTCAGGGGATTGCGTCGGTTGAAGCGCTCACAGCACTCGTGCCTTAAACGTATCTCCCTGATTCGGGTCGCCTGTACTATACCCTTTCATAAACCAGCGCACGCGCTGCTCCGAGCTCCCGTGGGTAAAGGCATCGGGTACAATATGCCCCTGACTCTGGCGCTGCAAACGGTCGTCGCCAACAGCAGATGCGGCATTCATGGCTTCTTCAATATCGCCTTGCTCGAGAATATTGAACAGTCGCTGAGCATGGTGGGCCCAGACGCCGGCATAAAAATCGGCCTGCAGTTCGAGCCGCACCATCAGTTGATTGAATTCGCTTTCACTGACGCGCCCTTGCACTCCCATCACCTGATCGGTGACGCCGAGCAGTTTCTGAACGTGGTGACCGACCTCATGGGCGATGACGTAAGCAAAAGCGAAATCACCCGAGGCCCCCAGTTTACGCTCCATGTCGCGATAAAAAGACAAATCAATATAGACGCGTTCGTCGGGCGGGCAATAAAATGGACCTGTTGCGGAACCGGCATATCCGCAGGCCGATTGAACCGAACCGCTGTACAGAACCAGTCGGGGACGGCGATAGTGAAGGTCGGACTGACGAAAAATAAGGTCCCACACCTCTTCGGTATCGGCCAACACAACTGAAACAAATTGCGCCAATTCATTTTCTTCAGCGCTCGGTGTAGCAGTGCCGACTGACACCTGCTGGTCATTCATGACCTCCATAACCGATTCGGGATCGCCACCCATCAGCCACACCAACGCCAGGACAATCAAAACGCCGATGCTGCCTCCGCCGACCACCGTACCCGGCCTGACTCCACGCCGGTCCTCCACATTTTGACTCTGTCTGCGATCTTTCCAGCGCATACGCTTCTCCTGCTTTTTTTTTGCAGTGAATACTCGCTCGCTCAAACTATCCTTTAATTAAATTTGACAAAGCGTTAATGGCGAAAAGCAGATTCGGAAGGGACCTGGAAGAGTGGTGGTCTCAAATTGACGAGGCCGTATCAAGAATATCTATCGCAAGCGATCGATGAATTTTCAGGCATCTTTGTCTTTATCCTGGTATTCCGGATCCTGCTCCCGCACCCACATAAACTTGCGCTGCAGTTGTTTGGAATAATATTTTTCCAGCACATCGTAATCGACACGCTTGCCCCAGTTGTAATAGACGCGCGGGTCGATATAGGATTTCTGGCTGGTGCCGAGATTCCAGGAACGATTGCTCATGGCGATAGCGGCCTGGGTTTTGATCTTACCGAGCGCCAGATGCGCTTTTTCTTCGCGAATTTGGGCGGCGGCGATTCGCTCTTCCAGCATGAGCAGGCGTTTGTCATAGCGTTCGCGCACCTGTTGCTTTTTCTCCTTGCCTTTGGCGGCGCGAATCTTGTCGCGCGCTTCCTTTTTCAGCTGCGGCAAGGATTCCTTGAGCTTTTTCAATTCCATCTGAATTTTGGCTATTCGTTCTGCTGCTTTTTTTTCTCGCTCGCGGTAACGCTTTTTGCGTTCAGCCCAGTTGGCCGGCGCTTTTTTGGTGTGGTTGCAGAGAATTGCTGCCTGAGTGTTGGCCTGCACCGCAGCCTGCCATTTACGATAGTCGGGATCTTCTTGTGTGACGTCCGCATTATCCAGCGTTATCTTGACCACGTGAGTGGCGTGGTGGGTACGAAAGACCTTTGCGGTCAGGCCAGGCATCAGTTGAGAGAGAAAGGCGTTGACATTGCGGCTGCTGATGTCATAAAAGAGCTGGGGCTTGTTGCCGGCTGCGGTCTTTTTGCCGTTATTGGAGGGACGGGCTTTGGCCGCCAATTCATGCAAATTCTCGAGCACAATTTCGGGCAATTCGATTTTCTTATGCCACAGGACCGAGTCCTTGCCAAGAAAGCGAAACTCGGCGGTTCCGTCTTGATGCAGGCGGATATGTTCCGGGCGAAGCGTGGTGGCGCCGACTGTATCGGCCTCTTCCGGATCCTTTTCATCGCCGACGCGCAGGCAAAGGGCGTCGATAAGATAACAGGCGGTTGCGATTCGCCGGCGTTTGGTGTTTTCGTCGCTCAGGTTTTCGAGGATTGCCTCGCGCACCCGCTCGATCTTTTCCGCCAGCTCGATAGCTTTGTCGAATTTCTGCGCTTCCCGGGCTTGTTTGATCGGCGCCGTGTCGTGCAGCCAGATGTATTTAAGTTTGCCGGTCAGTTTGTCCTCCCAGCGCGCCACCCACAGCGATTCAGACTGCCAGACGATCTCTTTCCATTCGCCGGGCAGCGGCGGGGCATCCGGGCTTAGATTGAGCGTAACATCGGACTGAGTCGCTCCAGCTTTCCAGCGGCCGCGAAGCGGATGTTTGCCTCGACCCATGAAAATCCCGCTCGGTTCGGTCATATAATTGGCCAGTTCGATGCGCTCGCCATTGGCCAGGGCATAACCGTATTTTTCCTTGAGCGCCTCGCGCACCGTTTTGCGTTCGGCAGCCAGCTCTTTTTTCTCTTCCTTGCTCATCGCAGCCTTGGCTTTACGCTCGGCTACCACGGTCTCCAGAACCTGTGAAAAATCGATTTCATCCGGCTTAAGCACCGGTGCAATGCCGAGCTCCCGGCTGAAATCGTGCATAAAATTGCGGGCAAAGACGGAATCGCTGACATAGGGCGTGCCGATTTTACGACACCAGGCCAGCGCCATCTCTTCCTGAGGGGGCGTCAGAACCACTTTCCCGCCGCGTACCGTCAGCGCAAGTCCTTTGTATTCAGGCGATTCGGGTACCAAAATACCATTGTGTATCAACTGGTATAATTTTGCGTTTTTTTCCATGGATACATATTCCAAATCAATCGTATGGTTTCCGATTTCAGCTGACCGAATCGCTCGATGACTCGGTTGACGATCTTGAAAACCGCTGAGGAATCGGTTTCTCTCCTGAAGCTCTGAAAATATTTTTGACCCGAATTCGGTGCTTGACACCGAATTCCCAATCAATACATGCGGTATTTACACCAAAAGAATAGAAATGTTGGCAGCTACAAATGCAATAAAATGATAGAGATACTTCTTGTCGGTTTCTGTTGACACAGAATCCGGGTATAAGTAAGAATTTTTTAGCAAAATTGCAAGCACGACTTTGCAGCAATAAAGAGTTTGACTGAATGGCAAAAATTCGCTAACTTTTATATTCATAGAAGGAGAATGACTTGACTGATACAAAAGGACATATTCTGTGGGTGGACGATGAGATCGAATTGCTCAAGCCCCACATTATTTTTCTGCAGGAAAAAGGCTATCAGGTCACGCCGGTGACCAATGCCGAAGACGCGATCGAGCTGCTCCGCAAGCAAAGCTTTGATCTGATTCTTTTGGATGAAATGATGAATGGCATGGATGGTCTGAGCGCTCTGGCCGAGTTCAAGAACCTGAGGCCGGGAACGCCGGTGATCATGATCACCAAGAGCGAAGAAGAGCAGCTCATGGAGGACGCCATCGGCAACAAGATCGACGACTATCTCACCAAACCGGTCAACCCGAGTCAGATCCTCCTGGTATGCAAGAAAACGCTGGAAAGCAACAAGATTGCGGGCGAACGCATTTCCCGCAATTATGCCTTTGAATTCAATCAGATCGCCGGTCGGCTGTTGGCTCCTATGGATTGGCGCGATTGGATCGACATCCACACCCGCCTTTCCGAGTGGGATGTGGAACTGGATGCACATCCAAACCTTGGTCTCAAACAGACTCTCGCCGATCAAAAACGCGAGTGCAACATCGAGTTCGCGCGATTTATCGAACGCAATTATCTGGACTGGATCCATTCCGACGACCGGCCGAACATTTCGCCGGATATCCTTCCCCGGTCGGTTCTGCCCGGCGTTCAGGAGGGCATCAACACCCTTTTGCTCGTTATCGACAACTTGCGGTTGGATCACTGGATGGTGCTCGAACCGCTGCTGCACAACTATTTTCGCATCAGCCGGGACTATCATTTTTCCATTCTGCCGACCGCCACCCCCTATTCGCGCAACGCCCTGTTCAGCGGTATGATGCCGGATGAAATCGAAAAGTCGATTCCCGACCTCTATCTCGAAGGTTCGGAAAACGACGACTCGAGCCGCAACCGCCACGAGCATCAACTTTTGGACGCCCAGCTTGAACGTGGCCGCATCAAATTGAAATCGGGCACCAAATATGCCAAAATCCTCGATATCAACGAAGCCCGTTCCGTGGCCAAGCGCATCAGCGATTTCGCCTCTGTTCCCTTGTCGGCCATCGTCATCAATTTCGTCGATATTCTTGCTCACTCGCGCAGTTCCTCGAACCTGATCAAAGAGATGATCCCCAACGAGGCGGCGTTTCGATCCATGACACGCGCCTGGTTCGAGCATTCCCATATCTATGAGGCGTTGCGCGAGTTATCCAATATCGGAACCCGTGTGGTGATCACATCGGACCACGGCAGCATTCGCGGTTTGCGAGGCGCCAAAGTCATCGGCGATCGGGAAACCTCCACCAGTCTGCGCTACAAATATGGGCGCAACATCAAAGCCGACAGCAAGCATGCGATGTTGATCAAGGATCCACGCCCCTACCGTTTGCCGGCTCGCGGTATTAACAGCAACTATTTGATCGCCAAGGAAGACTATTATTTCGTCTACCCGACGAATTACCACTATTATCTGAATTATTACGCCGACAGTTTTCAACACGGCGGGATATCGATGGAAGAGATGATTTTGCCGGTCATCACCCTGGATGCCAAGTGAGCGGATGCGCATGATAAAGAGCAGCCCTCTCCCCGGAACACTTGTCGAGAGGTTCATCAGCGAAAGCGCCGAAACGACTCACGAATTCGGCAGATCTTTTGCTGCAAACTTGCGTCCAGGCGACCTGCTGGCGTTTTACGGCAATCTCGGCAGCGGTAAAACCACCTGCATCCGCGGCATCTGTCGCGGATTGAGGGTCAAGGAACCGATAACCAGCCCGACCTTTACGCTGGTCAATGAATATCGGGGCCGATTGCCGATCTATCATTTTGATTTTTACCGCATCGCTTACAAGGAAGAATTGAGCGATCTCGGTCTGGAAGACTATTTTTACAACCAGGGCGTCTGTCTGGTCGAGTGGCCCGAGGTTTCCAGGCCTTATCTGCCGGCCCGGCGCTTTGAAATTCATTTTTACTGGCGGTTTGAACCCGACTGGCAAAACCGGCGCGAGATCAGTCTCTATCGCCTGGATTGATGGCCATGGGCATCAGCCGCGATCTTTAATCGCTCGAGTGCATATGATTCTCGGAATCGAAACAGCGAGCCGCATCTGTTCGGTGGCTCTGTGGTCGGAAAATCAAGTGTTGGCCGAGTACCGCCTGAACATCAAAAACGCCCATCAACGCTGGATTGCCGGCGCCGTTCAGGCGCTTTTTGCCGATACCGGCACGACGGCGTCGCAGCTCCTTGGCATCGCAGTCTCGATCGGTCCCGGTTCTTTTACCGGACTGCGCATCGGTCTCTCTTTGGCCAAGGGTCTATCGCTGCCCTTTGGGGTGCCGCTGATTCCGGTGCCGACTCTGCAGGCACTGGCAGCGGCACTACCGCCGGCGCCCGAACCGGTCGGGGTGATTTTGCCCAGCAAAGCAGACGAGGTCTATGCGGCGATTTACGACAACGAGACGCTGGAGGAGATCAAACCGGTGACGATCATGGCAGCAGCCGAATTGGTCACCTTTTTTCCTGCCGGTTGCCGCATCACCGGTGAATGTCAACGGCTGCCCGCAGGGCATCCGTTTGCCGCCCTTCCCCCCTTCTTTTGTCAGCCAAGCGCTGCTGCGGTCGCACGGCTGGGATTCGATCGGATGGCGCGTGGATCCTTGCCCGATGCCATGGAACTGGAGCCGAGCTATCTGGCGGATTTTGTCGCCGGAAAACCCAAAACCTATTTCTAGGCCATGGCTAAAACGAGCGAGACAGATCGACAGCTGCAGCAACCCGACCCCACCTGGCTGCTGCGTCCGATGGTCCTGGACGACCTCGACGCGGTGGCGGAAATGGAACGAGCTCTTTTTACCAGCCCCTGGTCGCGGGAATCGTTTCGCCATGAGCTTTTGCAAAATAAACTTTCGCGTTGTATTGTTGTTGAGAGAGATAAACGTGTCATAGCCTATGCAGTCTGCTGGTTTGTGGCGGATGAAATGCACATCGCCAACATTGCGGTAGCGAGTGAGCACCAGGGGCAGGGGCTTGGGTATTGGTTGATGCAATCGCTCTTTCAATCGACAACCCAAAGACAGGCAGTGGTCGCGCACCTGGAAGTGCGGCGTTCAAACCGGGCGGCCATCGCTCTCTATCGCCGTCTTGGATTTCGAGTGGTCGGTATCAGAGAGGGCTATTACCCGCCAGATGGCGAAGATGCTTTGCTCATGAGTCGAGCTCTTGGCAGTGCTGGGATAAAAAGGATTCCATAACGGGATACCCTGGTATCCGGCCGGTGAAATCCGGTAAACTGGAGAAGGCATGGATTGGTTTAAACGGGTCAAGCAAGGTTTGCAGCCACAAATCAAAAAAGAGATGCCGGACGGTTTGTGGCTGAAATGCGAAAACTGTGGAGAAATCCTTTACCGCAAAGAACTGCAGCGTTGTCTGTGGGTCTGCGGCAAATGCGATCATCATCTGCGCATGTACAGCGACGACTATATCGAGCTGATCGCCGATGCGGACACGTTTACCGAGTTCAACAGTCATCTGCGCTCGATGGACAAGCTCAATTTTCGGGATTCCAAACGCTACAGCGACCGCATTAAAGACGCGGTTCGCAAAACCGGCATGAACGATGCGGTGCGAACCGGGAGCTGTCTGTTGGGCGGCAGGCCAGTCGTTCTGGCAGTAATGGATTTTCGTTTCATCGGCGGCAGCATGGGTTCTGTGGTGGGTGAAAAAATTGCCCGGGCAACCGACCGGGCTTTGGAACAACGAGCACCACTGATCATCATCTCCTCTTCTGGCGGGGCCCGTATGCAGGAAGGCGCTCTCTCCCTGATGCAGATGGCCAAAACTTCAGCACGGCTGGCCCGCCTTTCCGACGCGCGTATCCCGTATATTTCGATCCTGACCCACCCAACCACCGGGGGTGTCACTGCCAGTTTTTCCATGCTGGGAGACATCATTCTCGCCGAACCCGGCGCCCTGATCGGATTTGCCGGGCCGCGGGTGATCAAACAGACCATCGGTCAGGACTTGCCGGAAGGCTTTCAGCGATCGGAATTTTTACTCGAACACGGTTTCATCGACAGCATCGTCCACCGCCGAAATCTCAAAAAAATGCTGATCCAGCTCTTGCAATTCTTTACTGACTGACAAAGGATGACACGTGAAAATCTTGCTGACCAATGATGACGGAATCGGCGCACCCGGACTTGCGGCGCTGGTCAAGAGCGTCTCCGAACTGGGAGAGGTCTTTGTCGCAGCGCCCGCCACCGAGATGAGCGCCGTCGGCCATGCCATCACGCTCAGCGACCCGCTCAAAGTCAAAGAGTATTTTAAAAACGGCGATTTTTTCGGTTATGCGGTTACCGGCACTCCGGCGGACAGCGTCAAGATCGCCTACTGGGTTTTGCTCAAGGATGTGCCCAAGCCGGATCTGCTCATCTCGGGCATCAATCTCGGTTCCAATACCGGCATCAACACCATCTATTCCGGAACAGTATCGGCCGCCACCGAGGGCGCCATTCTGGGTATCCCGTCGTTCGCGATTTCACTGGCCACATTCAAGAATCCGGATTTTAGCGTCGCGGCGCGATTCGCCCAAAAGCTGATACCGCGCCTGCTGGAAAATCCCTTGCCGCAGGGTGTGTTTCTCAACGTCAATATTCCGGCTGTAAAGGAAGAGGAAATCCGCGGCGTTCAAATCACTCGACAGGGTCTGGCCAACTATGGCGAAGAGTACCACGTTCGCACCGATCCGCGCAACATCAATTATTACTGGCTGACCGGCGAAAAGATGGATATCGAGACCGACGAAACAGTGGATGATCGCGCCATCCTCAACAACTATATCAGCATTACGCCGATCCATTACGACCTGACTCACTATGAATCCTTTGCAAAATTGAAAACCTGGAACTTTTAAGGCGGATTCCGATGCAGCACGGCGAACGAATTCTCATTCTCGATTTCGGCTCTCAATACACCCAATTGATCGCTCGACGGATACGGGAACTCGGTGTCTATTCCGAAATCAAACCCTACACCATCGGCCTGGACGCGATTCGCGCTTTGGCGCCGCAAGGGATCATTTTGTCCGGTGGTCCCTCTTCGGTCTATGCCGACGATGCGCCACTGCCGGAAGCCGGCATCCTTGAACTGGATGTGCCCCTTCTCGGTATTTGTTACGGATTGCAGGTACTGGCGTTTCAGTTGGGCGGCCGGGTGGATCCGGCCGGCCGGCGCGAATACGGCCGCGCCGCTCTGCAGGTCGACCGCGATACCGATTTGTTTTACGGAATCGAAAACGGTTCGCAGGTGTGGATGAGTCATGGCGACCACTTGACCCGGCTGCCACACGATTTCGAGGTCATCGGCCATACGGCCAACGCGCCAATTGCGGCGATCAGCAGCCGATCCTCGAAAATCTTTGGTCTTCAGTTTCATCCCGAAGTGGTGCACACCGAAAGCGGGCGTGATATCCTGAGCAATTTCGTCTTTCGCATTTGCGGCTGCACAGGCGACTGGAACGCCGCTTCTTTTGTCGAGACTGCCGTGGAGGATGTTCGCTCCGCCCTCGGTGGCGAACGAGCCATCTGCGCTCTGAGCGGCGGCGTCGATTCCACCGTTGCTGCCTATCTGGTGGGGCGGGCGATCGGGCACCGGTTGACCTGCATCTTTGTAGACACCGGGATGTTGCGTCTGAATGAAGCGCAACAGGTCTGCGATTCCTATCGCAATGCGCCTTTCGATTTCATCTTTGTCGATGCCAGCCGGCGCTTTCTCGAAAAACTCCAGGGTATAGTCGATCCGGAACGCAAGCGCAAAATCATCGGCGAAGAATTTATCCGCGTCTTTGAGGAACAGGCGAACCAGTTGGGCCGAATCCGCTATCTGGTCCAGGGCACGCTCTATCCCGATGTGATCGAAAGCGTCTCTACCCGCGGACCATCAGCCACCATCAAATCGCACCACAACGTCGGCGGTTTGCCGGAAAAAATGGGATTGTCGCTGATTGAACCCCTGCGGGAGCTGTTCAAGGACGAAGTCCGGCGCGTCGGGAGCGAATTGCGAATCGACGAGTGCATCCTCAAGCGTCACCCTTTTCCCGGACCGGGGCTGGCCGTACGCATTCTCGGCGATATCACTCGGGAAAAACTGGATGTGCTTCGCGCCGCTGACGATATTTTTATCCAGGAATTGCGCCAATCCGATCAGTACGACCGTATTTGGCAGGCGTTTGCCGTGTTGCTTCCGATTCAAACCGTCGGTGTTATGGGAGATGAACGGACCTATGAAAATGTCGTCGCCCTTCGCGCGGTTACCAGCCTGGACGGCATGACCGCCGATTGGGCAAGCATACCAAATGACATTCTGGCGCACGTTTCCAACCGCATCATCAATGAAATTAAAGGTGTCAATCGCGTGGTTTATGACATCAGTTCAAAACCACCGAGCACCATCGAATGGGAATAGAGATCGGAACTGATTGCCGGAACCGACTCGAAAAGATCAGGAATGGCTTATGCGCCGTATCGAATTGAAAAACCGCCGATTCGCCTGGCAAATTCGTTCGCTCCTCTTTTTGTCCCTTGCGCTGTGCCTGGCGATACTCGAAAGAAACGCGCACGCGCAGGAAACAGACGCCAAAAATCTTTTTAATCAGGCGTTGATTCTCTATCGCAATCAGCAATACGAACAGGCCAAAGTCAAGCTTTTACTCTTGACCGCCCAGGGACGGGAGAATCCCACCCTGACGGCCGGTTTGTTGCTTCTGGCCCGAACCTATGAAGAGCTCGACCAACCGGTCAACTCTCAGAGTTATGCCCTGGCACTGGTGAGCCAATTTCCGGAGAGCCGCTACCAGGCCGATGCCCGGTTGATTCTCGCCCGCCTGGCAGAGCGAAACGGCGATCCGGCAGCGGCGCTGGACCACATCCTGCACCTCCTGCGCACATCGCAATCGGAAAAGCTGAGCGATCGGGGCATCGATCTTGCCAACCGGATTTTGGCATCCGGCGTCTCGCCCGAACAGATTGAAAAACTGGCCGAAACCCATTCGTTGGCGCTGGCAAGGGAACTGATTCATCTGTGGCGCGCCCGAGCTGCTTATGGACAGGGCGACAAAGTGGCCGGCGATCGGCTGATCGATGAACTGCTGGCGAAAAAGCCGTCAACCACGATCCAGAAAGCCGCACTGCAGATGAAATCCCTGTCACCAGAACAGCTGTCCTATCCGATACGCGTGGGCATGATTTTGCCGTTATCCGGCGTTTTTTCCCACGAAGCGAACGACTTTTTGCGCGGTGCCGCCTTTGCTTTAAAGCAGAGGAACGAAAAAGTGCCGGAAATCGAACTGATCGTCAAGGACAGCAAAGGCCTGGCCGTGCAGGCGGTGCAGAGCATGCTGGAACTGGAGCGGGAAAAGGTCGCGCTGGTGGTCGGCGAACTGGAGGGCACGCTTTCGGCCGCCATTGCCGGAGTGGCCGCGCGAGCCAATCTACCGCTGGTGGTGCCGATCGCTACCGACAACGGTATCGCCGGACTCTCTCCGTCGATCTATCAGCTCAACTGCGACCTGGAAACGCGGGGTTCCGAATTGGCCCGCTATGCCATCGATTCACTCAAACTGCGTCGTTTCGCCACACTGGCACCTGCGGATGAATACGGCAGCGCCCTGACCGATGCCTTTTGCACTGCAGTCGATCGACTCGGCGGCCGAATCGTGGTGCAGCAATGGTATTACAGCGGAACAGAAGATCTGCAGCGACAGTTCAAGGCCATACGCATGGCCGGATTTTATGAATCCTTTCGCGATTCGCTGGAAAACCAGAATCGACCCGTTACACTGCAGGCCATTGAAAATCTCTTTATGAGTCAGGACTCCCGGGTAAGGAGCGAAACGACGGACAAAACCGGCCTGCTGGACACGCGCGATATTCCAGTGACCTCCATTGATGGCATCTTTTTACCGGTCTATGCCGAAGATCTTGCCTACATCGCCCCGCAGATGGCGTTGCACAACATTCAGGCCCGTCCTCTGGGCGGAAACTTTTGGGCCGATGAAGAATTGCTCCAGCTACAGCGGAGCTATATCAACGGCGCGGTTTTTGTCACCGGTTTCTACCTGGCTGAATACGATCCGCAATACATCGCCTTCCAAAACGACTTTCGCCGAACGACCTCGGCTTCACCCGGCGAATCGGCACTTTACGGCTATAACGTCATGAAACTGCTGATTGAAACGATCGACGCCGGCCGCCGACAGAGGGAAGAGCTGCTCAAGAATCTCGATTCGTTGACCTCGCTGCCGGTTCTGGGCGGTGAAATCGTCTTTCAAGGCGGTCGACGCGTCAATCGCGCTCTGAATTTGCTCGAATTTCGCGACGGCAATATACGGCGTCTGATCCCGTGAATACGGCCAATGCGTCGATTGCCGAAGGTCAGAACCGTCCGTTCGACGGATGGAACAACTCTGAAAGGAGGAAACAAATGGATTCACTGTTTAAAAAGGGCCTATATGCCGGACTCGGACTGCTTTCCGTTACCAAAGAAAAGATGGAAGAATGGGTAGACGAGCTGGCCAAAAAGGGCGAACTTTCAAAAGAAGAGAGCGCCAAATTTGTGCGCGAGGTGATGGAAAAAGTCGAAACGCGCACCCGGGAAACAGGCCAATGGATCGACAAACGCGTCGACGAAGCCATGGAAAAATTTAAACCCCGAGCCCTGCAGGAGATCGAACATCTCGATAAAAAATGCAATCAGCTGGAAACCCAGGTAAAAAAACTGGAAAAAGAGGTCGCAGCGCTAAAAAAAGAACAACGAGCGTCAAAATAGTGTGACGGCTGTCACCGCCGAATCGCGAAAAAAGGAATATCTTGTGTTCGGCTTCTGTTACGGTTATGAAACTTTAGGCAACCACCGATACAGGCAAACAGGTAAAATCATCCTAACTAGACAATCAATCAAAAACGCACTTTTGCACAAGGAGGTAGCTCAATGAAAAAGTTACTGGTTGCAGTTTCAGTTCTGACCTTGCTCTCGGGCGCAGCGTTTGCTCAGGCCGATATCGGCCTCAAGGGCGTCGGCGGGAAATTGGGTTTCATCATGCCGGAAGATCCGATCGACAGCACGATTGGTTTCGGCGTGGTCGGCGACCTCGGAACCATCATGCCGAATTTGGCCTTGCACGCCTATGTCGACTATTGGGGCAAAAGCTATGATGAAGGCGAGTACTATGAGTTCAAATTTTCGGTTATTTCCATTGCCGCGATAGCCAAGTACATGTTCGAAACGGGCGGCAATCTGCAGCCCTATGCCGGCGGTGGCCTCGGGTTGGAATTTGCCTCGGCCAGTGGGGAATACACCGGACCAACCTATGGCGATTTCGACAGTTATGATTACGATGAAACTGAAACCGATCTCGGCATCCATCTGGTGGGCGGCGCGATGATGGATCTCAGCCCGCAGCTCAAAGGATTTGCCGAAGTGAAATACAGCATCGGTGATGTCGATTATTTCGGTATCTATGCCGGCGCGATCTTTTCGCTGGATTGACACTTGGCTTTTCTCCATGCCGGGCTGCGCCGATCGTTGCGATCGGTGCAGCCTTTTTTTTATTCTCCTC
>JAFGJN010000096.1 GCA_016929055.1 Candidatus Zhuqueibacterota bacterium
ATCTTCAAAAGGATCAATTGAGTTTGACGGGAACAGATCTCGAAATTTCTGTAACCACGTCTTTGTCAGTGGAAGCTGTGGAAGAAGGTATCGTGGCCGTTCCGGCCCGTTTGTTGTCCGATATCGTCAAAGAATTGCCGGAAGTTCCATTAACCTTATCCACGCAAGATGGGAACAAACTGGTCATAAAGACGGAAAAAGGTGAATATAAAATTGCCACTCAGCCCAAAGAAGATTTTCCAAAAATCAATGTCGAAGAAAGCACGATCACTCTGGATTTGGACAGCGAAATGTTGGTTCGTATGACCAACAAAACCATTTTTGCAGTCTCATCCGATGAGCTTCGTCCGGCCCTTACCGGAATCAACATGGAACTTTTACCTAATGAGTTGCGATTTGTGGCGACAGATGGTCATCGTCTGTCAAAACTGGTGATCGCTCCCTTTCAATCCGGAGTGGAGGATAAGCACAATATTATTATTCCCACCAAGACGCTCAATCTTTTGTTGCGAAACATCGAGGACAGTCAGAAAGTCAATGTCCAGATCGGAGAGGATCATATCATCTTTCAGCTTCCCAAGGCGATTATCTATTCAAAATTGATCAACGGTACGTATCCGAATTATGACCGAGTCATTCCGAGCGACAATGACAAAAAAGTGGAGGTCAATCGCGATCTATTCCTTTCCACTCTGCGCCGAGTATCGATATTTTCCAGTTCTTTAACCCACCAGGTTCGGTTGATCCTGACAGGAAACGAAATGACAATCCGCAGTGAGGACATCGAATTCGGCGCCGAGGCCAAGGAAGTTATTCCAGCCGCTTTTTCAGCCGATTGGATGCAAATCGGATACAACTCTAATTATTTGATCGATATCCTGCGCCACATCGAGAATGATGAAGTCATTATTGAGCTTAAAGACAGCATGAGCGCCGCAATTTTGTTGCCCGCCGAACAGCCTACTAATGAAGAACATCTCATGTTGCTGATGCCCATTCGCATCAACGAAGAATCGGTTGAAGGAGAGAGCTCAACCGATGAATCCGAACAATAAGCACAGACTATGCGAATCAACCGGCTGGCGATAAAAGAATTTCGCAATTTGAACGAATGGGAGCATCGATTTACATCTTCTCATATTTATATTTTGGGAGAAAATGGACAGGGAAAGACGAATTTAATCGAATCCATTTATCTCCTCTGCCTGGCGAAAAGTTTTCGAACGCGAGACGACAACGAGTTGATTCCCTTCGAACAGCCCTTTTTTCGCGTTGAAGGAGATTTTGTCGATTTTTCCGGCAGCAGCCAGAATGTGGTCGTCTATTGCGGCGAAGCTGAAGGAAAAAAAATCCTTTTAAACGGAAAACCCCTGATTCCTTTTTCAAAATTGGTCGGTTTGTTTCCGATCGTAGTATTATCTGCAGATGATCAGGCAATTACTCAGGGCACGCCGGCCATTAGGAGGAGATTCGTAAATATTTTGCTTTCTCAAAGTTCTCGTCGTTACTTGGATGATCTCAAGGATTATGAAAAAATACTCAAACAGCGAAATATGCTGTTAAGCCATATCGCCGCGGGAGAGAATCGACAAGCGCGTCAGCTCGATGCATGGAATGAACGATTGGTTGATAGAGGGGTGGCGGTCATGGCTGCAAGAGAAAATCTGATTGAGGAAATCAATGGTTATCTTTTTTCAGCCTATTCTTTTTTATCGGCCCAAAAAGAGAGATTGTCACTGATTTACGATCCCAGCGTTCCCAGCGAAAGAGATCGCTCAGTGAAGGAATCTTTTTTTCGGCGTTTGCATCGTTTCGCTGCAAAGGAGAAAAAAAAGGGCCAGTCGCTGGTGGGACCTCATCGAGACGAATTCATTTTTCAGATTGGGGATCGAAACTTGCGCCGCTATGGATCCCGGGGTGAGCACAAGAGCGTTCTTGTCAGCTTGAAATCGGCTGAAGCGAAATTGCTGCAAAACAAGACATCAACTCAACCGCTTTTGCTTCTCGACGATTTATTTGCTGAATTGGATCAGGCACGCGGAAAACGGGCGGTCGAATTGTTTGAAAAAGAAAGCCAAACTTTTATCACCGGAACGTCCTTCGATTACATTGCCATGAAGAGCGAGCTGCTGGAGCGTTCAGATATTGAACTTTTGTTTGTCAATCAGGGAAAGGTGAAAAAACAAACATGACCGCCCAATCGTTATCCGAATCGCTACAAAATCTGTTTAAAGAACTCGGTCACGAAAAAAAAGTCAAACAGATGCAGATCGTCCAGAAGTGGAAAGAAATTGTCGGCGC
The DNA here is from genome assembly GCA_016929055.1 of Candidatus Zhuqueibacterota bacterium. Classification (GTDB taxonomy): domain Bacteria; phylum Zhuqueibacterota; class Zhuqueibacteria; order Residuimicrobiales; family Oceaniaggregativiventaceae; genus Sulfursilanivivens. The sequence continues at coordinate 2,302 of JAFGJN010000096.1, forward strand.
GTCGATCGGGGAGGTAGCCGTACCTGATCAGGTTAGAGATGACATCCTTTTCGTTCGAGTTAAAAGCACGAGTTGGAAGACCGAATTGACCCTGCAAAAAGGCGAATTGTTGCGCAAAATTGAAAAATCTGTCGGAAAGGGTCTTCTCCAGGACATCCGATTTATCAGTTGATAATGAATTCTCAAGTGATACTTTTATTTGAGAGAATTTGTAAATTGAACCGTGACAAGCGAGTTTGAATTTTATGGTCGAAAAAAAGCAAAGTTATGATGCGAGCCAGATTCAGGTACTGAAGGGATTGGAGGCGGTTCGAAAGCGGCCGGCGATGTATATCGGTGATGTCTCCATACGGGGTCTTCATCACCTGGTTTACGAAGTTATCGACAACAGTATCGATGAAGCGCTGGCAGGCTATTGCGACGAAATCAAAGTTTTTTTGAACAACGATGGATCGGTAACCGTCAGCGACAACGGCCGTGGTATCCCGGTGGACATTCATCCGGAACAACAGCGGTCGGCACTGGAAATCGTTATGACGATCTTGCATGCCGGAGGAAAGTTCGATAAAAAGGCCTACAAGGTCTCGGGAGGATTGCACGGCGTCGGCGTTTCCGTTGTCAATGCATTGTCCGAATTTCTGGTGGCCGAGGTGGCGCGCGACGGCAAAGTCTATCAGCAAAAGTACGAGCGAGGTGTACCGGTAACGCCGGTAAAAATCGTCGGACGGCGAAAAAGAAACGGTACATCCGTTACCTTTATACCAGATGCGGAAATTTTCAAGCGAAGAAAATTCAGTTTCGAAGTGTTGGCAGAACGTCTTCGGGAACTGGCATTTCTTAACAACACCATCAAACTCTGTATTATCGACAATCAGAGTGGCCGGCAAGAAGAGTTTAAATACAAAGGCGGCCTGGCATCATTTATCGAGTTTCTCGATCAAGGACGGAATCCCATCGTGCGCAAACCCATCTATATCAATGCTGAACGGGAAAGCGTGCCGGTTGAAATAGCTCTTTCATACAATGACGGTTATAGCGAAAATCTGTTTTCGTATGTCAACAACATTCATACGATCGAAGGCGGAACCCATCTCGTCGGTTTCAAGACGGCGTTGACCCGTTCGCTCAATAATTTTGCCCTGAAAAACAAACTCCTCAAAAACGGGGAAGCCAATCTTTCCGGCGACGATGTTCGAGAAGGCTTGACGGCTGTGATCAGTGTCAAGGTGGCGGAACCGCAGTTTGAAGGCCAGACCAAAACCCGGCTGGGCAACAGCGAGGTGCGCGGCATCGTCGAGACGATCGTCAACGAGGGGTTGGCCAAAGAGTTTGAAAAGAATAGCTCGACAGCTCGAAAGATCATCGACAAATGCAAAACCGCCGCCCGCTCGCGTGAAGCGGCGCGCAAAGCCAGAGAATTGACACGGCGAAAATCAGCACTGGAGAGCGATACCCTGCCGGGAAAACTCGCCGATTGTACCCTGCAGGAGACGCATCGAACCGAAATTTTTATCGTTGAAGGCGATTCTGCCGGGGGAAGCGCCAAACAAGGAAGGGATAGACGATTTCAGGCAATTTTACCTCTGCGCGGAAAAATTCTCAATGTGGAGAAATCCAGTATCGATCGGATGTTGTCCAATGAAGAAATTCGAACCCTGATTTCCGCATTGGGAACCGGAATCGGTCGGAGCGAATTCGATATCAGCCGTTTGCGCTACGGCAAAGTCATCATCATGACCGACGCGGATGTAGATGGAGCGCATATTCGAACCCTGTTATTGACTTTTTTCTTTCGCCACTTGCGGCCAATTATTGAACAGGGTCATCTTTACATCGCTCAGCCACCGCTTTATCTGATCAAGAAAGCCAAAGAAGCGATCTATGTATACGACGACGAAGAAAAAGAGACTTTATTGAAAGAAATAGAAAAAACAGGTCGGGAAAAAATCGAAATGCAGCGTTACAAAGGTTTAGGTGAAATGAATCCCGACCAACTTTGGAACACAACAATGGATCCCAAGAACCGAACACTTTTACAGGTCACCATCGAAGAAGCCTTTGTGGCGGATCATATTTTTTCAACCCTGATGGGCGACAATGTTGAACCAAGGCGTAAATTCATCGAAGAGAATGCTCAATACGTGCGGAATCTCGATGTCTGATGCTCGACTAAACGAATCTGAAAACTCTGAAAGAAAGACCTCATGACGACAACGGAAAAAATTATTCCGGTGCTGATCGAAGAAGAAATGCGCCACTCATATATTGATTATTCAATGTCTGTTATCGTTTCACGTGCCTTGCCGGATGTTCGCGACGGCCTCAAGCCGGTTCACCGTCGAGTTCTATACGGCATGCTGGAACTCGGATTGCGCCCGAATTCCGCCTACAAAAAGAGCGCTCGAATCGTGGGTGAAGTGTTGGGAAAGTACCATCCGCACGGTGACAGCGCGGTCTATGATGCCATGGTTCGGATGGTTCAGGATTTTTCATTGCGATATCCTCTGGTAGACGGTCAGGGCAATTTTGGATCGATTGATGGCGATTCGCCCGCTGCGATGCGTTATACCGAGGCGCGTTTGGAGGCGATTGCCGAAGAAGTACTGCGCGATATAGAAAAAAATACCGTGCCTTTTGTTCCCAATTTCGATGATACACTCAAGGAACCGTCTGTTCTTCCATCTCTTTTACCGATGTTGGCCGTGAATGGGGCATCGGGCATTGCCGTTGGTATGGCCACCAATATTCCACCCCACAATCTTTCCGAAGTAATCGATGCCTTGACGGCGGTTATTGAAAACCCAAAACTCAAACCGGAAAAACTGATCGATTATATCAAAGGGCCGGATTTTCCAACCGGAGCGATGATTATTGGCCAGAATGAAATTCTTGAATATTTTAAAACCGGCCGAGGCCGTCTCGAGGTACGGGCTCGGGTTCATATCGAGGAGATACACGGTGGGCGGCAACGCCTGATCATTACAGAAATTCCCTACCAGGTGAACAAATCTGGCTTGATTGAGCGTATAGCCGGATTGGCGCGCGAAAAAAAGATCGAAACAATCGCCGATATCCGCGACGAATCCGATCGCGAAGGTATGCGCGTATCGATCGAATTGCGCAAGGAAGCGGATCCGGAAAAAGTCTTGGAGTTTCTTTACAAACACACCCAGATGCGGGTGACCTTTGGAGTGATCTTGCTGGCACTTTCCAACGGGCGGCCAAAGGTCATGACGATCAAGGACATGCTGCTAGAATTCCTCGACTTTCGACATGAGGTCGTTTTCAAACGGTTGAAATACGATTTGGACAAAGCCGAGAAACGCGCGCATATTCTTGAGGGTTTAAAAATTGCACTGGATCATATCGATGAGATTATTGCGTTGATCCGGCGTTCCCGGACCGTCGATTCCGCACGAAGCAACTTGATAAAAACCTTTAAACTATCTGAAATTCAGGCACAAGCGATACTCGATATGCGCCTGCAAAAATTGACAGGACTGGAACGAAAAAAAATAGAGGACGAGTATCTCGAAATTATTAAGTTGATCGAAAGACTGCGTTCCCTTTTATCCAGCAAAACCCGGCGAATGCAATTGATCAAAGAAGAATTGCTGGAATTGAAGAAAATCTATGGCGATAATCGGCGCACGCAAATCGTCGCCACAAGTCCCAAAAGCAATCTTCAGGAGATGCTCAAGGAAGAAGAGGTCTATATCGCCATCAGCAATAAAGAGATGATCCGACGTTTTTCCGATCATGATGGGGAAGGAGCAAAAGCGGCACTCAAAAAAGATGGCGATAGTCAGGATTTTACCAAAACTCTGTTTACGTCCGCCAACAGCCACTTTCTGTTGAATTTTACCCAAATAGGCATCTGTCATGTTCTACGAACCAGTTTTATTCCTCTGGCTGCCAATGGAAATGGAACCTCTCTTGCCCGACTGCTCAATATCGGAGAAAAAGAAAAGCTGATTGCGTATATTGAAATTGAAAAGTTTGCCGAAAATCGTTATATTTTGTTGGTTACTCGAGAGGGACTGGTCAAGAGAATCCTGTTGTCCGAATTGTCGAGACGCAAGGAAAGTGGTCTGTCAGTCATCTCGCTTAAAGGTAGCGATACCGTGGTTTCGGTTTTTGTAACGGACGGAAAACGAGAGATCCTGTTGGCAAGTCGCGATGGCAAGGCAATTCGGTTTCACGAATCGGATGTTCGCGAAATGGGAACGGCTGCCGGCGGAATCAAAGGTATGACGCTTGAAAATGGTGATGAAATTGTTACAGCTCTGCCCTTATCAACGGAAAAAAACACGGCATTGTTGACGGTAACCGAATTTGGATATGGAAAACGCTGCCGGTTGGATGACTATGCTTTGATCAAGCGCGCCGGTAAAGGTGTCGTCAACGCCAAGGTAAATGAAAAAACGGGGAGAGTGGCCGGCGTCCTTCAGGTCACCGACAAACAAGCATTGGTCCTGACCACAAAGAAAGGGCGTCAGAAACGGACTAAAGCCAAAGATATTAAAATTATGGGTCGTGCATCTTTGGGCATGATTGTTGCCAACATTGCAAAAGGAGATCAGATCATCGATCTGAGCTTTTCTCCAGGGGTGTGATTGATCGCTAAGAGGTTGTAGCCAGGCATTGGCTTGAGGTGTCGAGAATCAATTACGGTGACGGTATGATGGTTACTGAGGAAACCAAGCGAAGAATCGCACAAGCTTATATCGATCAGAGCCTGAATGGGCGAGAAGTGTTGACTTGCCGGCAAATCCTGCAAGAAAATCTACCCCCATACATCAAAGATGCGGTATTGGGCTTGGCGCGCAAACGGCTGCTGGAAGAAAAGCCCATCACATGGAATTTCAAAGCCAATCTCGATTTGGATCATCCGGATGTTAAAGAAGCATTCGAAAACTTTGTTTATATTTTAATTAAAAGCGTCCGTTTCCAGCGAAAAGAGATAGAAACGCTTTTTTTTCGATGCATTGGGCAACGCGTCGATCTTTTAATACGCCCTATAGATGCCTTGAAGAGACTCCTTTTTTCCGAAACCGCACAACAACCATCGGATTCTTTGGCCAAAACGTTGCGCAAAATCAGCTATCGAAATCTGTTTGTCGATCGTCTTGCCGACAGCATTGATCAGCTCGGGGAAAAACTTTTGGATTGGCAAACCTTTCGATCTGTATGTCTCGAGGTGCAAAAAGAGCAGTACGCTGACGCTGAAAAGGCGATTGTGCGCGAGTGGGAAAAACTGGAGCAAATCTTTCAAATGGATCCTCTGCTGGCCAATCGAGGCATAGAGGGGTCACTTGTGGAAGAGTTTCTTACCCAGAGACATTTGCCCGAGATCGTTGATAAGGCCCGAAAAGAGACCGTACAGGGCAGAGTCTATTGGAAAATCCAGGACATCAAAGACCTTTTTAGCTTTTCCTCAATGACTCAGCCCAAGACAGAAAAAAGCGGTTTGCCGCGTATCATTTTTTCCGATGAATCCCAAAGAAAAATTAAAGTACAAAAAATACAAAAACAACCCCCCGGACCTTACCCCTCTCTTTTTTCTCTGCTGGAAAAGACCGATTACCGCGATGTGGTTCGTAAAATCTTTCAAAAAGACCAGGATGCCTTTATCCATTTTATCGACACAGTGGACAATATCGATCAATGGGGTGAAGCCAAACGCATGATCGATGGCGAGTTAGAAAAACGACAGCTTGATCCCTATTGCAAGGAAGCGTTAAAACTCGGCGACATTGTTTTTTCGAAATATTTTTCCAAAGGACGATTCAATTAAAATCCATATCCGTATTGAAGATAGAATTGATCGATACCCATGCTGGAGCGACCATAGGCCAGAGCGAGAGGACCGATCGGGGTCGCAAAAGCTATTCCCACACCTTTTCCGCTGATAAAATCATTGGATTTAATGTCCACACTTTTTTCCCAAACCGCCCCAAAGTCAAATCTCGCAGAGATATAGACATCGGCAAAAGCCTTCCAGGGAAAAAAATAGCGATATTCCAGCCGAGTTATAAAAACATGTCGACCGATAGATTCATCTTGGCGCAATCCATAAAAGGAATTCATACCCCCTATGCGAAATTGCTCCGAAAACGGCATTGTGAGATCCGAAACACCCCAAAAAATTTGCGGTGAAAGTGTATTGCGGTGGAAAAAAGTCCAAAACGAAGAGAGCTGATTCTGGACTTTAAAATAGGACAAATCGGAACCCAGGAATTTTCCGGAAGAGGTCTCATAGATGAACTGATGGTATTTACCGGTGCGGGGAAAAGGAATCTGGTCACGGCTATCGACCGTGGAAATGAAACCCAGCGTGCTGATAATCATCTCTCCGGTATTATAGCCTGAGCCTGAGCGGCTTTCGAGTTTAATGTTTTCAAGCCTGACAAAGCCGGAAATCGTTCCAAGGCGTTCGATTTGGCGCCCCAAATTCAGCCGTGCACCGCGGCTTTTCCGTCGGTATTCGCCGATTCGCCGATAGGTTTCATAGGCATAATGCAGGCTTTCCGAATAGAGCAGATCGACTTCTCCGGTCAACAGAGTTTTGAGTATTCGATCCGAACGCAGATTGACCCAGGTTTTCACATCCCGTCCGCCATAAAGCGCGTGAAAGGTCAAATCGTTGCCGGTCCCGAAGAAATTACCATCCGAGTATTCGGCAAATACGCGTGCCCGGCGTTCCAAATCATAGGCGATTCCAAGCCTGGCGAGGGTGGAGCTTTTTTCCTGCAGTTCGAGCTCGATTTCCCAACTCGAACCATTGTGAATCGGTTTCAATACAACAGAGTGAAACAAACCGGTCGCATAAACATTCTTTATACCAGTCTTGGCTTCTTCCAACTGGAAAACGCGGTTTTTTTGCAGTGAAAAATCCCGCGAAACGACCCATGTTTTGGTCTTTTGGTTACCGGAATAGTTTATCCGGCCGATTCTGCCTTCATTTATGACAATGGAGGCTATTCCTTTTTCCGGATTGAAAGTTATCGAATCAATGGAGGCCAGTACAAATCCCTGTAATTTGTACATTTTAACCAATTCGGCAAGAGCACTGCGGCTGCTCCATTGATTTAACGGGCGCCCAAGAAGGGGCGCAAACGGCTTCAACAACAGCGAATCGGCAAGGATGGTGTTGCCCTGGAGGAGAACGTTTTTCAATACCGGATGGTTTTGAGCCCGATAGATGATCAGTGTGTCTGCATCATCGACAACGATTTCCGCACAAACAGTGCAATAATTACCCGTTTCATAGAGACGCCAGAGATCCCGTTGGATATCGTCTTCACTGATGCGGTTTGTCGTCGTCACCGACAGCTTGGTGGAAAGAGAATCCATGATCTCCATTTCTAGCCGATAACCACTAAAGGTCCAGACACAATCGAGAGAGTCGGATTCCTGTCTCGGTTCTATCGCCTGACGCAATTCATCAATCACCTCCACCGTGTTTCGATAACCGGTTTCATAGAGCAAGCGAAAAACATCTTCATCCACTTCCATCGAGGTGATCGGCACATCTTTGAGACTGATGATAAAATCGGCTTTTTGCAATTCCGATTCTTTTTTGGTCACCTGCATGATTGTGGTTACCTGGTCGGCGATCTCCCACGGCGCGCGTAGCGATTCTCTGTCGCGGAGCGGCGAAGTCGAATCAACGGCGATGACCAGGTCGGCGCCCAACTTTCGAGTTTCGGATACGGGAATATTATCCAACAATCCTCCATCCGCCAGGAGGGAATTTTTGTATTCAACCGGTGATATCAACAGCGGAATGGCAATCGAAGCGCGCATGGCGGTTACCAAATCGCCGTCGCCAATAACAACTTTGGTGCCCCGCAGCAGATCGGTTGCGATAATACGCAAGGGCACCCGCAGGCGATCAAAGTCCTGTTCGTGATGATAGGGTGCGCGCAAAATCCAATCGGTCAATAACTCTGTGAGTTTTTGCCCGGGTGTGTAGGCTTCCGGAAGTGTCGGAACAAATCCATCCAGGCGGATTTGTAGAACCGGCTGGCGACCCTTTTCTTTTTGCCCCAGAAAAAGCGAAGAGCGTTGGGGACGATCCCGCAGGATATCCGCAAAATCGAGTTTATTGAAAATATCCCACAGTTCTTCCGGACTATAACCGGACGCATAGAGGCCGCCGATGATCGATCCGATGCTGGTTCCGACAATACAGTCGATGGAAATTCCCTGATCTTTCATCGCCTGCAAAACACCGATCTGCGATATGCCGCGCAGGCCGCCGCCGCTCAAAGCCAGGCCTATTCGTGGCGAAGGCGGTTTTTGGTAGGGCACGATTGACAAGGGCGTTTGATCCCAGTCATCACTTTGCAGCTCGAATCGACAAAGCGTATCATACCCCGATTCTCCCCGTGATGCGGTTGTTATCAGTATTATCAGTACAAATATTTTCCCGTAGGACTGGTTTCCCTTGCCAGCCATTGCTTAAGACTCCGTCATTACGTCAGGATTGGCACTATTTTCCAGAGCGCTTTGAAAAACAAAAAGGTGTTCGTGAAAGAACACCAGGATAAAATATATCGAGCGCTGGCTGCAAATGCAAGTAGTAATTAGACCCGAATTCTGGTAAAAAGGCATTGCGATAATAGCCCAACTTTTGTAGTTTGAACAAGATTTGAGTCAAGTAAACGGAAATCATCACATGAATCCTGGCGTAAAACAACTGATGTTGGCGGGATTTTTTACCGCCTTGACCGCGGTTTCGGCCCTTTTTCATATTCCGCTTCCTCTTGTTCCTCTGAGTTTGCAGACACTGGTGCTGGTCTGCAGTGCAAATGTTCTATCGCCCGGACTATCGGTTTTATCTCAGTTTGTCTATCTTTTTCTGGGTCTGGTCGGATTGCCAATATTTGCTGGCGGCGGCGGATTGACTGTTGTTTTTTCCCCCTCTTTTGGCTACTTGCTCGCTTTTCCTCTTGCCGCAGGTGTCATTTCAACGCTTCAGCATCGCTTCACCTCTTTGACTTTTCATTTTCGCTGGGGAATAAATTTTTTTGGCCTGTTTATTATCTTGTCGATTGGAACGCTTTGGCTTTGGGCTGTTGCGCCGCTTTGGCTGGAAAAAACGCTTTCTCCGCGATTGGTTCTGTTTACCGGCATGATCATTTTTTTGCCGGGCGAATTGCTCAAATCTTTTTTTGCAACTCTTCTGATGCAGAAACTGTCAGTCATTAAATAGAGACCCACTGGTTTCCCCTTTGGGGACACCTCCAAACCCTATTAATAAAAACAACCAATTTCGAAAATGATCGATCCATTCGTTAGCACTTGTTATTGCAGCTCGTTTTGGACCTAAATAAAGGAGACCAGTTGATGAAAAAAAGGGTCATTGGCCTGGACGGCGGCGGGACAAAAACCAAGGGTGTGCTCGTCGATGAAACCGGTTGCCTGCTCGTGTCGGCGACGGCCGAATCATCCAACATTCAGGCTGTCGGTGAAGAGCAAGTGCAGAGGGTTTTTGCCTCTCTGGTTGCCGACTTGAAAAAAAAAGCGAAAATCGAAGACCAGTCGATATCCCATTTTTATGCGGGATTGGCTGGGGCCGGTCGGCCGGCGGACAAAGCTCGGCTCGGTGCACTAGCCGAAAAAGTGGAGGGTATCAACCGCTATACCATCGATACCGACGCCATGGCGGCACTGGCAGGCGCGTTTCACGGCGGTCCGGGGATGATTATCATTTCTGGAACCGGCGCGATTTGTTTCGGCAAAACGGATGACGGAAAAATCGTTCGTTGCGGTGGCTGGGGTTACCTGCTCGGCGATGAGGGCAGCGGATTCTATCTGGGACAGCAAGCGATCATCGCGGCGCTCAAAGATCTGGACGGTCGGGGACAACCGACCCGTCTTCGACAACGAATCGTCGATTTTTTCAAACTCGAGCGCATCGAACTGATCATTTCGCCGATTTATGCCGGCGAGATCGATCGGCCCACCATCGCTTCTCTGGCGCCGGTAGTTTTTGAAGAAGCCAAGGGCCGCGATGCTGTGGCGCAAGAAATCATCAAAACGGCTGGACAAGAGTTGGGAAAAATCGTCGCCGCTGCAGCGAGGTCGATGGGAAAAACCGGCAAGCCCGTCAAAGTCGCTCTGATCGGAAGTATTTTCAATCAGCGCGAGGTTCTGATACCCGAAATGATTTCCGAGGCGTCCCAGGTGACCGATCAGGTCGACTTTATCGATCCTGAATTCGAACCGGCAATCGGTTCGGCTATCCTCGGTTTACAATGTGAAGGCGTTTTGATCAACGATGCTTTTCTGTCCAACCTGCGCAAAAGCGGATAAAACCTTTCCAAATCGTACGCCAAAGCCCTGAAACCTACTGTCTCAGGGCTTTTTTCTCTTGGGGGGTGTCCTATACCGTTTTTTCGAACCTCAGCGAAAAATGTTGACCGTATCATCGAGCTGAAAAGGGAAATCCACGGGCCCGAAAGGTGTCTTGAATTCCGACCGTCCTTCGATTCCAACACGGATTTTTTTTCCCGAAAGCGCGGACATCAGAGACGTGCCGAGATCGGTAAAAGAGAGGGAAAGCGGAAGCCGAACGGTTCCGCTGTTTTTGCCGGGAACGGAAGCCAATTGATCGGTTTGCCCTTGAGCGACGTTGGAGCCTGCCAGCGAGATGCGATAGGCGAATTGGCCGATGTCAAAGCCAAAAGCATTGGGATTGTCCAGATTGAGAGCAAGCTCGAGATCGACACCTGATAGAGACAACTTTTTAACGTTCAGGTTTTGTAGAGAAGCTCTGGGCAATCGGACGTTGGGAAACGATCCGGATTTGCTGAAAGGAATCTGTGTGCCAGCCAACAATCCTCCTGGAAGAATGGATCCGCGAATCTGATAGTTCAGACTATCAAGCGACTGGGTATTCTTAACCAGGTTGGCAATCTGATCAAAGGCAAGGGTAACCGGAATATGCAGCGTGCTTGTTCCCTGGGCTGCGACCTGAAGCGGTTCGCGTTTGTCGCCTTTGAGAAAGGATTGTTCCTGAAGAATGAAATCATAAGTAAAGCCATCGAGTGAGACTCCAAAAGTGTTGGGATTGGATATCAGCAGGCCGAAATCCAGAGTGAGCTCTTGAAATGAAAAACCGGCTATTTGAACGGATTCGATTTTAACGCCCGGTTTCTGAATCAGGGTTTCCAGCGAGGCACAGGAAAAGAAAAGGCCGAGTCCCGCCAACAGAGCGATCCATTGTTTTTTCAACACACCACCTCCAAACTTAAGACTCAGATTCAGTGTTAACCGAATCCGCGAAAGATTCAGATGCTTCTTTAATGATCGATACCCCGGAGCTGGTGCCAAGTCTGTCGGCACCGGCAGCGAGCAGGGTCAAGGCGGCCAAAAGATCGCGAATTCCGCCGGAAGCTTTGACCCCGAAATCGGAGCTGACAGCCCAACGCATCAATTGCACATCTGCAAGGGTGGCGCCGGATGTGCTGAAACCGGTCGAGGTTTTGACGAATTGGGCCCCTGCCTCGCGAGCGATGACACACCCGGCGATGATATCTTTCCGCTGCAGCAAACAGGTCTCAAGAATCACTTTAACCGGCCGAGAGCCTGCCGCGGCAACGACCGCTTTTATTTCGCGGGCGACAATCTCGTGGTTGCTATTCAGCAGTGCTCCGATATTGATCACCATATCGACTTCATCCGCACCCTGATCCACAACCCAACGGGTTTCGGCTGCTTTTATCGCTTCGCCGTTGGCACCCAGCGGAAAGCCAACCACCGAACAAACGGCGCTATTGTCGTCTCCAAGAAGAGATCGGCAGAGCTGAACCCAAACGGGATTGACGCAAACCGCAGCGAAATGATAGAGTTGAGCTTCTTTGCAAAGTTTTTCGATCTCGTTTTGGGTTGTATTCGGCCGCAACGCGGTATGGTCGATAGCGGCAGCCAATTCCTCCACAGACCGGTTGGCGATTGAATGCGGCGGATTGGGTGGGACAAAACGATCTGCGGCGGATAGTTTTTCAGCAATTCTCGATTCCAGAGTCATCTTTTCTCCAGTTGCGAGATTTCCGATTTGAAATTTTGCACCAGTCGTTCAGCTTGTTCCGGATCTGGAGCTTCGGCGATAACGCGGATAATGGGTTCGGTGTTGCTGGCGCGAATGTGCACCCAGCTGTTCTCATAGAGCAATTTCAACCCATCGGTTTTGTCGATTTTTTTGGATGCGTGTTTTTCTTCGAGCCGCTCGACCAGCAGACGGGCATCGGTATCGAACGAGAGCGCAACTTTGTCCTTGATCATCGCGTATTGCGGCAGACCGTGATGCAGCTCGGTCAGATTCCCGTCGAACTCGATACACGCCTGCAAGAGAAGCGAGATACCTACAGGCGCATCGCGACCAATGTGCAGTTCGGGATAGATGACGCCACCGTTGCCTTCTCCGGCAATCACTGCCCGCAGCTCCCGGGCGCGAGTGGCGACGTGAATTTCGCCCACTGGTGTGCGATAAACCGGTTGGCTGTATTGAGCGGCAATGTCGTCGATGGCCCGGCTGGTCGAGGCGTTTACCACAACGGGCCCCGGTGTATTTTTGAGAATGGTCTCGACCGCGATAGCCAGGGAGTATTCTTCTCCCAGAGGGACGCCCTGGTCGGAAACAATGGCCAGGCGATCCACATCCGGGTCAACGGCGATTCCCATATCGGCCTGATGCAGGCGAACGGCATCGCAGAGCTCGGTCAGGTTTGCCGGCACGGGCTCGGGACTGCGCGGAAACCAGCCATTGGGTTCCTGATTGAGAAAGATGACCCGGCAGCCGAGTTTTTGAAACAAGAGCGGCAAAATGACGCCGCCGGCACCGTTGCAGCAATCGGCGACGATTTTAAAGCGCCGTTGCCGGATCGCTTCACAGTCGATGCGCGGCAAGGCGAGGATCGCATCCACATGCTCTTCTATGGCCCGATCATAGCGTTCTACCCGGCCCATTTGATCCCAGGCAGCGTAGCGGAAATCAGCGCACTTGACGCGATCGAGCAGCCGCGTTCCCTGATCCGGGTCGAGGAACAATCCGTCCGGAGCCAAAAGCTTTAAAGCGTTCCATTCACGGGGATTGTGGCTGGCGGTGATGATCAATCCTCCAGCATGTTCCTCTTTTTCCACCATCATTTCCGTTGTAGGCGTCGGGGCGATACCGATATCGATTACATCGCACCCCGTGGCCAAGAGTCCGGACCAGACGGCGTATTTGATCATGGTGCCGGTGACTCGTGAATCCCTGCCGACGACGATTTTTCCCGGACCATATTCACTGCCATAAGCCAAAGCGAATTGCATCGCCACTTGCGGTGTCAGGCCCTGGCCGACAATACCCCTGACGCCGGAAACCGAGATCATCAGGTTTTTGAGTTCCGTCATAACTGTTTCCGTTGCTTAAGAGTTTATGCATTATTTTGAGTGTCGTTCGGTCGAATCAAAGTTGGGTCATTTTTCATGCATCGATAGGGCGGAACGAATGATGCCGCCGCCGACCACACAGTCATTGAGGAAAAAAACCACCGATTGTCCGGGTGTGACTGCAGACCGCGGATGGGCGAAACGAACCTGAACCGTATCATCATCGACTGATTCGATCGTCGCTTCAACCCCGGGATCATTGTAACGGATCCGCGCCTCCACTGTCAATCCGCCTTTTGGGCGTTCCTCTGCAATCCAGTTTGTCTTTTCAGCGATCAGTCCAATGGCCAGCAGGTCGGATTTATTGCCGATTCGGATTCGATTGCGGAAGGGATCGATTTCGATCACATAGGCCGGCCGCCCCAGAGCGATTCCCAACCCCTTGCGCTGGCCGATGGTGTAAAAGGGATAACCGCGATGCTGACCGATGACGTTTCCCGCTCGATCGACGATCTCCCCGCGTTCAATTTTTTGCGCCGAGGACTGGATGAAATTTGGGTAATCGTCATCAGGTATGAAACAGATTTCCTGACTGTCGCGCTTTTCTGCGCTGCTGAGCCCAAGTTCGAATGCGATCTGCCTTACCTCTTCCTTGGAAAGGGTTCCGAGCGGCAAAAGCGTCTTGTGCAGCTGTTTCTGAGTCAAGCCCCACAGCGCATAGGACTGGTCTTTTTGTCTATCAGCGGCTTTGCAGAGAACAACGCGCCCTTTTTGCTCATCTCGAGCGATCTGCGCATAGTGACCGGTAGCGAACAAGTCGGCGCCGCGGCTCAGTCCGTGTTCCAACAACAAGCCCCATTTGATTTTTTCATTGCAGCGCACACAGGGATTCGGTGTGCGTCCACGGAGGTATTCCTGGACAAACGGATCGACAATTGATCTCTTGAAATCGATTCGTGCGTCTAAAAGATAGAGATCGATCTCGAGTTCGGAACAGATGCGGATTGCATCCCGGCGGATTTGCTCTTGTTTGTTGCAGGGATCCATCTGCAGCATGGTAACGCCGATGACGCGATATCCCCGGCGCAGCAAAAGAAAAGCGGCGACCGAACTGTCGACACCGCCGCTCATGGCAACAGCGACGGTGTTGGTGTTCGCTTTCATGATCGACCTTCTTTTATAATTTTCAGCGTGAAACGAAAAGTCGATCCTTCCCCGACCCAACTATCGACCTTGACCTGGCTGCCATGCGCTTCGATGATATGTTTGACAATTGCCAGCCCCAGGCCAGTACCGCCGACCGCTCGCGAGCGCTCTTTATCGACCCGGTAAAAGCGTTCGAAAATGCGAGGCAGATGATCTTCGGCGATTCCTCGACCACTGTCCCGAATAAAGATTTCAATTTGATCGCCCAGAGGCGCCAATCCCACCTCTACGGTTCCCTGCGGACGATTGTATTTGATGGCGTTTTCAACCAGATTGACAAGGACCTGGTTCAACCGTTCCTGATCCCCGAGAATGAGCGCTTTGTGCAGACCGGCTGGATTGGAAAAAGAGAGGTGGATGCCGTTTTCGTTGGCGCTAGCCTGCAGATCCTTGACCTGATTTTTCAACCACTTGACAGCATTGAAAGCGGTAAAGGTCAATTTCATTTCTCCCGATTCAATACGAGAAATGTCGATCAAATCGGTAAAAAGATTGTTGAGCCGCACGGCCTGATTGTAGGCTTTGGCGATAAACTTTTTCTGTGTCTCTGCATCGCAATTTGTGTCGTTCAGCATTGTCTCCAGATAACCCTGAACGGCAAAAATGGGGGTCCGCAATTCGTGGGAGACGTTTCCGAGGAACTGGCTGCGGACTTTTTCTAGGCGACGCATTTGAATCAGGTCTTGGCGCAGCTTGGACAACATTTCATTCAGCACGTCTGCCAATTCACCGAGTTCATCCTGGGTTTCCTTGATGAAATAGGCCTCAAGATTGCCCTTTTTTACCGATTCCGCCGCCCGGGAGAGTTTGAGAATGGGAGAAGCGATGCGATTGGCCAGATAGGTGCCGATAAACCCAAAGATCAGAAGTGCCAGTCCACCTCCGATAAATATTTTCCATCGCACATCCCGAAGGACCTGATTGATCTCGACCAGGGGAATGGCCAGCCGGATGACGCGAATGGTGGGGTGATCGATCGTTTTGGCTGAGTAAAAAAGCGGTTCGTTTATGGTCGCGCTGGTGCGTTCGTGGCTGCCGTGACCTTCCTTCAGAGCTTTTCTGACTTCGGGGCGAGAGATGTGGTTTTCAACAGCAAAAAGAGAGTCGGGAGAGACATTCGAGTCATAGATCACTGTTCCCAGCGAATCGATCAACGTCAGGCGCAATCCAGAAGCCTGAGCAACTCCCGAGATATAGGTATAAAAATCTGGATCAGGCGGTTGTTGGAGGTTGGCATCATAAAGGATGAAATATTCCACCGCATCGAGCTGGGTTTCGAGTTGCCGGCCGATCTGGTAGCGGTAATACCTCTGCAATTCGTAATTGGTAAAGGCGCTGGAAAAAATGGTAACAAAAACCAGCAGAGAAATAAAGATAAAGCTGAATTTTTGGCGCAAAGATAGTTTCATTTTCGATCAATCGCCCTTGAAACGGTAACCGACACCTTTGATGGTTTCGATCCGCAACATCTCCTCGGCACCCAATTTTTCGCGAATCTTGCGTATATGAACATCGATGGTTCGATCGATGACGATGACGTCTTCTCCCCAGATCTGATTCAGGAGCGTTTCACGAGTAACCACCCGGCCGGGGCGCTGCGCCAGATAACAGAGAATCTCGAACTCTTTTTTGGTGAATTCGAGGGTCTGTTGCCCCTGTTTGACCGTATAACTGAGGGGATCGATGATCAAATCACCGAACTGTAAAGGGCTTTCTTCCGCTTGGGCAGACTGTTTTCGCAGCACGGTTTTGATGCGTGCCAGCAATTTTCGAATACTGATAGGCTTGACGATATAGTCATCTGCGCCCAGTTCCAGGCCGATCACTTCATCGATTTCGCTGTCTTTGGCAGTCAGAAAAATGACAGGGAGCGAGCGCGTCGAGCTGTTTTGTCGCAATTCCCGCAGGATTTCGCGGCCATCTTTTCCCGGAAGCATTATGTCGAGCAAAACCAGGTCGAATTTTTCGTTTAGGGCCTGTTCCAACGCGCGTTCGCCGTCCAGTGCGAAATCGGTCTCATAGCCTTCATTTTCAAGGTTGAATTTAAGCAGATCGATAATATCCTGCTCATCGTCTACAAGGAGGATTTTTTTCGACATGGGCAATCGACACCCTTTATTTAACTAAGCCGGTTGGATTTGGTATCTGAAGAAAAGTAGCTCAAAATTTGTTTTATCTCAAGCTATTTTTATTTTGCTTCCTTTTTTTGCTCGTCAACGGTATCGAGGCCGGAAGCAGGGTTCTTGTGCTCTTTCAATTTCTTAACCCGGTTTTATTTTCATATCTGGATCACTATGGCTCTTTTTCTTTCCAGGGTTTTCTACCCCTTCCCCGTTGAACAATCTTTGCACCCGCTGATTCTTTACAGCAAATTAACCCTGCCTTTATCCCCCAATAACACTTTGGGGGTACATTGAACCAATAAATATTCCAACTTTTATCAAAGGCAGGTACAATGATTAAAGCGTTCGTGCACAGCATTGGGGTTTGGGACGCTCTGCTCTGCGTCAAGGTTTTTCAAATGAGCGGTCGAGTACTTTTCGATCCTTTGATGCTTGCATTTTCCCGCATAGGTGATGGCTATTTTTATCCGATTATAGGCTTGGCTGTTTTCATTCTTGATCCTGAAAGCGCAAAAACTTTTGTCGGAGCGGGTTTGTTGGCCTATCCTTTGGAATTGATTCTCTACAAAACGCTCAAAGAATCGATTAGACGATCCCGTCCATTCGAGGTCGTTGACGGAATTCGGCAGCGGATCAATCCGCCTGATCAATTCAGTTTCCCTTCCGGGCATTCGGCGGCTGCTTTTTTGATGGCCTCTCTCCTGGCGTGGCATTATCCTCAAATCGCCCTGGCATCTTTTTTTATCGCCGGATTGATCGCCTTTTCCCGGGTTTACAACGGCGTGCATTATCCGGGTGATGTTTTGGCGGGATGCCTTTTAGGAACACTGTCCGCTCGATTTGGGCTGTGGTTGATGGCTTAACCGTCGCATTGCTGCTTCGGCGCACAAGTAAATCCGATGTTTCAAAACCTGAGGATGCAAAGATGAAAGTCGCATATTTTACCGAAAGTCTGCCGCCCAATACCGACGGTGTGGTCCGCACACTTGTTCGACTGGCGGAAACGCTGGAACAGGAAAATGTGGATTATCAGTTCTATTCGCCTGTCAAGCCCAACGATGAATCGTCGCTGAGTCGGCGTGTTCGCAAGGTTTCATCTGTTCCGTTTTTTCTTTACAGCGATTACAAGATGGGAATTCCCTATTTCAACGGTCTGGAGACCAATCTCGATCGTTTTCGTCCGGACTTGATACATATCGTTAGCGAGACCCTTTTGGGGCATTATGGACTCGTCTATGCAAAAAAACGCAAAATCCCGGTAGTTTCGAGTTATCACACCCATTTTGTCAGCTATTTTTCCTACTATGGTTTTAGTAAAGTTGAACATTTGGGTTGGCAATTTTTGCAATGGTTTCACAATCAGTGCGATCGAACGTATGCTCCTTCTCCAAGTGCGGTTCAGGAGCTCATCGATCGCGGTATTCATGGGGTTGAGCTGTGGCAACGCGGAGTCGATCTGGCTCATTTTTCTCCGGCGAAACGACAACTCGATTTGCGTCGTTCGATAGGCGCTGAAAAGAAACCCATTGTGCTTTTTGTTGGACGGTTGGTCAAAGAAAAAGATCTGGATGATGTCGTGACCGTCAATCGAATCTTGATGGAAAAAGGCTGCGATTTCCAAATGGTGATCGTCGGGGACGGCCCGATGCGCGGAGAATTGGAGGAGGAGCTTCCCAATGCTCACTATACCGGCTATCAGCACGGCGAGAAATTGGCACAGTGGTATGCTTCTTCCGATTTGTTTTTATTTCCATCCACGACCGAGACTTTTGGCAACGTCATCCTCGAAGCATTTGCATCCGGATTGCCGGTTGTAACGGTTGACAAAGGAGGCGTTGCGGATATCGTGACCGACGGACGCGATGGATTCGTCGCTCGACACAATCAACCCCATAAAATTGCTGATAAAGTGCAACTTTTGCTTCAAAACCCTCAACAGCGCAAGGCTATGGCTGTCGAAGCGCGCAAAAGCGCCCGTCGCTACAGCTGGTCTGCCATCAACAAAGGGTTGCTCAACAGCTATGAAAATGTCCTGTTGAATACAAACTGAGTTTATCATGACCGTACCGGCATCAAAAATAGACCTGCATGTTCACACACGGTATTCTGCTACCGCCGGCGATTTCTATCTTGAAAAATTTGGCGTACAGGAGTGCTATTCCACACCCGAGGAGGTGTACAATCTTGCGGTCAAACGCGGAATGGATTATGTAGCCATTACCGATCACAACACGATAGAAGGTGCTTTGGTTCTGAGAGATCGTTCCAATGTCATTGTTGGAGAGGAAGTCACCGCTTTTTTTCCGGAAGATCAGGCCTGTGTTCATGTGGTCGTTCTGGATCTGAACCTGCGCCAGCACCAGGAAATTCAAAACCTACGAACCAATCTTTATGATCTGGTTCAGTTTTTACAGGAACAAGATCTGTATCACTTTATTGCTCACCCGTTTTTCAGGATGACGCGTTTAGAAATAGACCATTTTGAAAAAATGCTTTTGCTTTTCGATCATTTCGAGGTCAAAAACGGCGGAAAAACGCTTTATCCGGCTGATTTATTGGAAAAGGTACTTTCCGGCCTGACTGCTGAAACGCTGTGGCGCTTGGCTGAAAAGCACGATATTTTTCCGGTAAGCAAAGAACCCTGGAAAAAGTCATTTGTCGGCGGTTCCGACGACCATGGCGGAATACTTGTGGGTGAAACCTATACAGAGGTGAAAAAGGCGAACAGTCGTCAGGAATTGATCCTTCATCTGAAAGCAGGAGCAACCCGGGCTGCCGGACCTGGTGGATCGCCCTTGTCGGTTGCCGAGAGTATTCGTTCTGTTGCCGTTCAGTTTCTTTACGAAAAGAGAAAAGTCTTTGACTGCATTGGAACGAAAACGGGATGGACAGTTGTCAATCGCCTATTTGGTCCGATCAACAACAACGGCAGATTACCCCTGTCTGTCCGAACGGCTCTGTTTTTTTTCGATCATCTGTTTCAAAAGAAATTTGGCCGTGATCCCCTGAAGCAACGCATCTTGCATGATATGCAACAGGGAAGAGCGTTGCGCGCAATGGTCGAAAGAGGCCGTGATTGCTCGGAGAAAAGTCGTCGTATTTTATTTACTACCTTGGAACACTTGGTGATAGATCTCATACAGATTGGTGTGAGAAAAAAGGCATGGTTTTCCGATGCGAAAATGATTGCGGCGACAATTTTTACCGTTTTGCCCTATTTGATCGCCTATAAAACGGAAAACAAGGACCGGTCTTTGATGCGCCAGGTTCGCAAGCGTTTTCTCGATCCCAAGGAGCGCGATGTAATAGCTGTTTTTTCTGATACAGAGTCATCGAGGCTGGAAGATCTGTCGGATGTCTATCCCAATTCAAAAATTGAATACATTACGCCCCAAACTCTGCGCATTCATCATCCTCATCATCCCTTACTCTCTCTGTCGTATCGAGAAAAAACGGGGCAGTTTCCTTCGGTTTTAACGGTTTTAGACAGACTCCATGCGATGGATTGTTCCCGAATATATCTGGAAACGCTCAGACCGATAGGTTTGACCGGCTTTGTTGTTGCAAAATGGATGGATATTCCCACGGATTGTCGTTATCCGCTGTCTGATTTTGAATATTTTATGCGGGAAATGAAAGACAACAAAGAGGTCGAATTGTTGTCGTGGCTGTTCGAGCTTTATATCAAACAGGTTACCTGCATATCGAGCCCGGTGGAAACAGCAGGAAGGGACAGATCTGCCGTCTTGTGGGACGGCCCCATTGAATCTGAAATGGTCGTGCGCTGTGAAGATTTGTGACCTTACACAAGCCTATCACCCCGGAGGGGGTGGAATCCGCACGTATATCCATGAAAAGAGAAAAGCGATAGAAAAATCACCTCATCGCCACCTGCTGATCGTACCCGGAAGCAAAGATCGGGTCCACATAGAAGGCAGGTGCAAGACCTATTCTATTGCTGCTCCGTTGATCCCTCGCTGCAAACCTTATCGATTTGCTTTCCGCCTGGATAAAGTCCTGGACATTCTCAGGCAGGAGCGACCGCATGTGGTTGAATTGGGCAGTGCTTATATTCTGCCCTATGCTGCTTTTCATTATCGCAGAACGAGCGGTGCGGCAGTCGTCGGTTTCTATCACACCGATTATCCCGACGCCTATGTTGCTCCGGTTTTTGGATTCAATTCTTTTTTCCAGAGAACGATGACCGATTTATGCCGTGACTATGTTCGGTGGATCTATAATCAGTTCGATCGGACGTTTGCCGCGTCGGAGGTTATGAACGAAAAGCTTTTGGCTATGGGTGTGAAAAACATCCAACGCGTGTCGTTCGGTGTTGATACTCGGATTTTTAATCCTCGCATGCGGGATAGCGAGTTTCGCCGACAGCTCGGATTGAATAGCGATGAACTGGTGTTGGTCTATTCGGGACGACTGGATCACGAAAAACGCATCGACATTCTGTTGCAAGCGTTTCAGAAGATTTCCATGGTATTTCCCGGAATCCTCCTGCTGATCGGTGATGGACCCCTGCGCCAACTGGCATTAAAAGCAGCGGAGAAAAACAACCGCATACACGTAATCGACTATCAGCACCATCGCGAAGGACTCGCTCGTTATCTGGCCTCTTCAGATATCTATGTCAGTGCGGGACCTCACGAGACTTTTGCTCTTTCGGTCGTCGAAGCCCAGGCGTGCGGACTCGCCGTTGTCGGTGTTAATTCCGGTGCGTTGAAGGAACGTGTAACTCCCGATGTCGGTGTCCTTGCTCAAGCCGATTCCGTCGATTCTTTGGCTGAAGCAATTCTTGATTTGTCTTATAATGGTTACCTTCAAAAAGGAAAGAATGCTTGCCGCTGGATGGCAGACCATTCCTGGGAAAAATGTTTTGAGCGGCTTTTGAATCATTATGAAAAACTTTGTCTGGAAAAGCAGATTAATCCAAAGTCAGAACGGCTTTGATTTCGATGCAATTTTTCGATTTCTGTTGTTTTTTATACCAATTGGGGTGATCGGCAATATCGTTTTCTCTGTATTAACCACCCAATCGACAGAAATGATTTCCTTACAGCATCCGTTGGTTTTGCGCTATCTTTTTCT
This sequence comes from Candidatus Zhuqueibacterota bacterium, assembly GCA_016929055.1. Classification (GTDB taxonomy): domain Bacteria; phylum Zhuqueibacterota; class Zhuqueibacteria; order Residuimicrobiales; family Oceaniaggregativiventaceae; genus Sulfursilanivivens. The sequence goes on from JAFGJN010000096.1 coordinate 24,114, forward strand.
CGCTGTCGGTTTGGCCTTGCTGCCCTGGTTGACCCATACGATTCGACTCATCATCTGGACCGATTTTCTGGGACAACCGGTTCGGTTTCGGGAGAGTTTCAGAATCGTTCTGGCTACAGAGCTTGGATCGAGCATCAGTCCCACCGCTATCGGCGGTGGATATATAAAATTGGGAATGCTGGTGCAAAAAGGACTGTCCCCCGGTCGGGCTGCTTCTCTGATGACCCTGGGAACGCTGGAGGATTTTGTTTTTTTTGCCTTTGCAATTCCCTTTGCCGTCTGGCGAACATCGGCATTACAAGTGCCGGTGGTTCGCGATCTGATTCAAGCGATTCGTATCGATCGGTTTGTCTGGATTTTAGTGGCGATTCTCTGTCTGTGGTTTTTCTGGCGAATCATTCGACCGACGCAGATGGGCAGGCGTTTGCGCAACACGCCTTTTGCACAAAAAGCCAGGGTGAAACTCTGTCAGTCGGCACAGGATTTCTTTGCTGCCTACCGCATGATAGCGAGTCGTGGCAAAAAACATTTTCTGCTGTCCCTGTTGCTGACAGCGGTGCAATGGATCAGCCGCTACACAGTTATTTCCGCTTTGTTGGCTTTTTTCGATCTTCCCTACAACGCCTTGCAGTTTTTTTTGCTTCAATGGATTGTTTTTACCCTGATGACCTTTGTGCCGACTCCGGGAGCAGCTGTCGGTGCAGAGGCTTCTTTTTATCTGATTTACGGGGCGTTTGTTCCACGAGAGATGCTGGGCATTGTGACCGCTTTGTGGCGATTTTTCACCTATTACTTGCAATTGTCGCTTGGAAGTCTTTTATTGGGCTATCTGAACACGCGTTCAGGAGGAGATAAAAAGGCGATGGATTGTTCTCAAGCTTCGAATTTGTGCAAATCATCGGTTTGATCGTAACAGCCGATAGACACATTGATTGAAAAGATCGGGCGGAGCGCCATGGACCAATTTGACGTCAAAGCCATTATCGAATCCAAAGATCCCCGTTTTTTCTCCCGGCTTCCTGGCTTTGTGGGCACCCTTTTTCTGAAAATCATCAATCGTGTTCTGCATGTTTCCGAGGTCAATGCTTTCGTTCACGACCATGCGGATAAAAGTGGAATCGATTTTATCGATCAGCTTTTTGAAGAGTTGGATTTTTCCTATTCCCTGACGAGCAAGGATCGTGAACGGATACCTGCAGAAGGCAAACTCGTCTGCGTCAGCAACCATCCGCTGGGAGGCCTGGATGGACTGGCTTTGCTTCGGGCCGTGTCAGAGGTGCGCCCCGATGTCAAGATCGTGGTGAACGACATTCTCATGCGGGTTGACAATCTGTCCGAACTCTTTCTACCCTATGATATTTTTTCCAGAAAAATGCAACGCAAACAGATCCATGCCATAAAAACTTCGCTTATGAACGAAGAGGCCGTGATCTTTTTTCCCGCCGCCGAAGTATCACGCTTGACTATGCGCGGCATTCGCGATGGAGCCTGGCAATCGGGTGCCTTGCGTTTTGCCAAAGAATTCGATGTGCCGGTGTTGCCTTTTTTCATCAAAAGCCGCAATACGATCGGTTTTTATCTTTTTTCTGTGATCTATAAAAAGCTTTCCATCTTTTTGCTTGTGGATGAACTGTTCCACAAGCGCGGAAAAGCCATCGAAATCAAGGTCGGCGATCCGATTTCGGGAGAGACATTCAAGTCGGAAATTATGAATTTCAGTGTGCAAAAACGGTTGCTTAAAAAGCATGTTTATCGCATCGGCCGCAATCGGCCGCCGATTTTCAAAACCGAAAAGACCATTATCCATCCCCGGGATCGGAAAAAGTTGAAATCCGAGCTCTTACAGACGGAACGGCTGGCACAGACGGGTGATGGAAAGGATATTTTTCTTGTTGAATATAAAAGTGCGCCGACGGTGGTGAATGAAATCGCTCGGTTGCGAGAGTTGACCTTCAGGCGTGTGGGCGAGGGCACGGGAAACAAATCGGATTTCGACCGGTTCGATCGGTTGTACAAGCATATCGTCCTGTGGGACAATGCCGGGCTGGAAATTGTCGGCGCCTATCGAATCGGTCTTTCCGGAGAAATCATCGAAAAAGAAGGCGTCGAAGGTCTTTACAATTCCACGCTGTTTCGCTTTTCTCCACAGTTTATCGATCTTTTACCCGAGACAGCAGAATTGGGGCGGAGTTTCATTCAATACCGCTATTGGAAGAGCAACGCTCTGGACCATCTCTGGCAGGGTATCGGAGCCCTGTTGCAGCGCCATCCGGAAATCCGCTATCTCTTTGGCGCAGTGAGCATCAGCGATAACTATTCAGAAGATGCGAAAAATCTGATTGTCTATTTTTATCAAAAATGGTACGGTTCACAAGCAGAGTTGGTCGTTTCTAAAAACCGATTTCTGTTTTCCAAAAACATGCGGGAAGAAATGGATGGGCTTTTTACCAACACGACGATCGAAGCCGATTTTCGCGTCCTCAAGGAAACACTGAAAAATTACGGTTATACCGTTCCCGTGCTCTTTCGCCAATACACTGACTTGTGCGAGGGCGATGGAATACAATTTCTGGATTTTGGCGTGGATCGCGATTTCAACAACTGTGTCGACGGGTTGATCTTTTTACATCTGGACAAACTCAAAGCCAAAAAGCGCGAGAGATACTTTCCTTTAATTTTGCACGCCGACGCTCCGACACAAACGGAACCTGTATAACCCGCGATGAGGTCATCGCTATTCAGGGTTTGAACTGCCAATGCAGCAACAATCGGCGATGACTCTACAGTTCGCATCGGTGCCAAACATTTGCCCTTGATTCTGTGAGCTTTTTTAGCTATCTTTTCACTTACAAAAATGAAATCACTGTTGTTTGCTGAGTAGCCGGCTTTGTTGCCCCTGCATAAAACATGGTTTAACAATACCTTGTCTTTTTTTATTCTAGCAATATCATATAAAACTTTTTTCAACCCCTGATCGATGGTGTGGTTTCCTCTGGTCGGATACCCTGAAAACGGATTTGTGAGTGAATGGATGCGAATGAAAAGGTTCATGCTTTTTGTTTTTGTCGGCAGTCTCTTGCAAGGTGGTACCATCCTTCAAGCTCAAAACTTTCGACAGAATCCCTCACGCGAAAGACCGACGCAGCTCAGAAAAACCGCTATCGATGATTACTGGCACTATCACGATGCCGGCAATCTTGGTCTGACGATCACCAATTACGGTGTAATCGGCGAGGGGTACAACAATCCCGATCAACCCTCCTGTATGTATAAACTATTCGCCGACAATCCCCGGGAACAGATCGAACACATGTCCTATGGTGGTCTGTGGATCGGCGGCATTGGTGGAGAGGGCGGCGGTGTTCATGTCTCGACTGCCATCATCGACGGCGTCTTCGAGTCGGGAGAGGAAGGCTTTGAATTCACCAATTCAGCGGCATCCGGGGATACCATACGTATTCGATCGTCGATCGTCACTTCTCCTTATTTCGATCCGCAGGCGGTTTCACATCAGGATTTTTTATGCGATTTCACCGACATCAACCTCCGGGTCCCCGGCACGGACTTTGAAATTCCCAACCACACGCCTCTCGGTCTCAATGTGCATTTTGAATCCTATGCCTGGAATTTTTCCTATACCGAAGCTTTTGTCATTCTCAACTATACCATTCGCAATCTTTCCTCCTATCCCATTCGCGAAATCTATGCCGGATTTTGGGCGGATGCGGCAGTCGGCAACATGAATTACACCAACATCTATCAACCCGGGGGTGGCTGGAGCTGGTACGACAATCTCACCGGTTTTGATCCAAACTATAAAATGGGCTATCAATACGACGTCGATGGCGATGACGGTTTTGCCCAGAGTTATTTCGGCCTTCGTTACCTGGGGTCCTCGGGCGAACAGCAGGACGTTCAAACTTCTTTCGATACCTGGCGCTGGTCCACCTCATCGAGCCTTGATTATCCCGATTATGTGATGCCGATCGATGATCCGGGGCGCTACGAAGTGATGAAAGGACGACATCACGGCAAATATTTCAACACTCCAGAAAACGGCGGCATACCGACGGATCCGGACGATGCGGCCAGCTGGATGATTGTTCTGGCCTCTGGTCCAGTGGGTGACCTAGACCCCGGCGACTCGCTGAATGTGGTTTATACCGTGGTTTGTGGGTTGTGGGCGACGACCGAAGATCGCGATACCGCAGCTCGGCGAGCCAATTTGCGTTTGAATTCCGATTGGGCCCAGATCGCCTACAACGGCGAGGATGTGGACGGCGATGGGAAACTCGACCCCAACGAAGACGTCAACGGAAACGGCATTCTCGATCCGGGCGAGGACGATCATCGTCCCGATCTCGATCTGAATGGCAATGGCAGATGGGACCCGGGTGAGCCGGTTTTCGGCGACGGGGATGGACATCTCGATATCGAAGAGGATGTCTATCGCAACGAGCTGAAGGGCATCCAAGCCGGGAACGGCCGCATCGATCGCTATATTCTGCCCAGCCCTCCGCCTTCTCCCCGGTTGTTGGTTGTGCCCGGAGATGGTCAGGTTACGCTCTATTGGGATACGGTCAGCGAAGAGTTTGAAGATCCGATCACCCGGGAAAAGGATTTTGAAGGCTATCGCATCTACAGCGCGCCCAAAACTCATTCCTCGACCGAAAGCCAAACGCTTTTGGCCCAATTCGACAGGATCAACAACACCGGCTATGATACCGGTTTTCGTACCATTCGCCACGACACGGTGATCGACGGCCATGCCTATGCCTACCGCTTTATCAACAAAAATCTGCGCAGCGGATGGCCGGGTGAAAACTGGTTTGCCCTTACCGCATTCGACCGCGGCAATGAAACGAATCGACTGCCCAGCCTGGAGAGCTCGATTCTCGAGAACAAAACCTATGCCATAGCCGGATCGCCGCCGCGAACCGCGGCCACAACTCGCCCGGTCAGCGTCTTTCCCAATCCTTTTCGGACACAGGCGGCCTGGGACGGCGACGGCGAACGCGAACAGATGCTCTGGTTCATCAATCTGCCCGCCCGTTCAATTGTGCGCATCTATACTCTGGCCGGCGATCTGGTGGACGAGTTTCGGCACAACGCCGATAGCTATCGAGGGCAAGATGTAGAATTGATGACCAAGCGAATCGGCGGCACACAAACCGTTTTGCCCGGCGGCATGCATGCCTGGGATCTGATTTCGCGCCATGACCAGGCGGTGGCCACAGGTCTCTATCTTTTCAGCGTCGAGGATCTCGATACCGGTGCAATTTCAGCCGGAAAGTTTGTCATCATCAAATAACCCGTTTTTTACGTGTTCACCCCAAGAAAGGAGTGTGGCTTTGAAAAAGTTGCTATGCATCTCTGCCCTGTTGGCGGTGCTGCTGCTGATCGGTTCGGCATTCGCGCAAGTAACGCCCATTCGCGACATTCAGTATACCGAAGACGCAAGCGGCGATTCTCCCCTGAAAGGTCAATCTGTAACCATTTCGGGAATTGTCACAGCCGAACCCTATGCTTTCGGCAACAGCTATTACTTTGTTCAGGATGCCAATGCACCCTGGTCCGGTATCAAGGTTTATGATCGCAATCGCCAGGTAGCCGAAGGCGACAGCGTCACCCTTACCGGATCCATTTCTGAATATTATGGTACAACGCAGATTTCCAATCTCACCGATTTTACCATCGAAGCGGAAGGCGTTTTCGGCATCGAACCACTGGATGTGACCACCGGTGAAATTGCCACCGGCGGCACGATGGCCGAGGCTTATGAAGGATGCCTGGTGCGGGTGCGAAACGTAACGATCACCGATCCCGACCTCGGCTACGGCGAATGGGCGGTAGACGACGGTTCTGGTCCCTGCCGGGTTGACGATGCGGCAGATTACTATTTCGATCCGGCCGATTACGACGAGGCCCAATCGATTACCGGCGTCCTCGAGTATGCCTATAACGACACCAAGATCCTGCCGCGTTTGGCTTACGACATTGTTGAAGCTGGCCCCTTTACGCGCCTGCAGCGCATTCAGCAGGTGCGCTACAGCGACTTGCTCAAAACACCGACCGAAAACGAGTCCGATTTCAGCTATTTAGTCGATTCGACCGTTACAGTCAAGGGCGTGGTGACCATGCCCACCGGATTGAGCTATGCCGGTGCGGGAATCAAGTTCATCTTTGCCGATCCCAAAGGCGGACCCTGGTCGGCCATTCTCTCCTACAATGCCGATTCGACCGCCTATCCCATCCTTTACGAAGGCGATGAAATCGAGATGACCGGATATATTGCCGAATTTACCCGCGGCCCGAGCAATATGACCGAGTTTTTTATCACCAGCCCGATCGATATCACTGACGTCGGTGTCGCGCTGCCGGAACCCGATTCCCTCGTAACAGGCGACCTGCGCTGGCCAACCACAGCCGAGCAGTGGGGAAATGTCATGGTCAAGGTCGGCAATGCGCGTGTTACCAACGTCAATCTGCAATATGAATTGTTTGCTGTGGATGACGGCACCGGCAGCATTCTGGTTGACGACGACTCGGACAGCCTGCAAAACTATCCGGATCCGCCCCTCGGCACGGTTGCCAAATCGATTCGCGGATGGGTCTACCATCATTTCGGCAGCTATGCCGATTCGACCACCTATGTTCTGGAACCGCTCTATCGCAGCGATATTGTCTGGGGTGCCGGACCACCCGCGATTGAAAATACGATGCGCGATACCGTCTCGCCCAAGAGCAGCGATCCGGTTACTGTGACCGCTCAGGTGACCAGCAATCTGGGTATCGCCCAGGTCAATCTCTATTACAAAGCGGACGATGGCGACTATACAACAGTTGCCATGACCGACATGGGTGAAAACGTCTACGGTGGCGAAATTCCGGCCCAGCCGGAAGATACTTTTGTCAGCTATTATATCGAAGCCCTGGACAGCGATGATCAGACCAGCATGGATCCGGCCGATATCGCCATCAGCAATTATGGTTATCGGGTGACGAATGATCCGCTGACCATCGGCGATCTGCAGTACACACCTTGGGAATTGGCCGACAGTCCTTATCACGGCTACTCGGTAGAGGTTACCGGTGTGGTCACCGCCGACACCACATTTTACAATAAATACGGCGCCTACCCGATTCAGGATGCCGATGGCGCCTGGAACGGCATCTTTGTTTTTGGCGCTCTGCCGGCTCTTTTTCCCGGAGACCAGGTCAAGGTCAGCGGAGAGGTTTCGGATTACAATCCGGACTATCACTACAAATGGGACAACAATACCCTTATACTTGCCGATGCGGTCGAGATTCTCAGCACCGGCAATCCGGTCTATGATCCGCAGCCCGTCGCCACCGGCGATCTGGCAACCGGTACGCCTGCTGCCGAGCAATACGAGGGTGTGCAGGTCAAGGTGGAAAAAGCGACCCTTACCCGTGTCAACCTTTATGACGTCAGTATCGACGACGGCAGCGGCGAATGTCTGTTGGATGCCGATGCCTTTGTCGGGCGCGATCAGGATCCAAACCCCTATTTCTATCTCAACAGCAATCAGGGTTACCTGGTCATCGGCGGTACGGACACGCTGCGTGTCGGCGATCAGATTTCGTTCGCCCAAGGTGTTTTTCTTTTCAGTTTTGGCACCCACAAGATCGAGATCCGCTCTCTGGCAGATGTCGGCAATATGACCGGTGTGGAAAGCGACATCACGGCAGCACCTCTTGCCTATGCTCTGGAACAAAACTATCCCAATCCGTTCAATCCGGAAACCCGCATCTATTTCGAGATTCCCCATCGGAATCCGGTCAAGGTTGTTGTTTACAATGTTCGGGGTCAGCAAATCCGCACGCTGGTGGATGAGGTTGTGGATGCCGGCCGCCACATCGTCAACTGGGATGGCCGCGACATGACAGGTGCAACCGTTCCTTCGGGAATGTATTTTTATCGCATTAAAGCCGGCGATTTTATCGCCAGCAAAAAGATGTTATTGATCAAATAGACGATTGATCCTGTATTTCGTCGGCCGGCACGGTGTTTTCGCCGGCCGACGAACAATTTACAAGATGACCATGCGAAGCAAAATCGGCCTGACGGCGCTTTTTCTCGCTCTTTTGGCGGCGGGATGCAGTTTAAAAGATCCCTTTGGCGACAGCCGGGAATCACGGCTCCTCGGCAACCTGCCACCGGAAACCCACCTGTTTTTGCTGGTGGACCAGGATGTAAAATTAGATACCCTCTCCACCGGCAAGATCGATACCCTCATCGTCGACGCGGTTCTGGACACCACGCCCAGCCGGCAAATCGTCTATTGGTGGGGTGATGATCCGGATGGGCGGGTGGTGGGCTATTATTACCGCTGGAATTATCAGACAGAAGCGGGCTTTACCACAGCGGAAAGAGATACGTTTTATGTACCGATCCGCTCTTTCTATGATGTTTTCAGTTTTTCCGTCTGGGCAGTGGATGACCAGGGGGTGGAAGATCCAACGCCGGCGGTTCTCTATTTTCCGGTTTACAATACACCGCCGCGGATCAGCTTCCGCCTGAACAGCAATCCGCGCATCAGCGGCAATCCAAACGTAACAAGCTATACCTTTCCCACCCGAACTTTTGTTTGGGATGTCTTTGACGCTGATGGCCGGGAAACAGTTGCCGCGATTTATTATGCCCTGGATGACACGAGCAACTGGATTCGCCTGCCCGGCGATGCCGATCAGGTCACGCTTCGCGATCTGGGGCCGGGAGAGCACCGCTTCTTTGTTCGGGCCGAGGATGTCTCGGGCGCATCGAGCCAAACCCTCTGTTTCCCGGATGAAAATGACCCAGAAAGTCCCAATCGCTGGGTGGTCAAACCGATTACGGGCAACGTCCTTCTGGTCAACGATTATGCCCAGGATCAAAATCTATACCAAGTACAAAGTTTTTATAGCGCCATCTTGAACGAATTGCTGGGAGAGAACGGCTATTCGATCTGGGAAATCGGATCCAGCCGGGTTCCGCTGATCAATTCCCAGAATTCGCTTCCCTATACCTCTACGGATATCGAAGCCAATCTTTCCTATTTCGATCAGGTGATCTGGTTTGCCCATCTGGGCCGGCCGAACCTGAGTGCCGCCGGTTTGAGCATCACTCGATTTGTCAACAACGGAGGTAAAATTCTCATCTCCAATGCCAACGAAGAACCGCCGGACACCACCTGGACTTTTACCGGCATTGACTCGGTTGTCACCCTCAATCCGGGTGGAAGGTTGTTTGCTGGAACACGTGTTTTGGCCTCTTTTGGAAGCGATGACGACGAAGCCTTGGATCTGAGTTTGGAAAAACTGGTCGGCAACCGTGTTTCATCGTTGGTTCCGCGGTCCAATGTCGATGTCGTTTACCGCATGGAACCCGATTCTTTGGCCCAGGTCAATGTGCCGTACAAAGGGAGCCCCGTCGTCGGGGTGCGCTATCGGTTGGGTAGCGGTGAATCGATCTATTTTTCTCTACCGTTGCATCATTGCAACGGAGAGCAAAATCTGGTGAATGTTTTTCGACACCTTTTGTTTGAGGAATTCGGATCTTGATCATGAAACGATGGTTGTACACCCTGGTGATTCTTGGAACCGTGTTGAGTGGCGAATCGGTGTTCGCAACGACACGAACCGTACTCAAGGGTCGGGTAACGGATAAAGAAACCGGTGAGCCGCTTCCGGGCGTTAACGTCATCGTCGCCGGGACCTACAAAGGCGCAGCAACCGATGAAAACGGCGAATTTCTGATTTCCGGTTTGGCCCCTGGCGATTACGACATCAAAGCCTCCATGATCGGATACACAGTTCAGGTGCAAACCGGCATCACCGTCTCGCCTGTCGCTCCTGCGGCGGTACAATTCGTGCTTGACCCCACGGTCCTGGCCCTGGGACAGAGCGTTCAGGTTATCGGCGAAAAACCGCTTTTTGAAACCGAAATCACGGCTTCCCAGCAGCGCATGTCCGCCGACGAGATCGAACAAAAAGTGGTCAAAGATGTCAATGACCTGGTGGCCGATCAGATCGGTGTGGTGGTGCAGGACAACAAGATCCATATTCGCGGTGGCCGCGCCGATGAGAGCATCTATGTCATCGACGGCCAGTCGATCAAGGATCCTCTTTCCGGCTATTCCAATACCCTCTATGTCAATGCGTCCGCCATCAAAGAATTGCGCGTGATCACTGGCGGATTCAATGCCGAATACGGCCAGGCGATGTCCGGTATCGTCGACATCGAAACCAAAGAAGGACAGGAGAACTATTCGGGGAGTCTGGTTTACAAGACAGATCATGCGTTTGCCGGCCGGATTCAGGGTTTCAACACCGATATTATTCAGCTCAATGTTGGTGGCCCTGAACCCGTCACGACTTTTCTGCGTCAGAGTCTGGGCATCAAAATTCCGGGACAGGTTTCATTCTTTATCAGCGGCTATACCCATCTCAGCGATTCGTATTTACCCGGCGCCTCCAGACTCTATCCGACGAAAACCGCTTATGAGAAATTCGCACCGCGTCAGGAAAACGACTGGCACATCCTCGGCAAACTGACCTGGAACATCACGCCCGGTCAAAAGCTCACCTATTCCTACGACCGCTCACTCAATATCAATCAGGGCTATTTTATCGCCAATATCAGCGGCCGCCGGGGGTATCCCTACGAATATCAAAAAATGCTCGATCAGTATAACACTTATACCCAGGAAGCGTTTCTCAACACCCTGCAATGGGTGCACACCCTGAGTTCGCGTACCTTTTATCGCCTCAGCCTGTCGCGATTTTACACGAGTCTGCACTCGGCGGTTCAGAATAAACACTGGAGCGATTATCAGGAGCGCCTCGATCTGGAGCCCGTCTACTATATTCCAGACAGCGACGCTAACATCCAGACCCGATTCGGCGATGGTTTTTGGGACACCGGCGATGCGGAAAACTGGTACGACTATTACAGCGACACCTACACCTTGAAAGGCGACCTCACCACCCAGCCCAACGATCGCCATTCGATCAAAGTCGGCATGGAATCCCGTTATACCGAGATGCAGGTTATCGACATCAACGCCCCCTGGTTCGGCGAAACCGGTTTGGGCCGAAATTACGACTATTTTCGGGTTTACCCCAATGACGGATCTTTTTACATTCAGGACCGCATCACCTATAGCGGCATGATCGTCAATCTGGGTTTGCGTTACGATTATTGGTTTCCCGGCAAATACGTCGACGATGCGATCGCCGATCCGGAGACCATCACTATCACCGATGCCGCGCGGGAAAAATATCGCAACGAGACCTTTGAGCTTTTCGGTATGCGCGGCAAGGGGCACCTGAGCCCCCGCCTCGGGATTTCGCACCCGGTTACCGACAACGACATGCTCTATCTTTATTACGGCCATTTTTCGCAAAAGCCCAAAGGCCAGTATGTCTATGCCAAGCTGAAATCGATATCCGAAGCGACCTATCAGTTGTTCGGCAATCCCAATCTCAATCCCACGACTACGGTCGCTTATGAAATCGGTTTAAAGCATCGATTCAATGCCAACCAGACCATCGAAATCAAGGCCTACTATAAGGATATGTTCGATTACCCAACCTCGGCGTCGGTGAAAAAATTCAGCCCCCGCTATGGCAACATCAGCTTTTTGATGTATGTAAACATGGATTATGCCCGTTCACGCGGAATCGAAATTCGCTTTCGCCGCCGCTATTCCAGGTTTCTCAGCGGAAATATCGATTTCACCTACGCTTTGGCGACGGGAAAAAGCTCGACCCCGAACACCAACCTGCTGGTCGCGGCCGGAAAGGTTTCGGAAAAGCCCCTGGGCGAGAGCCGCCTGGCCTGGGATAAGCCTTATCGTTTGTCTACGGATCTCTATTTCGATATGCCTGACGGCGCCGATATCCGCTTTATGGGCGTTCGTTTGCCGGAAAAGTGGGGTCTGACCGTGCGCTGGGAGTTTGAAAGCGGCAAACGCTTTCAGAAACTGATCGACATCGACAACAACATTTATGAAAAAGACGAAAACGGCAGTCTCTCTGATTCCTGGATGCGAACCGATGTGAAATTTTACAAGGATTTTTCCGCCGGCGGCTTGAACCTCTCCTTTTTCGTCGAGGCGGAAAATGTTTTCAACACCAAAGTGCCGCGGATTATCAATCCCGTTACCGGAAGACCTTTCGAGCCCGGCGACCTGATACCCCGCACCTGGTATGACGATCCTTTTGATCTGCCGCCGGACAACCCATCGCGTTACGATTGGCCGCGTCGCGTATCGACGGGCCTGGGTATTCGCTTTTAATCGGTTTTCGATTCAGCCAAGGTTTGGGATGTGAACCCTTTTAGTCAAGGTAGTTTGTGGTGATCAGGAAAACGTATCGATCCATCGCTTTGTTATTGCTGGTGCTTTTAGGCTCGGGATTTTCGCAATCTCTTCTTCCGCGATTGGGCGAACAACGCGCAGGAACAGCTGCGCTCACCTTTCTCAAGATTCCGGTCGGTGCCCGGGCCCAGGGATTGGGAGGGGCTTATGTGGCAATGGCAAACGACGGAGCCGCTTTGCATTGGAATCCCGCCGGTTTGGTACAGATCGGCGATAATGAACTGATCGTATCTCACCTGGACTGGCTCGTCGATATCGATCTCGACTATATCGGCTATGTCCACCAGCTCAACAGCACCATCGGGCTCGGCGCTTTTATCGGTTACCTTCACCTCGCCGATATGGAAGTGACCACGGAATATCATCCCTACGGCAACGGCGAGATGTTTTCCTACAGCGATCTGGTGACGGGTCTGACCGTGTCGATTCGCATGACGGATCGTTTTTCTTTCGGCGTCACCAGCAAATATGTGCGCGAAGATTTGGCCGGACTGACCCTGGATGGCTTTTTGCTCGACCTCGGAACCTGGTACTGGACCGGTTATAGATCGTTGCGCATCGCCGCCGCTATGCGGAATTTTGGCACCGACCTGAGACCGTCCGGCACCTATGAACGCCGCACGACCAAAGGTCTTTCTGAAAGAGGGTACCAATCGTTTTCGCCACCGACAGTCTTTACCCTCGGCACTGCGATGGACGTCTATACCTTTCGCAGCCATATCCTGACCGCTGCGATGCAGATGAATCATCCCATGGATGATCAGGAGAATTTTGTTCTTGGCGCCGAATATGCCTATCGGCGGTTGCTCAAACTGCGTGCCGGATTCGGTACGAACGATGACAGCAACAGCTGGAGTTTCGGGGCCGGCACGCAATTTACCCTTTATGGAAAGAAATTCAAGTTTGATTATTCCTATGCCGATTACCAATTCCTGACAAACACACAGCAATTGACCTTTGCATTTGAATTTTAGGGAGCAATCATTCTTGCCCAAAATAGAGACTTTTTTCACGTGCACATACGATTTTTTTGATCAATCAAAATCGCGTTCCATTTGTTCTGTCGGTTGTGAAATTTTTAGCTGAATTACTATCAATTGGTCAGGATGGTGTTTCCCAAGGGAACACCGGCGAGGTATCATGAAACCAAAGTTCCGTCTTAATTGCTGCGTTTTTGTGCTCTGGCTGGTGGTTGGATGCAGTCAGGAAAAATATCCATTGCCGTCGCCCCAAAATGCGAGCACCAGTTTCGGCGCCAACGATACGAGCTATATCGAACTTTTTCCGATGTGGGATTCGGCACAGCTGGGTGTCCAGCTGGAATACCCGGTGGATATCGTCAGCGGACCGGATGGACTGATCTTTGTCGCCGACGAGGGCAACGACCGAATCGTCGTCCTTACCAAGGCCGGTCAAGTTCAGTCAGAAGGGAAATTCGCTCGCCTGGCGCGAGTGGCACGTCCCCGCGCCCTGGCCATTGACAGCAAGTTGAATCTGATGATCGCCAACGGCAGCGATACGCTCTATTGCTGGAATCAGTATCTGAATACGGTGGACATTGATTCGGTTGCCGAGTCCGCTGTTTTTATCGATACGGAAAGCGGCAATCCCGTCACTTTGACCTGGGCAGAGCTGATTCAGCGCCTGGCCGCTGGTGAGGAATTTCCGCCTTTGGTGCGTTACAATTTCGAGAAAAACGACGCCCTGGTGGAGCAGGCACGACAGCCCTATCCGCTCTATGTCGATGCCCGCCGCGATGCCTCGTTCAACGGTGTTGCCGCTGGTTCCTATGGATCGGAGCAACTCTATATTTCGGACGGCAATCTGGATCGGATTATCTCCCTCATCATCGTCCCCCAGCGCCTTTTTCGCACCCGTCAGGGCAGTATTGTTATGCACTATCGAGCACTCTATACCGGAGATATTGCGACGTTCGGCACCGGCGCTGGGACTGTCGACGATCCCCGAGCGATGACGGCGGATCAGCGCGACAACATCTATTTTACCCAGCTCTCTGGTAACTTTTTAGTGCAAAAATTGCGGGCGCCTCAATTCGAACCGCAATATATTCTCTATCAACACGATATTATGGACCTCGAACGATTTGTTCGTCCCTTCGATCTTGCTCTCGACGATGCAAACGATATTTTTGTCATGGATACCGGAGCAGGACAGGTTTTCAAGTTCCATAACTCCGGAAGCCAGGCCGGGCAAGTCTCCAGTCTGGGGGATCGGGGACTTTCGACTGCGCGCTTCGAGGATGCTCGTGGCATCATGGTCAGCGGGCAGGTTGTCTATGTTGTCGAAAGCGGCAAGAATCGGATCCGTCGATTCCAGTATTCGGTTTCAGAAGATGACTTGCCGGACGATCAAAAAAAACCCTGAAACAGGTTTTTGTCGAATCGAGGGTTTGAAAATGGGTCAGCCGCTCGATAACTGGGTCTATTGCCGCCATGGCTGGGCGATTCGCTGTTCTGCCAGCCAACAGGGATTGAGGAAACTCTTGTTTCTGGATCCGCAAAAGGAAGCCCCTGCCGCCGAATCCCGCCGCTTTTGCGACACCACCGCTCATACCTTTCAAATTCTTGAGGCTGAACTCGATCGCTATTTTGACGGCCAAGCGATTCGCTTTTCTGTTCAATTGGATTGGCAAGGCTTTTCCGCTTTTGAAATCGAGGTCTGGACGGCGCTGCGCGAGGTGCCCTCTGGCCGGGTGATGACCTATGGTGAACTGGCCCAAAAGATCGGCAAACCCGGAGCCGCGCGGGCGGTGGGCGGCGCCTTGCATCGCAATCCGCTTCCACTGGTCGTTCCCTGCCATCGAATCGTCTCGAAAAGCGGTATCGGCGGGTTTGCCGTCGGGGTCGAGATCAAACGCGCCCTTTTGCAGCATGAAGGGGTCTTTTTCTCATGAGTTCGGTTTTTACGGTCTGCTTTGCAAAACCCTTCCATCCGGATTGTTTACAAACGATGTGGCAAAAACCTGCGCCCGCGCCACAGGAAATGCAGAGGGAAATCGAGAGCCACTGGAAAGAATTCGCCCAGCCCCATCAGTTCAACGGCCGAATCGCCAGCCTTGATTCGTGGTCGATCCAAGAAACGCGAATTGCTTTGAACCTGAGCCCCGGGGACTATCAAACTCTGATCTATAGCAACCACCATGTCGAACGCATTTGCCGGCGATGGGGAGACAGGTTTTTGTCCCACGCGCTCGGGATCAGTTGTGTCCTGGTTTGTGCAAAGGATCGGGTGCCATTGATGGAGCGAAGTTCGATGGTGGGCGAATATCCGAATTGTTGGGATGTTTTTGGCGGACATATCGATGTGACGCACGATTCCGGCTCCCTGGACATTGGTGAGGCGATGCTGAAAGAGCTTGAAGAAGAAGTGAATGTGGTCATTTCGCGGGACAGGCTTTGCGGGCTGGGGATGATCCGGACGATAACAACGCAAAAACCCGAGCTGATCTTTTGTGCTGAAATTCCTGTCGATGAAAACGAGTTGATCCGCCTTTCACGGACAGCTGCCGATCGGAACGAGTACGAGCGATTATTTTTTCTTGATGCGGATGAAATAGACTTATATATTAACCGACAGGCGGATAAGTTCAGCCCTTCCGCAGTCGGCGCTCTGTCGCTTTTTTGTCAAAACCGGAGAGAAACGAATCGAGGATCAAATGAGTGAAATAAAAGAAAATGACGGCACAGAAAAACGCGTCAATAAAAATATGGCTTTTCCCATTCTCAATCAGGCAACGATTGCCGGTGTGTTGATGGGCGATCCGCCGCTGCGTCAAACCCGCCGCGGTGTTCCCGTGACAAACTTTGTCATCAAAACCACGCCTGAGCAAAGCACTATCGCCTCGCCGGAGGGATGGGAACGCGAGCCCTGTTATGTCAGCGTGGTGGTGTGGGCGCAGCAAGCGGTGAATTGCAACAGATATCTAAAAAAAGGCTCGCCCGTTCTCATTATCGGCGAACTGCAGTCCATGCCCAACGCGGCGCCCGAAAGTGGATTTTTTCCGGTGCAAATCAATGCCCAGTGGATTCAGTACCTGGACCGAGGAGAGAATGCCACCAGTATGGAAGATGAGACAGAGGCTGCCTCGGCTTCTTTCGGGGAAGAAAAGAAATAGGGTTTTTTCCTGAAGCTCGATGGATGAGGTGGAACACATCATCCAAATCATCCCTTGATGACCCCGAGCGGAACGAGTTTGGCGATGCGGCGGGATAGTCCCGCTCCCACCACGGCATCTACGACATCGGATACGTTTTTATAGGCTTCGGGCATCTCTTCCGCCAGCGTCTCTCGGCCGGAAGCTCGAACGAGGACGCCGCGCGCCTGCAGTTCTTTCTGGACATTGCGCCCTTTTCCGGTCTTGATGGCCTGGCTTCGGCTCATAACGCGTCCGGCGCCGTGGCAGGTCGAGCCAAACGTCTCCTGCATCGCCTTTTCGGTTCCGGCCAGAACATAGGAACAGCGCCCCATGTCGCCCGGGATCAGGACCGGTTGGCCGGCAAGGCGATAATCGGCCGGAATATCGGGATGGTGCGGCGGAAACGCCCGGGTCGCGCCTTTGCGATGGACACAGAGTTGGCGAATTTTGCCCCCGACGCGGTGCTCTTCCAGCTTGGCGATGTTGTGCGCGACCTCGTATAGGGTGTTCAGGCGCAGGCTCGCGGAAAAGGTCTTTTCAAGCGCTTTTCGTGCCCAATGCGCGATGATCTGGCGGTTACAAAAACTAAAATTGACCGCCGCCGCCATGGCGCTCAAATAGTGCTGGCCCTCGTTCGATTGTACCGGCGCACAGCAAAGCTGCCGATCCGGCAACTCGATTCCATATTTTTCGCTTGCGCGCAACATGATGCGAATCGAGTCTTCGCAGACCTGATGTCCGAACCCTCGCGATCCTGTATGGATGATCAGCGTGACCTGATCGAGGTGCAGCCCATAACAAGCAGCGGTTTTGGCATCATAGATTTCTTTGACAAATCCGACTTCGACGAAATGGTTGCCCGATCCGAGGGTGCCGAGCTGGCTCCGTCCGCGTTTATAGGCATGATCGCTGATCCCCTGCGGATCAGCTCCGGCCATCTCTCCTCGTTCTTCGATTTTATCGAGCTCCGATTCTTCCCCAAATCCGTTTTCAACCGCCCATCGTGCCCCGGTTGTCAGGACTTTTTTCATTTCGGCACTGTCGAGTTTGACAGGACCGGTCGACCCGACACCGGTTGGAATCCGATGGTATAACGTATTGACCAGGAGCTCCATTTTTTTGAGGACGTCCGGTTT
The DNA here is from genome assembly GCA_016929055.1 of Candidatus Zhuqueibacterota bacterium. Lineage (GTDB taxonomy): Bacteria > Zhuqueibacterota > Zhuqueibacteria > Residuimicrobiales > Oceaniaggregativiventaceae > Sulfursilanivivens. Next base: position 41,789 of record JAFGJN010000096.1, read on the forward strand.
TTCCAGCGAGGTACCCAGCAGCCGCACGCCGCAATTGATGTCATAACCCACTCCCCCCGGAGAGACGACCCCGGTTTCGCAATCAAACGCCGCAACGCCGCCGATGGGAAAGCCGTAACCCCAATGAATATCCGGCATGGCGTAGGAATAGTCGACGATGCCAGGCAGGCAAGCGACGTTACAGGCCTGGTTCGGGGCTTTGTCGGCAAAGATGGAGGGCAGCATTTTGCGGGAAGCTACCAGGCGAACTGGGACGCGCATTTTTCCATGCGCCGGAATTTCATGGACAAAATCACTGATGGAGCGAAGGGAATTGAGCATGGTGTCACCCGTCAATTTTAGATCATCGATTCGGGCGATCAGACATCAAAGATCACCTGGGCTTCCCATCCTATTTGCGTCGGGCGTACATAGAGTTCGTGATACGTCACGGCTTTGATATCGGTATGAATCGTGTGGCGTTGGGGGTTGAATCGATCGGCGGAAAACTTGGCGTGCAAAAGCGTGCCGTTGATTACCAGGGCGGCTATTTCTGCAACCAGAATTTGTTCCGTCTGAAAGAGAAAATTCAGTTCGGAAAGCCAGTTGACCAGCAACTCTTCGAGATCATTGCCTTCGACGGAGAGCGTGTGTTCTTCTTTTTCCATCAAGGCATCGTCGGCGGTGCAGATGAGGCGAAACAATTCAACCGCTGCGGCCTTAAACAATTCCTCCAGATTGGAGGCCGTGATCTGCAGACCAATATCGGCGGTATGATTGACTCGTGTTACCGAAATCATCGCTCGATCATCCTTTGATCAACTTGTTGAATAGTGCCGGGGTGACAGGCGTCCGGCATGAGCCAGCAACAGGGGCATCACATCGCGGCTTAATAGAAAACCCAGGCCGCCCTGTGAGCAAGACAATTCGTCATAGGACTGGACCATGTCTTTTCGGGCATGGGCCGCCTGAATCATCAGAGGAACAGGATGCCAGGACGGCTGTGCCAGCGTTGTTGGCAGCGAATAGTCTCCGGTAACCGCCAGGACGTCGGCTTGAATCCGATCCAGGGTTGCCAGGCTTTTGTCGATGGTTTCGATGGCTTTGACTTTTTCGTAATAATCACCGCGTCTGGCTGCATGGGCAATGGCATCGAAATGAAGCAGGCAGAAATCGACTGTTTCGAGTTGTTCTTTGGCCAGCGCGAGCCAGTCTTTGAAATCGCTCGGGACTTCGGGACAGGGAATCTCGAGTTCCCGCGCTAGGAATTTGACTTCTTTGTCTGTGGTAATAACCGATCCGCGCAAACGGTATCGATCGCCAAAAGATTCCAACAGAGCTTTTCCGCGCGCAGCCGCTGGCGGGGTGATCGGCAAATCCGAATCCTTATATCCCAGCAAAGCGAGAAATGCCACGCTTGGATCCGGAATGATTCCCGGTGCGATCGGATGCAGCATGCTGCAGCAGGATTTGCGAGCGATCGCATTCAAATTCGGTTTATGCGCTTGCTGCAACTCGGTGAGCAGGTTGGGGCCCGATTGCACACCGCCGACGCCGCTAAGCACAATCACGACTATTTTGGATTCGTTTTCAAGAATTTGATTTCGAGCAAATATCTGTGTCATAGCTTTTACCGTCGCTGCATCTCGAGATCGATTAGGGGTATGAAATCGGGTTGAAAGAGACACCTCTTTCAACCCACTCGCATTCATTTGAATTCGATCAATGAATCGTCATAATCGGTCGGTTTGTCATAGCCGAGCAGGTTGAGCAGTGTGGCGGCAATGTTGGTGAGTCCTGGATTCTCAGCCGCCGCCATTTTATATTCGTCGTTGTATTTCGGGTCATAGATTACAAAGGGCACCGGATTCAAGGTATGCGCCGTTTTGATCTCTTTTTTACCGTTTTTCTCCACAAACATCACATCGGCATTGCCATGATCCGCTGTCACAATTGCCGTTCCGTCCAGTTCTTTGATTATTTCCAGCAATTCACCGACACAGGTATCGACCGTCTCTACCGCTTCGATCGCCGCTTCCATCACACCTGTATGGCCGACCATATCTCCGTTGGCAAAGTTGACCCGGCCAAAGCGGTAACGGTTGCTGCGCAAAAGTTCGATGGTTTTTTCGGTGATCTCGGGAGCCTTCATCCGGGGAGCTTGGTCGAATTCGATTTTGTCCGACGGGATTTCGACATAGGTCTCCAGGGCGGTATCGATGTATCCGGATCGGTTGCCGTTCCAGAAATAAGTTACGTGCCCGAATTTTTGCGTCTCTGATATGGCAAATGAAGTCACACCGGCGGCACATAGATATTGAGAGATGGTTCGGTCGATTTGCGGTGGATCGACGAGAAAGTTTTTGGGAATGTGCAGATCACCGTCGTATTGCATCATGCCGGCATAGAAAACATCGACAAACGAGTGTTCAAATTCGTTCAGATCCTTTTCTTCAAAGGCGCGGGTAATTTCGATGGCCCGGTCGCCGCGAAAATTGAAATTGACGACGGCGTCGCCGTCCTTTATAGTGCCGACCGGCTCGCCGTTTTTGTCCACCACGACGAACGAATCCATGTATTGATCGGTTATTTTGGGATTCTCATCGTAATAGCTTCGCACTGCTTCCACGGCCGATGTAAACGCTCTTCCTTTTCCGAGCACGTGGGCGTTCCAGCCGCGTTCGACAACGCTCCAGTCGGCGTTATAGCGATCCATAGTGGTAACCATGCGTCCCCCTCCGGAAGCGATGCGGTAATCCACATCGTTTTCCTTCGAAAGCTGTTGCAGCAGCTTTTCGGTCGGCTGCAGGTAATCCAGGGCCGATCTTTCCCCGACGTCCCGACCGTCCAGCAGGGCATGGACACGAACTCGAGCGATTTTTTCCCTCGCGCATTGCCGCAAAAGAGTAAAGAGATGATCGATGTGGGAATGGACGTTGCCATCGGAAAGCAGACCGAGAAAATGAACCGTGTGATCCTTTTTCCCGCGCTCGACGATTTGCGACCAGACTTTGTTCTCAAAGAGAGCTCCGCTTTTGAGCGATTCATCAACGCGTTTTGCTCCCTGCGCAAAAACTCGCCCGGCGCCGATGGCATTGTGGCCCACTTCGCTGTTGCCCATGTCGTCGTCTGTCGGCAAGCCAACGGCGGTACCATGCGCTTTGAGCTGAGTGACCCGGGTGCCCTGAAAAAGCTGGTCCAAAATAGGGGTACGAGCCAGGTGGACGGCATTGCCTGCATTGGGTTCGCCGAGGCCGATACCATCCATGATGATCAAAAGCAGAGGGCCTTTGCGTCCCTTGAAATGGGGCAATTGTTTCAATTCGAGCGGCATACGTTTTCCTCACGTCAGATTTGAATCGATTATTTATAGGGCTGAGCGCTATTGGTGCCGAGACGCTTTGGCCGGTCAACAGCGGTTCTATTGATAACGCATAAAGTGCACAAAAAATTCAGTTCCTTTACCGGTATTCCAGAGATGAATGGGGTATAAATGCATTCAGCCTCTAAAATACGTAAAATTCATTCAAGAGTCAAATTCATTCCTGTCCAAAACGATTTTAGGATGATTAATCAACTGATAAATAGAAATTTGGGCCAAACAGCAAAACAGCGAACCTGATCTGCTGATCATGAAAACTTGAGGACAACAGAGAAAAGTTGAAACGGATATGAAAAATCCGTATGTTCTAGTCCATGAGGCGCGGCAGGGCAAACAGATCGTTGTTTTCAGCCGGGTGTTTTGAAGCAGTGGGGAAATAAATGGCAGAATCGATTCTGATCGTTGAATCCAACAGCGATCTTGGCAAAGAGTTGGTCGAGACTTTGACCCGGAAGACCTTGAGCTGTGAGGCGGTTTCTGACGAAGAGGCGGCCCTGAATCTGTTGGCCGAACGGGATTTCGATCTTGTCATCGCCGATTTGCAACTGAACGGTTTGCAGATGATGGAATGGTCACGTCAGGTGAGCCGGAATCGATCCTTTATTCTCACGACGGCTGTTGGTTCCATGGAAACGGCGATAGAGGCGCTGCGTCAGGGCGCGCTGGATTATCTGGTCAAGCCCTTGAGCCCGGCCGATCTAGCCGATATCGTCACAAAGTTTCTGGAGCATCGGGTCGACTGGGCTGAGACCCGAATGCTGCGGCAGGAAATGCATGCTGGCAATGATTATTCATCTATTGTCGGAACAAGTCCGGCGATTCGGGCGCTTTTTGCCCAAATGCACAAAGTGGTGGATGCCGATAGTCCGGTCATCATTACAGGCAAGAGTGGAACAGGCAAGGAATTGGTGGCCAAATCCATTCATTTCAACAGCCGGCGCCGCACCGGCCGATTTGTCGCCCTCAATTGCAGCGCCATCACCGAAACCCTGTTTGAAAGCGAATTGTTCGGCCATCTCAAGGGAGCGTTTACCGGTGCGGTGGCAGACAGGGAGGGATTTTTCAAGGCGGCCGATGGCGGAACGCTCTTTCTGGATGAGATCTCTGAACTATCGCTGAATTTGCAGGCCAAACTGTTGCGGGCGATCGAAAACCGGACGATTTTGCCGGTGGGTTCCACGGTTCCAGAAAAAGTGAATGTGCGTATTATCGCCGCAACCAACCGGGAGTTGCCGCAACAGGTTCGGCTTGGGCTGTTTCGTCGGGATCTCTATTACCGCCTGAACGTTGTCGAATTGCATCTGCCTTCGTTAAGCGAGCGACGCCAGGACATTCCTCTGTTGGTTCGCCATTTTATTGAAAAATACAACCGGCAGATGAATCGATCGATTCGTGGCGTCGAACCGAGGCTGATGCAGTGGTTGATAAACCGCGAATACAAGGGACACGTGCGCGAGCTGGAGAATCTGATCGAACGTCTGATGATATTTGCGATGGATGACGAATTGACAATGGATGCACTGCCCGCCGAATTGCGGGAGCCCATGCTGCGATCGACCGCCCAAAGCACATGGAGTTTAAAGTCCGCTGTTGAAGAATTCGAACGTTTTACGATCTTGCAAAAACTGCAAGAGTGCGATTACCATCGCGCCAAAACCGCACGCAAGCTCGGAATCGGCGAAGCCACGTTGTACCGAAAGATGAAAGATCTGGGCATCGATAAATGCGATTCCAGGCTGTTCAGCTAGTCTTTGTTCAAAACCTTGACCAGTACATCGACGGACTCTATTTGCGGGGGAGCAACGAGGACGATCTCGCCATTTGGGGGGAGAGCCACATGGTTTGCTCTGATGGGTAAAACCGTTCGATAGGCAAGCCGGCAATCCGCTTGGGATAACTTTTCTGTGTGCAATGCTTTATCCGCTCCATTGTTGTCTGATTTGACCGGATGAATCTGCGGGCTGTCTTTATCCAGGACCGATATCGAGACGTGTTCCTTCCCCGCCGATATCAGCACCCAACCCTGAGTAAAGCCGCTTTTTTGGACAATGTCCCTGACCGGATCGGTGATGAAAATAGGTTTCGTCGGTTCTCGGACGGCATAGTGCAGATGCTTGCTCACGGTTGACAACGTCCTGCCTCATCGTTGGTCAAACAAACGATCAAACACTGTACTCGGCGATCAGCGCTTCTCTTTCAAAAAGACCTTGATTAAAGGTGTCGATCAAGTCCTGAATATGGGAAAACTGGTCGCTGAGCTGCTCCATTTCGGTTTGTTCGGGAACCGAGCTGATTTCCATCGATACCAGCGACACAGAGTTGAGCATCGATATTTCGTGTTGGTAGAGGCGTTGAAGCAGGGCGTCGGGCAGGTGGTCGCGATTGAAAAAAGAGTCGGTTTCCTCGGCAGGTTCTCGCAGACTTGAGGAGAGCAGATTCAGTTTTCTTCTGACGCTGGCACAGCTTTTTGCCACAGCTTTTTGCAGTTCGTCATCGGCAAATTGGGGAGGATTCTCGATACGGTTCAGAATGGCCTGTAAATCCGACTGTAGATGGGAGCGAAGCAGGCGATCGGTTTCGGCCCGCTCGTTTTTGCTCTCATAACCGCGATAGCCGGCAATGTTTGCCTGCAATTGCACCCGTTCGGGTGATTCGGTAAGGCGGGTTGGACACATGGGAAACCTCCTCTTGGCAAGCGTTTCCTCATTACCATGCCGCCTGTCAAGTTTGCTCGATCGCTGATTTTATTTATCGATAGGATGATATGCTGATACAGAGTTTTGGAGGTTGTACGGCCACCCCATCTGAAAGACGCAGAAATCAAAAAGGAGTTCGAGATAGCGGCCGAACGATTACCAGTTATGCGAAAAAAGGCCGTTGTTGGGCAACGGCTATTGTTGTATCCATCGATTCTGCGGTCGAATCACGCATAAATATAGATGCAAAAGCGATACAAGTCAATAGTTTTCGTTTTCTCGGGGCCTGCTCAATCAGGTTTTATCTGGTCGCGCAACGCTTTGGTAGACCTTCGTCCGAACGAATATATCAAAAAGATCGGCATCGAGTTTACCTTCTTTGACCTCGAATCCGATAATTTCCAGGGCGCGTTCCTCCTGAACCGCTTTTTTATAGGGGCGATCCCAGGCGGTGAGCGCATCATAGATATCGGCAATGGTCATGATTTTGGAGGGCAAGGGAATTTCATCGGCGCTCAAACCGCGCGGATAGCCTTTGCCGTCCAGTTTTTCGTGGTGAGCATAGGCGATATCCGGCACGCTTTTAAGGTTCGAGGACCAGGGGATGCGTTTGAGAAAATTGTAGGTGTGCGTCACGTGCGATTCGATTTCCAGTCTTTCTTCTTCGCCCAGACTGCCGCGACGAATCGAGAGAAATTTAAAT
>JAFGJN010000097.1 GCA_016929055.1 Candidatus Zhuqueibacterota bacterium
ATCCTGTTCACCTGCAACACCTGGAGGCGGTATATAATCGGGGTTGTCATGCGTGTTGACCACTGTAACTGTAACTGGCGGTTCTTCGGTCAACTCGTAATCTTCCGGTGCCTCGAGACCGGCAATACCGATCTCTTTCCACTCGCTGCTCACCAGATCGACATAGGCGATCTGGACGGTGTGCTCCGCGGCGGTTTCAAAGCCATCCATCCAAATACGAACATATTTCACCAATGACAGGGTGGGATTCCCGACCTTGCTCGTAAACTCGTCGAGAGGTATTCGGTACTGTCGCCAACCGTAATCTTCATCCGGCGACAATCCCAAGCCACCCACCAGGTAGCGTTCTGCATCCGGTGAGTTTTTATCGAGAGAAAAGCTGTATTCGAAATAGTCGTTGTTCTGGTCGAGCTGGCCGTTTCTGTTCAAGTCTTCCGTATCCGGATAACGACCGCCGTAATCGTTGGCATTTCCTTCGGTGCCGTTGACCCGATCATAATTGATCGGTCGCACGCTCGAATCGTACTTCCAATCATCCCAGCTGATCGGTTCGCCCCAGTCGCGCACGCCGTTGCCGTTCAAATCCCAAAAATCAGAGGGATCCTTGCCAGCCATTCCTTCCATCCCGGTATCCTCACCTTCATCGAGAATACCATTGCGAATGCCGTTTTTCATGCGATCTTCGGTATCGAGTTTTCCGTTCGGAATGATATCTTCGGTGATTTCACCGAGATCAAAATGCAACACCCCCGAATCTCCTTTGACCCAGACTTCAAGAAATTTCGCTTCCGATTGATTCCAGTAACCAGAAGAGAGGGCCATTTGAACACCATTCCAGCCATCGTGAACGTCGGGGATGCTATCGGGGGGTTGAATTTTAAAGACCAGGATATTGGTGGTCTGAGCCACATTGGCGTTTACGTCCTGGTTAGGTTTGATCCACTTGATCGGATACTGCTCATAAGGATTGTAATAGATCATTCGAGCGCGTTTTTCGAGCGTCGGCGAATCGGGGTTAAAGGATCGCCCATAGAGCGGTGGAGCGCAGTAATTCCAGCTCTGCTGCACGATGCTGAAGGGGGTGAGCTGTTTGGATGCTTCAAAATCGTCGATATAGGCGACACCGTCGTTGTCACCGGTCATGGGATTGTTTTTGGTATTCGGGTTGGGCAACACCTGCGCGATTTCACCTTCGAATCTAAGCGATGATGGTTCGCGCGTATCCACAAAGGGCAAAAAGTTGGCAAACCGGGTGAGAAAAAACGGTTTGATACTCAGGCTGGTGTTCACATCCCAAATCATGTTGCGCATCGGCCCCCGGCCCACACGCACTTTTTGATCCAGGGTGGTCTCGTTGAGATACATAAAGGTGGCGCCGATAAAACTCTCGTCCCACAGAGCATATTCGGCCCGCGCACCGATCACCGTCTTTTTGTCGATTTGAAAGAGTTGGTTGCTTTCATAGGTGACATCGAGATTCGCAGAGGGCAGAGTCGCCTCTTCGTTCAGCAGACGCAGCGTTCCGGTGAAATAATCGATTGTATAGTCGACACCGCGGGTCAAAGTTCGCCCATTCAACCGCACGTCTTCGGAATTTTCAATGATGTTCATACCCAGCCGATACTCGGAGCTACGATTCTGCGATTTGATTTCAATATAAAAATTGCTCTGGCTGGTGATCACATTGCTGGCGGTCGTGTCATAAATAGCCGGCACTCGGTAATCTTCAGGCAAAAGTGCCCGATATTCCTCGCTGAGCGGATCGAACGGCTGAATGTCCGGGAAAAACAGCTCTCCGGTAGTCAGATTGATGATATTGGGATTCATATCGACTTTGTTGTCCGGTATGGCTTCCCCACTTTCATTCACTCGATCCAGACCAAAGATTTGTAAAAATGTGTAGGTTTTTCCACCGATGGAAATATCTTCTTGAGGATCGCCAGAGGGTGGTTTGTAATAGATCTTGAGGTCAAAGCCGTCCGCCGGTATATCCCTTGAACCGAGATAATAGACATTCTTCCATTCCAAATCCCACGTCTGGTCAGTATCGAGCGGGGTTTCCGTCTTGAGCAGACGCAAGGTGATGGTTTTGGAGACGGCGCCGTCAAAGTTGATCTCGCCTCGGACCCGGCCGCTGCTGTCTCGATAAGCGATGGCCAGAACTTCTTGCTGCAATGGCGTGCGCAAGCGAATAAATCCCAACTCGTTATCGACGTAATAGTCGCTTTTTTCCAGACGTCTGAAATACCCGACATAATGATTGCGATCCACTTTGGCCGTATCGCCTGGGGTGATTTGCCATTCGCCGCCTTGGATATCAGGCGGCACGATGGCCCAACCGCGCACCACATCGGCCTCATTGGTCAATCCCGGCTGTGAAACATAAACCTCGAGTTTTTGAACGATCCGGCCGGGATCGATCAAAAAATTGCCATTTTCATCTCGATCGAGATACTGGTTTCGATAAAAATGGTCGATAAAATAATAGGTGTTTTGGCGGTATTGATAATCTTCCCGGCGTTCCCCTTGCTGGGATGCCCCTCCGGAAAGAGAGAGCTTTTTCTTTTCCCCTTTTTCCTGACTTGCGATGGCGGTCAGTTGAAGATTGCCGATCCGGGCTTCTGTTTTGATGCCGAATAAACCGCTGCTCTTGCCTCCAAAGGTGACAAACTGGGTGCCCGGCAGCGAGAGGGCGATATTACCGGCCTCTATCGACTGAATGATTTCGTCTTCATATCCTTCATATTTTAATTTGATATTGTTTTCGAAATCAAAGGCGCGTTCCGAATCCTGGTCGATCCCGATAGTGACTTTATCGCCGATATGCCCCTGAACCCGAAACCGCTGGGTCTGCTCCATCTTGAAATTGTAATCCGATCCCCGATTGAAGGCGGTTTTGACCTCGCTGCGTTTTTCATGGCGAAATCCACCGCGGATACTGATGTCTCCGGAAACATCGAGACCGACAGTGCCGCTGCCAAAGATTTTTTGAAAGGCTTTGCTCTTGATTTCTACGGGGATATCGATGCGGATACCTTGACCAGCACCCTGGCGGCCATAAGTTCGCGAACCGATGCCGCTGCCGGCACTCTTTTGCCACATGCGCTGCAGTTCCAGTTCACCGCGAACACGTAGATACTCATCCCGGGGCATGATCGCGGGCAATCCCAGCGGAATGCCGTCGATGCTTTCATCGAGACGGATCAGGGTGCCCGTCGAATCGAGTTCGACGATGCGTTTGAAACCGCTTATTCTCAGGGTCAGAAAAGGGGAACGAGCGCCGTCCAGATGCAGACCACGAAACGAAGGTGTTTCCTGAATGGGAACCCGTGGATCTTCAGGGGTCGGCAATGAAATACCGATATAATCCCTTTGGATATCGTATTCCTGGGCAAAGGGCACACTGGCCCATCCGATCACCATCGCCGCTGTAAGCAGCAGTCTGTGAGCAAACCGATGTCTCATGAGGAACAGGAGTGCCTCTTGCGTTCGAGATTTCCGATTGAAATGAAGGGCCGCCGTCCGGACGCGTAGCAATAGACTCAATGCAAATTGTTACGATCGGCAACCGATTCTTTTGGGTTCCGTAGCGAAATCCGCTATAGGCATCTCCTTGTCGGAAGAACCAAAGAGCCAGCGAAACTTTACTCGCCAGATAAAGACGTGCGTTTCGCCCGGCTCAAACCCGGTTTTTTCGGTGGGCATGCTCTCGCATAAGCTACAAAAGTCATGCCAGAGAGCAAAGGATCATGGGACCGATTTGGCCGTCCCTGCTTAAGGGTGAATTTAAAAAATCAATTGTCGAAATACAACAGTAAAATATGCGGGTTTACAATACTTGTAATTTATTGTGGCTTTCAGTGGTGTCTCAACGAGGGACACCACTTATCCGAACCCGTATAAGATCAATTACATTGTTCATGTTTCCCCGATAAATCGATCCACTCTTCTGTCGACCACAATAGATGATCAATCAATTGGTGATAACGGTTTATCCGGGCTGAGGCGCTCGGACAAACGTGAACGGCTTTGGTTATTCTAATCGGATTTGCGATTGCCCAATTTGTAGCCAGGGTCGAAGAGAAAAAGCCATTGCACATTCGAGTGATATTCATTAATTTATAGCGTATTTTGCATAAAAAAGTTCCCGTCTTTTCGTCTGCAAAGAACCGCCCTGCTCGTGCAGACATTCGATTCTGCAAATTTTTTGCATCAGCCGGGCCTGACCGTGTTAGTCGCGTGCGATTCGCAACCTGGACTATTTAAAATGAAACCTCTGCGCAACCCCCTGATCCTGTATCGCTATATTCTCGGCGAGCATATCGGGCCGTTTTTCTTTTCCATTTCAATCATCACCCTGATTTTTTTGCTCAATCTGGTTTTTCGTGAACTGGGTCGTTTTCTCAGCCGCGGCCTGGGTCTGGGAGTGATGTTCGAATTCTTTTTCCTCAATATAGCCTGGATTATCGCCCTGTCGGTACCCATGTCGGTGTTGGTAGCGACGTTAATGGCCTTCGGCCGCCTTGCCGGCGACAATGAAATCACGGCGCTCAAGTCCGGCGGAGTGAGCATCCTGCAACTTCTCACTCCAATTCTTCTTGCCTCGGCATTGCTCAGCCTGGGTTTGATATTCTTTAACAATCATATCCTCCCGGATTTCAATCATCGAGCCCGACTGCTGGCGATGGACATTGCCAGAAAAAGGCCCACCATCAGCATCGAAGCAGGCGTTTTCTTTCACGGTCTTAAAGATTACAGCCTGCTGGTGCAGGAAATTCAGGAAACTCCGGACACTTCATTCGTTAAATCGATCTTTATCGAAGACAACAGCAAACCCGGCAGTGTGACGACAATCGTCGCCGACAGCGGAAAGATCTATTTCGATAGAACACGAGGCCTGCTGTTTTTTATTCTTTTTCATGGTCAGATTCACGAGCTCGATCTGGTCAAAATGGAAGACTATCGCATCCTCTCCTTTCCGAAACAGATCCTGTCGATCCCGGTTGCCGACTGGAAGATCCAGCGCAGCGAATCCGAACACCGGGGCGATCGCGAAAAAAGCGCCCAAACCATGCTGACCGATGTACGCCGCAATCGCCTCGAAATTGAAAAGGAGCGCAAACGCGTCAACCAACTCGCTTCATCCTATATCTTTCGCTATTTACCTCTTTCTTTTCGTCCGCAAATCGGTTTTACCCAGGATCAGATCGAATATCGACTTAAACAACCCTTAAAAACGCAGGTGCTTTCCGATCATGTCCGGTTCAAGCAGGATATCGTTGGAGCCCGAACGCTCATCCGCGGCCTGGAGAAACAAAATGCCTCCTTGATGGTTGAAGTGCATAAAAAATATTCGATCCCGGTCGCTTGCATCATCTTTGTCCTCATCGGTGCACCATTGGGCATCATGGGACGAAAAGGCAACGCCGCCGTTGCAGCCGGCGTCAGTTTTGGATTTTTTCTGCTCTACTGGGCGGCATTGATCGGTGGAGAAGAACTGGCAGACAACCAATATATCAGCCCGGTGATCGCCATGTGGGGGGCAAATATGCTGGTCGGCCTCGGTGGGATCTATCTCGTCGTTCATTCGATTCGAGAAGCAACCGTTATCGATTGGAACCGTTTCGGTCGAATTCTGCGCAGCAAAGTTAAACGGAAAAGCGATGAAAATATTGGATAAATACCTCGTTCGGCGATTTCTCCTCATTCTCGCCTTTTCGCTCTTTGCCTTTATGATGATTTTTGTGGTCGTCAATTTAATCGAGCGTCTCGATTCCTTTATGAAACACGGTGTGCCCAAATGGATCGTGGTTCAGCTCTACTTTTACCAAATGCCCTATATCCTGACCCTGACGCTGCCCGTCGCCATGCTGCTGTCCAGCTTGTTCAGCGTTGGAAACCTGGCGCGACAAAACGAGATCACGGCGATGAAAGCGTCGGGATTGTCGCTCTATCGTATTCTGGCGCCGCTATTTATTCTGGGTATCCTGATCAGCGCCGGCGCCTTTGTTTTTTCCGAACAGGTTCAGCCGCGGGCAAGCGAACGCTACGCTCTGCTCAAAGATCAGTATATCGATCGGCTGCAAAACCGCTGGCGCAAGCTCATCCGCAATCCTTTTATGCGCGACGATCAGGGGCGGTTGTTCAGCATGCGCGACTTTAATGCCGCCACCAACACCGGCAGCACTGTCAGTATTCGCCATTTTCAAAATCAGGAACTGCTGAGCCGAATCGATGCCAAAGAGATCACCTGGGAAGACGAAACCTGGGTGCTGCACAACGGTTATCAACGATCGTTTCAAGACAGTGCCGAAACAGCGATACCTTTTACCCGGCTGACCATCGATTCGACCAGCCTTCGGCCGGAAGACTTTTCTCGCTTTCTCAACCATCCGGAAGAGATGTCTTCGGCGCAATTGCGGGAATTTATTCTGGAAGTCAGACGAAACGGCGGCAATGCCAACCGTTGGCTGGTGGATCTCTATCTCAAATATGCTATCCCCTTTGCCAATCTGATCATTGTATTATTCGGCGCTTCTTTGGCGGCACAAAAACGCCGCGGCAGCGCCACTACCGGCTTTGGACTCAGTCTGGCCGTGGTGTTTATCTATTTCGGTATGGTTAAAACCTCCCAGGCAATGGGCCAGAGCGGTGTGTTGCAGCCCCTGCTCGCTGCCTGGCTCGCCAATCTGGTCTTTGGGGTTGCCGGTGTTTTTGTTCTGATCCGCGCCTCCAAATAGACGGAATCCCCCTGAACGCTCTTTTCGCAATCATTGATTTTCATCATTCCTGCCCAAAACAGATTTTAAAACCCGGATTCAGTATCGACAGTATCCGACAAAAATTATCTTAAAAATTTCATTCTCTTTTGTCCAAAACATTTTTTCCTGATTCGAACAACTTGTACGAATCAAAGACTTGACATAATCAGAAATGATGTTCAACCTGGTCTTTCAATTTTATAATTTGACGCTGTTTTTACATCAATTAGAATATAGGGTGTCCCCAAATGAGACACCAGTGGGTTTTCGTGTTTTTTCAAATTCCTAGGGAAAAACAATTTCCTGAGGCGTTTCAGCCTTGATGGCGAACCGCTTGCATTTGCCATCCGCACAAAGTTCGAGGGTGAAATCCGCACCGGATGCGACTCTGATGCGCCATTTTTTATCTTTTTCCGGTCGTTCCTCGGCAATCAGATCGGTTCGAAATCCATAATCCGGACCCCAACGCAAGTTTTCAACACCGTGACGGTCAGAGCGATGCAAGGCCCAACGCACCAGTCGGCTGGGCGCATCAACCTCGATTCCGATTATGTTTTCGATCAGCAGAGCGATAGGGCTCAATCCCGTCCATCCGACAAAATCGACCCGGCTTCTATTGCTCGGATGATAGAGGGTGGAGGGGTGGTAAGATTCATAGAGCGTCCCCGAGTTGATATAATTTAAATAAATCGCCAACAAGTGGTTTTGCGCGATTTTTAACGCCAAATCGCGATGACCAACCTGATCCAGACCTTTGATGACCATATAGTTCATCGGCGGATAGACAGAGCCGCGCCAAAAATCGCCATAAGGCGAATAGTCGATCGAATATTTGCCCAAAGTCGGTACACGGTGCGGCGTATTGAAATTGTTTGAATCTTTTAAAGCGCGCACCAGGCCATCCACCTGTTTGTCTTCGGCTACCTGCGCTAAAAGAGTCCAGTAAGCGCCGATTGTCCAATGATTGATCGGCTGTTCCTCCCGTATCAAATCGCAGTAAAAACCATCTTCATCCCTCCACATCAGGCGATTGATGGCAGCGCGTAAAAAAGCGTGTTCATGTTCATATTTCTCTAAAAGTTTCTTTTCGCCAGCGATCTGCGCCATGCGGGTTAGCAAATAGGCATTCATCGCCTGCTGCGCCGTCAAATCGATCAACCGTGTCCCGCTCGGTCGATTGCTCATGCCATTTGTGGCAAAACCCATGGTATAAGGCCCACGGAGGGTACCACAGAGCCGTTTAACGGCATCATAATAGCGGTCAAGTATCGGTAAAACCCGAATGATCCGCTCCCGATCGCCGACGTGAAGGTAGTACTGCCATTCAGCCCAGCTAAAGATCGGAATCTGCACCCGGTTCTGATTCGGTTCACCGAGGAAAAGCGGCAGAGTGCCGTCCGGGGCTTGCCGGGCGTAAAAGGCATCAATTCCGCGCATGGGATCTTCGATGAGCGG
>JAFGJN010000098.1 GCA_016929055.1 Candidatus Zhuqueibacterota bacterium
GACATCGCGCATGTGCAGAGTGGTCTTGTCGAGCATGCGGACTTGGACATCCACCTGATCCCGCCGGCCAACGCCGAAATGCTGAACTGGATCATCCTGACAGAGATAGCCATAGGTATTCTGCACCTGCCGATAGCCAATCAGCCGGTTCATATCGCCCAGATGGCCGGCTTCAAAGACCCAGATCTTGTTGCCCATGGCGCCCTGATCGCCTTGCGCTCCTCTGCCGGTGACCTTGATCCAGCGATTGTCCGTGGGGGTGTCGTTGCGAAAAAGACGGTTGCTGAAGGCATGAGCAATGTTTTTGTTGGCATCGACAAAATAAAAATCCAGATCGCCGTCGCCGTCGATATCAGCGACACCGGCCCCGCGCGGATCATAAACCGCAATATCGGCCCCGGTGCTGGTCGCTCGTTGAAAATTACCCTTACCATCGTTGGTATAAACATAGACGTCGCTGTAGGTGCGCGGCGCGATGATATCGAGATCCCCGTCGTTATCGAGATCGAGAAAAACGATCGAAAATCCCCATTGCTTGATCTGTACCTGATCGCTGACATCATCGAAATAGCCGTTTCCCCGGTTGCGATAGACTCTGACATTCCTATAGCGGGCTTTGGGTACCACGAATGCATCCAGGTCGCCATCGTTGTCATAATCAGCAAAAGTCGTCCCATTGCAGTCGTTATAGGGATCGCTGTGAAACCCGCGTTGCTGCGCTTGATCCTGAAAGACACCATTTCCGTTGTTGATAAAGAGCTGGTTGTAGACAGGCAGGGGTCCCGGGCCGAAATGTTCATTTCCCTCTTCGTCCTTGCCCAGGTAGGCATAGTTTCGCCGCGATACAAAAACGTCCAGGTCGTCGTCGTTGTCGACGTCGATGGCGGTTACCCCCTGACAGCCGACATGAGCGGGATTTTCCAGGGTCAATCCGCTGGTATAGACCTGGCGGAAGGTACCATCCCCGCGATTCAAATAGAATTCATTGGGTTGCGGCGGTGTCGGCCATGGGTTATAGTTGGCGTCTTCCACCGGTCCCCAATTGACGCCGAGCAGGTCGAGCCAGCCGTCCGAATTGGCGTCAAAAACGACAATGCCGCGAGTGCCATACCCCACCATCCCGTAGGTAGGAATCTCTGTACGGTTTTGGTACAAGCCGACTGCGTCGGAGACGTGGGTAAAAAAACCATTGCCGGTGTTGCGATAGAGACGGATGCGGTCGTCGGTGGTGGCGTTGAAAAGGTCGAAATCGCCGTCATTATCAAAATCGGCGAAGGAGATGCCGTGGGAGCCGGTAGTCCCGTATTTATCCTCCACGCCGCGGCGGTAATCCTCTTCGCTGTAGGGTTGTCCGGCGCGACTGATATATAGGGTTTCCGGCACTTTGCCGTCCGCTCCACGCACAGCGTTGGCGATATAGAGATCGGGCAGCCCGTCATTCGAGATGTCAGCGAAAGCGACTCCATGGCCGTAGACGCTGGCGCCATTGACGCGCCAGCCGCAGGCTTGCATGGCGTCTGTAGCATCGGTCAGCTTGACCGGTTGCGCTCCCGTCACTGTCCAGAGCAAGATCAACCCTGCCGTTCCCCGCAGAAACGTTGATCGGATCACATCTCCCTCCCAATCGATCGAGTTGCCTTTTCCACGTCGAATGGTGAATCTTATCGATCGATGACCAGCTGTTAAGACAAAAAATTCCACCCCTTGCGCTTGAATCGATAGCTGGTTTCTCGGTTCTTTCGATTAAGATCTGCCCGATTTTAAAGCGGAATAGTGTTTCTATCAAGCGTCCTGTCCGCCATAATCGGCTAAATGTACGATTTAAAAGATACGAAAAAAACTCGGTCTTGCAAAATTCATTTTTATGCCAAAACCGGATTTTTCACCTCTGTCGGATCGAACAGACCTCAGTTAGCAACTTTTGAGCCATTCGAATTGACTGAGTGGAATGAATTCCGATGCAAAGGATTTTCACTTGCAAGAATGAATGACATTTTCTACTTTAGCGCAATAAACCGGAAATCGTAAGCGGCGAAAGGGTGAACAAATGGAGTTGAGCTGGATCGACTTGCTGGTTTTTATCGCTTTCATGTTGACCGTGGTCGGCGTTTCCCTCTATGCCGGCCGCCGTGAGCGCACATCAGAGGACTATTTTCTGGCCGGCCGCAAATTGACCTGGTATCTCATCGGTTTTTCCCTCATCGCTTCCAATATCTCCACCGAACACTTTGTCGGAATGGCGGGTTCAGCTTTCAGCCGCATCGGCCTGGCCATCGCCAGTTTCGAGTGGACAGCCGCTGTCACGCTGGTTTTCGTCGCCTGGTTTCTCTTGCCGCGTTTTCTCAAAGCCGGCATCTATACCATGCCGCAGTTTCTTGAATACCGCTACGACGCCCAGACCCGTACCATCATGTCGATCTTTGTCATGGTCGCCTATATCTTTGCCCTGCTGGCCACGGTTCTCTACAGCGGCGCCATCGCCCTGAATGCGGTTTTCGATCTGAGCGGCTTGTTACAACGCAACCTGGGTCTGCCTTTGGAACAGGCGGAACAGTGGGCCAATCTGGCCGGTGTCTGGGGTATTGGCATTCTGGCGGGCGTGTATACGATTTACGGCGGACTCAAGGCTGTGGTTTGGTCGGATCTTTTGCAGGGAGGCGCCCTGCTGATCGGCGGCACCATCGTCACCGTACTCGGCTTTTTGCTCCTGGGCGACGGCAATTTTCTCGCCGGTTTGAGCAGCTTTCAGGTCGCCAATGCTGACAAATTGCACGCCGTTCTGCCCTGGAACGATCCCGATGTGCCGAGTCTGGCGGTCTTTGCCGGTGGTATGTGGATCGGGCATCTGCACTATTGGGGCTGCAATCAATTTATCACCCAGAGAACCCTGGCAGCAAAGAGTCTGGCCGAAGGACAAAAGGGCATCATGCTGGCGGCCGGTCTCAAACTCTTTTTGCCGTTTATCGTCGTCATTCCCGGCATCATGGCCTATCAGTTGTTCGGGGATGTGATCTCTACACCGGACAAAGCCTACCCCTACATGATCTCGCAGATCCTGCCCGCCCACTTTCGCGGCATCATGTTCGCCGCCCTGACCGGTGCGGTGATGAGCACCTTCAACTCTGGACTGAATTCGGCCTCCACCATTTTTACAATCGATATCTATCAACCCTTTATCCGGCCCCACGCCTCGCAGAAAGCGTTGGTGCGAATGGGACGCTGGGTGACCACTGGTTTTGTGGTCATCGCCTGCGCCTGGGCGCCCATCATCTCCCGGTTTCAGGGCGTCTATATGTATATCCAGGAACTGTGGGGATTCATTGCCCCCGGTATCCTCGCCGCTTTTCTTTTCGGCCTGATTCTGCGAAAAGCGCCAGC
>JAFGJN010000099.1 GCA_016929055.1 Candidatus Zhuqueibacterota bacterium
ACACGAGGCAGAGCCTCGTGCACAGGGTTCCCAGGCAGAGCCTGGGAACCAGATTGTAATACGAGGCAAAGCTGGGGAACCAGAAGAGACGGGGGGTACCCTCTCAAACCCTCTTGTACCACACATTCATGCTCTCGATCTTGCCAGCGATATGGGTGTTGTTGATCAGGGTGCCGCCAAAACTGTAGCCGTTTTTGGCAAAGGTGATATTCATCCCCGGGGATAGCGCACGAGCGATCGTATACAAGGTTTTGAAGGAGCGCGACTGCATCTCTTGTTCCATGCGCTGCAGCAGGTACAGCGCCAGCTTGTGGCCGCGAAAGTCGGGCAATGTGGCGAAATCGGTCATCTCGGCATTGGCCGATGCCGGGTCGGTTTCGGCCGACGAGGCGGCGATGAGCTTGTCGTCGACAAAAGCGCCGAAATAGACGACGTGGGAGCGCAGGGTTTCCCTGAGATAGTCGGGATCGAAAATCGGAAACGGATAGCTGGGAAAAACCTGCTGATACAATTCGGCCAGCGCTTCGCAATCGGATTCACCCAGCACACGAAAGGCAAAATCCACAGCCGGCAGATCGGGATCGCTTTGCATCTTGGTACGGGCGATGCGAAGGATCTCGGCGATCTGTTGTCGTTCATCCTCTGAAGTCTGGCGTCTCTTGTTCTTGAGATATTTGGCCATGAAATAGGTGCCGGTATGGCCGCGGAAAAATCGAGGAATGAACGCCTCTTTGATAAACCGATGCTGATGAAACGCCTGCACCGCCCAGGTCGGTACTTTGGCAAAAATTTTGCCATAGCTCTTTTCCTGGGAAAAGGAATCGACTTTGGTGATGATTTCGGGATAGTCGCTGCGATCCATTTTGATCAGATAGAGGCGATCGTTCTCTTTGCCGTGCTGGACCAGCGAGCGATCGATTTTTTCAATTTTATCCATAAAATCGGGTCTCCTCTTTTTGCACCTTCCCGTCCCGCAAAAGGGAGAGCGGGATAAAAAACAACGCCGAAGTCACGATTCCGTAAAAACTGGCATCGAGACCGAAGGGTTTGGGAAGTGCTGAAAAAATCAGCACCAGCGTCAAAGAACCGCCGGCAATCATGCCGACGAGAGCGGCAACAGAGTCGCTCTTTTTCCAGAAAAATGCGCCCAGGGTCGGGATAAAAAGCCCGGCGACCATGAACGAATAGGCGTGCAGAATGAGTTCCAGCACGGTTTGAAACGAACTGGCGATAACAAACGTCAGAACGCCGATCACCAGGGTAACAATCTGCGACAGCCGCATGATCTGTTTCATCGAGGCATCGGGCAACAGCCAGCGGTGAATGATGTCGTTGACGAAATTGCCCGAGGAAGCAATGAGACAGCTGTCGGCAGTCGACATGATGGCCGAAAAATAGGCGGCGATCACCACGCCGGTGATGACGGGTGGCAGACTGTGTTTGATCAACAGAGGCAAGCCCATCTCGGCTTCGGCGCCGGGAAAAAGAACCCTTGCTATCATGCCCAGAAATACTCCGGTAAAAGCGAGAACCGGATATTCGAACAAACCGGCGATAAACCAGGCGCGTTTGGCTTCCTTTTCGGTTCGACAGGCATAGGCGCGCTGGTACAGGGTCATGCCGATAAACCAGATCGGAACAATGGTCACCATCCAGTTGATGAACTGAACCGGACGCAAAGCCGTCAGACGAAAAAAATGAGCGGACAACGCTTCACGCATCGCTGTCCAACCGCCGATGTGGCTCAGGGCGAATGGAATCGCCACAAGCAAACCGCAGAGCAAAACGATCCACTGAATGGTGTCGGTATAGATCACCGCTTTGATGCCGCCGAGCACGGTATAGCCGATAATCACCACGGTCATCACCACCAGCGAAAACATCAGCGGATCGATGGTTCCGCCCAGATCGGAAAAAAGCGTGGCTGCAGCCAATTTGGCACCGGCCATGATCTGGCCTCCGGTAAAGCCGAGATAGCCGATCCCGGAAATCACGGCCGCGGCCATGGCCACACTGTTTCCATAGCGCGTTCGTAAAAAATCGGGATAGGTCAGCAATCCGAGTTTACGATCGTTGTGTTTGATTTTGGGAATGATCAGAACCGCTGCCATCCAGGCGCCCACCAGTCCGCTGAACAACAGCCAACTTCCCGATAGCCCCATCACGAAACCGAGTCCGCCCAATCCGATAGAAAACCCCCCGCCGACATCGGTGGCAACGATCGACAACCCGACATGTCCGGCCGATATTCCGCGGCCGCCGACATAATAATCCTCCCGATTCTCATTTTTTCGATAAAAATAAAAACCCACGCCGATGACGAGAATCATATAGACGGCAAAAATCAAATAATCGATAAAAACCACGCGCGCTCCAATCAGTCTGTATCTGTGTCATTGTTGCCGTTTCTTCGAATCAAACGGGTATTGCTGTCCGGCACCAGGGTGATCAGTTCGCTTTCATCAGACAACAGCTCGGATATGCCCAGTGGCGGATCCGATTCGGCATCGTCCAGCTTGAGCTGCAGCGAACACGAGTCACAATTGCGATCGCAAAAGATCGCTTCGTAAGAGTCGGGTTCCTTGTAAGTGGTGATCACGCCTTCATAATTGCGCAGCACCACCTTGTGCGTCGACCAGGAGATGAGATAGTTGGGCATGACCGGAATTTTGCCCCCTCCGCCCGGGGCGTCGATGACATAGGTCGGCACCGCCAATCCGCTCGTGTGGCCGATGAGATTCTCGATAATTTCGATACCTTTACCGACCGGCGTACGAAAATGGGACAGCCCTTCGGACAGATCGCACTGGTAGAGATAGTAGGGCCGCACTCGATTTTTTACCAGCTTGTGCACCAGTTTTTTCATGATACGGGGACAATCGTTGACCCCGGCCAACAGCACGCTCTGATTGCCCAGGGGCAAACCCGCATCGGCG
>JAFGJN010000010.1 GCA_016929055.1 Candidatus Zhuqueibacterota bacterium
CGGACTGGCATCACCGCGGGTGGATCCGGAACAGATCGACAGACCGGACAAGTCTGACATTGCCGATCATCTGCATCGGCATGGCGGGGAGTGGCTGCCGCACGTGATCGAAAAACGCAACGCCTGGCTGGAGGAGATTTTCCGCGAGACTGCAGCGGCGCCTAAATTCCTCGTCGGCCATATTCCGATGATTTGCCTGCGCGAAGAGCCGGTTTTGCGCCAGAGTTTCGGTTTTTTTTCCTATAAAATGCTGGGAGCGGAACTCGTGGATTTGCTGGATCGGCAGGAAAACCTTTTGGCGGTTTTGAACGGTCACCTGCACCTGAGCGGCGGGGTGCAGCGCAACCGCACAGCGCATGTGGTGACCTCGGGATTCGCTTCCTATCCCTGTCACTTTGCCCGCTATGCGGTCTATCGTGATCATATAGCAATCGATTTCTACCAACTGCCGGCCGAATATGTCACACCAGAAACGAATCTCCACGGCAGCAGGCGGCACGGTCGGGATTTTACCGATGCCCAGCATTTGACTGCCGAAGAATATGTGGCCGGCAGACCGGACGAGCGCCATCAGAAAATTTCACCTATCTAAAAAAAAGAGCGGCGGGGGATTTGAACCGCCCACCGCCCGCGTGACCTGCCGGTATGTCGATTCTTATCGGCTTGAATTTCCAAGATCCGCAATCAGTGATGTCCCCTGATCGTATTTGTCCCGCCCCTCAGCGGAATGGTACAGCGCCGCCCGACACAAGTGACAGATAAGCGGATTTTTTTCGCACTGGAGCTGTTTGGCGAAAAACTCGATTCCGCGAGGATCGCCGGTGTTGTACAAAGCCGATACCGCCAGGATGCGAACGTTGGTCGGCTCTTTGCTGTCACCCACAATAGCAATCAGTTTTTTGATCGCTTTATCGCACAACGCGAATTCAGGGAACATACTATAGTGCGAAATATGCTGCATGGCAGAATTGCGCACACCTGTGTTCTGACTCTCGAGATTTAAAGCCAATTGCTTGCAAAACAGATCCCAGGTTTCCTGACTGTAAACCTTATTCTGGGCAATGCCGGTGCCGGCGCCAACCAGGCCCACCAGCATCAGTGCCGTCAAAATACTTTTTGTTTTCATGGCTCCCTCCTTGAGGTTTGAAATCGAATTCTGCTCAGGACTATTCAAAAAGAGTGCCAAAAATAATCCCTCACTGTCGCAGCAAATCATTGATTGTTTTTAATGACTTTGAATGCTTATCGAACTAGAGGAGATCAATTCTTTTTCTCGAGCGACTGCTGGAATTTCAGGAATTCCTTAAATATCAGGAGTTATCTCGGGAGGGTTCGGCAAGAGTGGGGCGCCGGATATCGAGTTTGCGCATACGCGATTCAAGCGTTTTGGGGTTGATGTGCAACAAATTGGCGGCACCTGTTCTGCCGCTCACTTTCCAGGAAGTATATTCCAGAGCTCGCAGAATCAGACGCCTTTCATTTTCTTCAAGCGAGGGTAAACGGGCCGAATCGGTCGGCTTGCCGTTGCCGGGCAGCCAGTTGACCAGCTGCAGTTTTCCCGAAGGACTGGTGATCAAGGCGCGTTCGATGACATTCTCCAGTTCGCGTACATTGCCGGGCCAATGATAGGCAGACAAATCATCGATTGCGCTCTGCGTCACAGCCTGAACGCTGTTGCCCAGTTTTTGTGCATGCTTTTTGATAAAAAATGCGACCAAAAGAGGAATATCCTCCTTGCGCTCGCGCAACGGCGGCAGATGTACCGGAAAAACATTGAGGCGGAAATAGAGATCCTGGCGGAATTGCCCATCTTTGATGATCTGTTCGAGCTCGCGATTGGTGGCAGCAATCACCCGTACATTCACTCGAATGGTTCGGGTTCCGCCCACGCGTTCGAATTCCCCTTCCTGCAAGACGCGCAGCAATTTGGCCTGCAATTCAAGCGGTAGATCGCCGATTTCATCGAGAAAGAGGGTACCGCCATCCGCCAACTCGAAGCGACCGCTCTTTTGTTGAACAGCGCCGGTAAAAGCGCCTTTTTCATGGCCAAAGAATTCGCTCTCGATCAGCTGCGGTGGCAAAGCCGAGCAATTGACCTTGACCAGCAACCGATCGCGACGCGGACTCAGACGGTGAATTGCCCGCGCAACGAGCTCTTTGCCGGTACCCGACTCGCCCAGAATGAGCACCGTGGCGTCCGTGCCGGCCACCTGCCCCGCCTGGCGCAGAACGGCTTTCATTTTTTCACTGCGGGTGATAATATTTTCAAAATCGCTCGCCACCTGCATTTCACTTTGCAAATAGGTATTCTCTGCCTCCAGACGATTGGCCAGTCGTTCCACCTCATCCAAGGCATTTTGCAGAGCCTGAGAAGTCAAAATGCGTTCCTGCAGACTGGCTTCCAGTTTTCGTCTCTTGAGCTCCGATTTCTTTAACTGGTTCCGATAGACCGTAACAGCGAGGATAACCAGGAGCGCCACCAGGGACAGACGAAACAACCAGGTCTGATAAAAGGGCGGCAATACAACGATTTTAAATTTTCGACCCTTCTCATTCCAGACTTGATCATTGTTGGAGCCACGGACGTGGAATTGGTAGCTCCCGGGCGGCAAAAAGGTATAGCTGGCCAACCGGTTGCGCGAGTCGGTAACCATCCATTCGTCGTCCAGCCCTTCCAGCCGATAGGCGTAACTGTTTTTATCGGGAGCTGTATAATCGAGTGCCGCGAATTCAATGGCAAAATAGGCCTGACCGTAGGGCACGGTCAATTCTTTTAGGACAGCCAGCGACTCCGGTCGAACCAGGGACTCGTTCAGGCGGCGAATGGAGGTGATCACCACCGGTGGGATAAACGTATTTTCCTTGATCTCATTCGGGAAAAAAGCGTTGAACCCGTTGATACCGCCAAAAAACATCTCGCCGTCAGCACTTGAAAAATAGGCTCCCCCGTTGAATTCTGTGCTTTGCAGTCCATCGTCCACGCCATAATTGTTTAAGATCTCGTTGCGTGGATCGAACCGGGTCAAGCCGTTGTTGGAGCTGAGCCAGAGACAACCCTGGTCGTCTTCCAAAACACCATACACCGAATTGCTCGGCAGGCCGTCATCCCGATCAAAGTATCGGCAGGTACCGCTATCTCGGTCAAAAGCGATCAATCCCGCGCCCCAACTGCCCAACCACAACAAACCGTCGCTTCCCTCGTGAATGCAAAAGATATGATCACGACCCAGGCCGGAAAAGGCGCCGGATTGGAACAATCGGCGTTCGAATCGTCCGGTTGACGGCTCCATTCGGTTAAGGCCTCCGCCCTGTGTTGCAACCCAGAGATTACCGCGACTATCCTCATAGACATCCCGAATATAATCGTTGCTCAAACTCGTCGAATCATCAGGATTGAAGCGGTAATGAACAAATGTCCCGTTGTCGGGATCGAATAAATCGAGTCCACCTCCATAGGTTCCGACCCAGAATCGATCGTGTCGATCTTGATAAAGGACGCGGATTTCATCATGACTCAAACTGTTGCTTTGGTGGGGATCATGGCGAAAAGGTGTAAAACGGCCGATAGCAGGATCAAAGCGCGAAATTCCGCCACCGTCGGTTCCAACCCAAAACCGACCTGCTCGATCCACACAAATCGACCGCACGACGTCGCAGTTGAGGCTATGGGGATCGGCCGCGTCGTGCCGATAGGTGCGTTTTTCCCCGGTTCGGCGGTTCAAAGCCATCAATCCCCCACCATGGGTACCCACCCAGAGCACGTTATCGCCATCCAGATAAAAACACCAAACGATATTCTGAGAGACGGTAACCGGATCGTCGGCGACCTGGCGAAAATGAGGAAACCGTCCGCTGTTGCTGCACAGTTTATTCAATCCGTCTCCATAGGTTCCGACCCAGAGAACGCCGCCGTGATCCTGGTACAAACATTTCAGGTAATCGAAACTCAAGGTTGACGGATCGCGGGGATCATGTTGAAAACGGTCAAATCGACTGTCACCCGGCAACAACCGCTGCAAACCGCCGCCGTTTGTGGCAATCCAGAGGATTCCGCTTCGCTCCTGGATGATATCCTGAATATCGTTATGGGCGAGACTGTGCGGATCGCCGGGCCGATGGCGATAGGAGGAAATCGTGCGCGACGGACTGAGCGGATGGTGCATACAAAACAATCCATCCCGCGTACCGATCCACAGCGCACCTTGTCGGTCAAAGCAAAGAGCTTGGACAAAATCGGCAGCAGGCGAATCGTTTCCATCATGACTCGGAAAAAATCGGATCGCTGCTCTTCGTCTCGGATCGAAGCGATTGACCCCATTTTCAGTACCGATCCACAAGTGCCCGGTGCTGTCCGGACAAATCGCAGTGATCCTGTTGTCGCTCAGACTCAGGGGATCGTCGGGGTGGTGGGTAAAAGTAGTAAATGTTTTGCGGTCGGTTGCCAGACGAGCAAGCCCGCCGTTTGTGCCGATCCACAGGGCACCGGACGGATCGCGATAAAGCGCGTTTATGGTCTCATTGGGCAATGCTGTGCTGTCGCGCGGCGTGGAACGATAGTGAGTAAATGTCCCCTGCAGCGGTTTGTAATGGTTCAAGCCGCTGCCAAAGGTGCCGATCCACAACGTACTGTCCACATCCACCAGCAGCGCTTGAATATGGCTGTAGCTCAGGCTGTTCAGATCATCGGGATCGTGGTGCCAGATGCGAAAGCCGTAACCGTCATAGCGGTTCAGGCCGTCTTCGGTGGCGAACCACAGAAAACCCTGTTGATCCTGGACAATCGCCTCGACAATGCTCTGGGAAAGTCCGTGTTCCAGCGAAATCTGTTGAAAGGTCCGATGCGGTTTGATTTCCGGGGGGATATCCTGTGCCGAAACGGGAAACACAATTGTTCCCAGCAGGGCGATCCAACACGAAAAAATCGCAAATCGAAGCACACTCAACCCCTGCTCGTTATTAAGGATCGTGACAATCGATAATACGTTTGTTGCAGAGTTTGGTTTCAATGGAAATTCAGAGTCCGATTGGACCGAAAGCAGTTCAGGGATGGCTCAGTGCATCGAAGAGGTTATGCGATTCGCCTGGACTCGAAAGTGCCGATCTCGCTCCAACCCCGATGACCCGGCAAAAGGGACTCATAGATTATGGCCGCGACAGCCTCCGCAAACCGGCGGAGCGTCGGCACAGCGTTCATCGCGACCGCAGCAGGGTGGGTTATCGGCACGCGCCTTGGCGGAACCCATGAGAAACCCGGCACCACCACTGAACAGCCGCTCCGCTGGACCGGTGCAGTTTGGGCACTCGGCTACAGGATCGGACGTTATGGTCTGAAAGACTTCGAAACGATGGCCGCAGTCGCGGCAGAGATAGTCATAAGTAGGCATAACACGATCTCCGGTTTTTATTATTAATTTAGCACCTGCGCGATTGCGAATCAAGAATTAAAAAACAACACTTCAGGAAAGGCTGTTTCGTACGGGTTGTGAGGATTTTATCCGCCATTAATGTGCCCCGAGTTGGTCATACATTCTGTGCGTATCGGGTGAACGGGCCAGTTGTCAGCTCGGCAATGAATACAAATAAGGCATCAGTGCCGATCATCCGTTCATGAACAGCAGCAAATCGTGAATAGAACAAGGACACTGGAAGCTAAAAATCCTGACTTTCTCGATCAAAACAGGAATTGCGATCGATTTTCTCTTTTTTTCAAGACAATTGAATCAAATCAACTTTGCACAGCAGTATACGAAAATGAGCAGTCAATGCCCAAAAGAGCGACGATCTGCTTTTTGAAAAAAACACAGCAACAAGATTATTGCTTGCACTTGAGGTCATGGGTTTATACATTAAATATTTAGCATAAACCTGGAGACCTCAATCGAGTTGCCTTTGAGATCGAAAAAGAGGAGAGATTTGGCTGCAGATACCGCCTCCCTCCCACCCCATGCGCGTCTGGTACGCGGCGGTGTCGTCAAAACACTTCTGAGCATGAGCGTATCGATGTTGCTCGGATTTCTCTTTAACGCTGCGTTCAATCTGGTTGACACCTATTTCGTCGCCCGTCTGGGCACGCGTGAACTCGCGGCCATGGGCTACACTTTTCCTCTGGTGATGGTCATTCACGGTCTGATTATGGGCATCGGCATGGGCGCAGCGTCGGTGATTTCCCGTGCCATCGGCCAGGGCGACCAGCACCGCGTGCGCCAGCTGACCATGCACGCACTGCTGCTCGGCATCGTCTGGGTGGTTTTTTTCATCGGCCTGGGCTATTTGACCATGCGACCGGTGGTCCGGCTGCTGGGGGCGTCGCCGGAAATCCTGCCGCTGACCATCGACTATCTCTCGATCTGGTTTGCCGGCATGCTGTTTCTGATCATTCCCATGGTGGGAAACAATATCATCCGCGCCACCGGCGACACCCTCTCTCCCAGCCTGGTGATGGGCGCAGATCTGGCGCTCAATATCGTGCTCGATCCGATCTTTATCTTTGGCTGGGGGCCAGTACCGGCGCTCGGCATCCGCGGTGCGGCTTTGGCTACGGTCCTCAGCCGGCTCCTGGCGCTGGTCGCATCGCTCTATATCCTCCATTACCGCAAAAGTTTGCTGACCCGTCCCGATCTGCATCCACGGGCCGTCTGGAGATCCTGGAAGCAGATCCTCTATATCGGCCTGCCCGCCGGCGTCACCAACCTGCTGACGCCGTTGACCGCCGGTCTCGTTACCCGTATCGTCAGCGGATTCGGCACCGCCAGCGTTGCAGCTCTGAGTGCGGGAACCCGCTTGGAGCAGATCGCCGCCATCCCGATCATTGCGTTTGGCGCTTCTCTTTTGCCCTTCATCGGCCAGAACTGGGGCGCCGGCTCTTACGACAGGATCGAAAAAGCACGACGACTCAGCATCAGTGTCGCCGCTGTCTGGGGCGCGATTTGTGTCGTCTTTTTCGGACTGCTGTCGCCTGTCATTGCTGCCCGCTTTAGCCGGGAAACGGAGGTTATCGAACCGCTCGTGCTCTATCTGCGTATCATTCCATTTGCCATCGGCTTTCGCGGATTGATCATGTGCGCCAACCAGTCGATGAACGCCATCAATCGACCTCTGGACAGCTCCGGCTGGACTCTGATCCGTTTGCTCGGCTTGCAGGTACCGCTGGCGTTTTTGGGGGCCCGAATCGGAGCGTTTCCCGGGCTGTTGCTGGGGATCGTGCTTTCCGAGGTTATCGCCGCACTGGCCGCCAATCGCTGGGTCAAGCACTTGTTCCGCCGCCTCGCCTCCTGATCGAATTCGGTCATCAAACTATTCGGCAAATCCCTCACCCGATAGTCGAATCCAGTTTTAGACAACCGTTTATCACTCCCAAATAGGAAGCCAAGTCGGATTGGCAATCTCTTGGTTCCGCTCCGGCTCTGCACCGCACCAATCTCTTTCCATAAACCGGCCTATTCTGTTCTTCGGTCTGTTCTGCGTGACTCTTTTTAAATAGCCATTGACGTTGAGATTGGTGCGGTGCCGAAGCCAGAGCGCTCCAGACAAATCGAACGTTGACAATCGATAAAGCAGATTCGGACACCGGTAGGTATAATAAGCAGAACTGTGGCTCTTTATTCCGATTCTGCCCAGGGATTCACACGAGGCGGATGGGCAGAAAAAAACGCAGAGTCGCTCGGAAGCGAAAAAATCTTGAATCGGTCGAAAACAATGCCTATTATTTGTTCGAACCGGCCAGGACAAGATTGGTATTCAAGAATCGATAAACTGGGATTGGAGATCAAAATGGGATCACTTCGAGCGACGCTGATAGGGGCGTTTGTGCCGGCAA
>JAFGJN010000100.1 GCA_016929055.1 Candidatus Zhuqueibacterota bacterium
GGATCTCCGCTACGCTCCGTCCCGACTGGCGTCGGGATCTCCGCTACGCTCCGTCCCGACTGGCGTCGGGATCTCCGCTACGCTCCGATCGGCTGCGCGAGTAATTCATGCGAAAATAGTCGTTTACCAAAAGACATCATTCGGATATAGTTTTAACAATTTGTGCCGATTCATGCCAGCTTGTGGCACAAACCAGGCACACGACACACGAAAAAAGCCTCTGCCAATAAGCAGGGGCTTTTTTTATCGATACTAATATCTTGGAACCCTGTATGTAAAAAAGATTCCTGACTTTAATCAATATCATCCGATTGGTCGGTTAATATTTTGTCCCGCTCCTTTTTTACTCAGATCCCGTACTGTACGGGAAAATGGACATAAACATATGCAAAATTCGTGAATTCTATGATATTTGTCTTCGCCGGCAACCCCAGCCCAACCCAAACTTTGTCGATAATCTTGCGTTCTCCAACATTTTTAATCCTTGACTGAATCTTGTTGCCCCCATCACGATGGATCAGATGGTCATCAACAAATTCATTCAAGATAATCAAGCCGGCATTGACGCTGGTTTCATCACCAGTTGCACAACCTTTATTCAGCAAGTACTCCAGCTCCTGGACCGAAATATTGGCGCCGACCTTGACCTTGCGGACCAAGGTCCTTGCGCATCACTTTACCGCGGAAGACCTGGTTGACTCTACCGTTCAAATCGTTAATACCTCATCCCGTTTCTCATTCAAATCTAGGCCAATTTGGCGATCAACCGTTCACTGACGATGCGCCAGGCTTCTTGCACAAGAAAGGGTGTGTCGATACGCAACAACCCGGTCACATCGCCGATAAAGTCCGGATCATTGAGTTTATGATTCATATTTGCTATAAACGCTTTTTGTGAGATGGAATGTCCTTCATTTTCCATCAATGTTTCGAAGGTACGAAAAATCACTTGCTCATCGAGATGCCTGTTTGTAAGGCAATACCAGAGATCGAATAGATCTCGACCCTTTTTCCTTTGATAGAGAGCACGGAGTTTTGACCCTAAAAGTTCTTCCAAAGAATAGGTTGTCAGCGCGGATTCTCCGGTAAACCAGCGCGATGCGACTTTAAAAGGTACGTTGTGCAATCCATTCACAACGATATGCTCGCGGCAATTGATTTCAATCTTTACCTTGATCGGTACGATTGGAGGGATTTCAGATTCGCAGGTGAAGGTGAGCGTATTATTGCGGTTTTTCTGAGTAATACGAGGTTTTCCGAGAAAAGCGAGCCGTTCGCGAACGCAATTTAAAATATCTCCGATTGCCTGCGGGTAAATTTGCACCAAATCGATATCTTGAGAATATCGCGGCTGCGGATTCATATACAGTTTGTGGATAGCTGTGCCTCCGCGAAAAGCACAGTTTTTTTGAATCAGTTCGTGTGAATAGAGTTCTACCAGAGCACGACAAATAATCAAATCCTGCTCAACCTGTTCGTTGTTGCTCCAGGGTGCCTGTGCGCGCCAGGCGGTTATGTGGGCCCGCGGGATCACAATTCGTCCTCCAGCGAGAAATTCTCGATGATATTCCAGCGGTTCTGCGCAGAGTATCCGGATTTTGCTCTGGCCGGATTCAGGGGTATTCGATAAATTCTTTGCATCTGAATTTGCCGAAAAATGACGTCGGCTGCTTCTCTTTTGTCGAGCAGGTGTTCCAGGGTATAACCGAGTCTCTGCCACGGCGCCAAAACCGGATTTTCACGAACCAGGGATACGAAAATTTGCGGATCAAAACTTTCGGACAACTCTTCCAGCACCGCTATACAGCGGACGAGTCCGCCAAGACGCTCCATATAATAATAAAGATCGTATGCTGTCAACTCGGGGCCGGAAACTCTTACTTTACCGGTATCCGTTTTTCTGTCTTGTATTCCGCGGGTTGGGAGTTCGTTTTTGACCAAAAAATTAATACGCACGTTTCGTTTATTTATCGGGCGTTTTGACGGTTTGGGGATGATGACAAAAAACTCTTGTGGCTGCTGATGCGCGGCACCATGAATCGCCGCAGCGCTCATGAGTCCCACATAATACGGTTTTTGCAGAAATGACATCAAATCATCGATAAAGAGAAGCGGCGGCATTATTCCCTGGGCTGAATATTCTGGGGGTACGATGATGTAGAATCCACGTTGCACAACAACTAGCCGACCTTTGCGAACCAACCGATTTAATGATTTCTCTATGGCCAAATCGGAATAGGGCAGAGATTCCGCCAACTCTGACCAGGCAAAGGTGTATCGACCCATGGATTGCAGTCGGTCCACATAATCAGCCAGATAATTGTAGTTTTTTTGCACCATGACCAATCTCGAGAGTTTTTATATGCCGAAACTACCACTTTGTGGTCGTTATTGCAAACAAAATCTTTTTTGCAGAAGAGATTCTGCGACCCTTTTTCTCGCTTGAGGGTTTGGCAATACTTTTTTCCCCTTTGCTTTTTTCCTCAAGATCCCTATTTTACCCCTGCTCAAATCACTGCACCCGACAAACCCAGAAGCGGAAAAGTTGGATGGAAAACCCGGAACTCAAAAAATTCAAACGCTTGACCGAGACGGTCAAGTGCGCCGGCTGAGCGTCCAAACTCGCGCCAAATGAATTGGCCGCAGCTTTGGAAAAGCTGCCCCAAACAACCGATCCCCGCTTGCTCGTTGGCACCAACCAGGCCGATGATGCCGGCGTGGTGCAGATTCGCGACGATCTCGCCCTGGTTCAGACCGTCGATATCTTTACGCCCATCGTCGACGATCCCTATACCTATGGCCTGATCTCCGCCGCCAACTCGCTCAGCGATGTCTATGCCATGGGCGGCACACCGCTGTCGGCGCTCAATATCGTCGGATTTCCCAAAGATCTCTTTCCGCTCGATGTTCTCGCCGCCATTCTTCAGGGCGGCCACGACAAGTGCGCCCAAGCCGGCACCCTGATCGTCGGCGGCCACACCATCAATGATGAGGAGCTCAAATACGGTCTGGCGGTCACCGGGCTGATTCATCCCAAAGACCTGATCACCAATGCCGGTGCCAGACCCGGCGACCTGCTCTATCTGACCAAACCCATCGGCACCGGCACCATCACAACCGCCCTCAAAGCGGGTAAAGGATCGCCTGACAGGGAGCGCCGGGTCTCCGAGGTCATGGCCCGGCTCAACAAAAACGCCGCTGCGGTATGCAACCGCATCGGCGTCAATGCCTGCACCGACATCACCGGATTCGGCCTGATGGGCCACGCGCTCGAACTGGCCAAAGCAAGCCAGGTCGGCCTGGTGCTCGAGTATCACACGATTCCTCTGCTGCCCGACGCTCTCAGCTGCGTCGAGCAGGGATTTGTGCCCGGCGGAACCCGCGCCAATCGCCTCTTTGTCGCAGCCAACGCCGACTATGCCGGCCACCTCAGCGAGGAACAGATCCTCCTCCTCTGCGACGCCCAGACGTCGGGCGGACTTTTGATCTCGGTCGCCGAGAAAAAGCAAAAAGCTATCGAATCCGCTTTTTCCGACGCCGGCGTCGAGGCTGCACGCATCGGCTGGACCGTCGCCGAACCATCCGGGCGAATCGCGGTGAGATAAAAAATCCGCCGCTCCGACGATGCCGGCAACAACACCTTCGGCTGCTCCTCGGGCAAAATTCTCTTCTTCCTTGAGCACGGACATGAGGCGTTCCACTTGGCCGGACTGATCTCACTTTTTTCTTTTTGCCTTTTTCCTTTTGCCTTCTTACCTTGTTTTTCCCCAGTATCAACTGCGAGGTGTGCCCATGAAATCCCTGCTCCCTTTTGGACTGCTGGTTCTACCCTTTGCCCTGGCGCTTCTGTCCGGCTGCTGCAAACCGCACAAATCTTTTGAACCCTGGAGCTTTGTCCATGTCGCCGACATTCAGGTCGGTTCACCGCGCTCGTTTCGCTTTGCACCCGCCTGGAACGACAACTGGCAAACCGCGCGCCGCCAGATCGTCCCCCTGAATCCCGATTTTTTGCTTGTCGGCGGCGACCTCACCCGCGACGGTTCGCTGCACCGGTTTGAACTCGAGGCGATCAAGGCTGATCTCGATTCTCTGCCCTTTCCCTGTCACGTCATCCCCGGCAACATGGATACCGGCAACAAACACAGCGACCGCCAGGGTGCGCGCGACGACCGCGAGGACGTCAAGCTCAACGTCACATCCGAACAGCTCGACCAGTTCGCCTCGGTTTTCGGCCCGCTGTGGTGGAGTTTTACCCACAAGAACCTGCGCGTTTCGGCTTTTTGCGATATGCTGCTCAATTCCGGCCTGCCCCGGGAAGCCGAACTCTGGCAGTGGCTCGAGGCCCAAACAGCGCTCACTCCTGCTCCGCACCAGATCTGGATGATGCACTATGCTCTCTTTGCCGACAGCCTTGATGAGGGCAACTGGGAGCTCACCGATCCCGACCAGTACCTCGCCTGGTACTTTACCATCGACGAACCCGCGCGCAGCCGGCTGATGCAAATTTTTATCGACACCCACACCGACCGCGTCATCACCGGCCATATTCATTGTCGCAAAGATCATCAGGTTCAGGGAATCGCCTTTGATCTCGCCGCCGCCACCTGCTTTTCCCAATGGGACGACCGCTGGCCGGACGGCGATCCCACACTCGGATTCTATCACTATACGGTCTTTGACGACCGCATCGAAAAAACCTTTGTCCCCCTGGAGAACGTCTCCACGCGAAAAGGCTATGGGCCGGGCGGTCACCCCAAACCCGAAGAGCGGGACTATGGCCAGGCCTGGGATAAGAGCTGAACCCCGGGCACTCTTTTTTCAACGATTGAATGGAGGTCTTTTGAAAATCAACAAACCGATGGCAGCGGCGCTGCTCGTCGTTGTTTTCGCCGGCTGCCGCTTACGCGGGACAGACGAGTTCCGGGTCGCTGAAAGCGCTGAGCGCAACCCCTGGACTCATCTGCAGGCCAATGCCGATCCCGACAATTTTCAGTTCATCATCGTAGCCGACCGCACCGGTGGTCATCGCCCGGGAATCTTTGGCTTGGCGGTGGACAAGATCAATCTGCTGCAGCCTGAATTCGTCCTCTGCGTCGGCGATCTCATCGAAGGCTATACCGACGATGAAACCGTGATCGACCAGCAATGGCGGGAATTCAACGATGTCATCGCCCGCCTGCAAATGCCCTTCTTTTACCTCCCAGGCAACCACGATCAGACCAATCCGGTTATGGTCCAGGCCTGGAAAGAGCGCTATGGGCGATCTTTTTACCATTTCCTCTATAAAGACGTTCTCTTTCTCTGCCTCAACAGCGAATCGACTGTCGATGATCCCGGTGCACTCGGTGCGTTGTCCGCCGAACAAATCGACTATTTCCGCCAGGTGCTCGACAAACACCCCGGGGTGCGCTGGACCCTGGTGCTGATGCACAAGCCGTTGTGGAGAATGGACGATCCCACCTGGGCCGAATTTGCCGAACTGTTGCACGACCGACCGGCAACAATCTTTGCCGGTCACGAGCATCGCTACCTCAAATCGCAGCGCGACGGCCAGAACCATTTCGTTCTCTCCACCACCGGCGGTTTCAGCGAACTGCGCGGCCCGTCTTGCGGAGAATTCGATCACCTCGTCTGGGTCACACAGACCGACAGCGGCCCGATTCTGGCCAACCTCATGCTCGAGGGCATCTGGGACGAAAACATTGTCACCGAAGAAATGGGCAACCTGATCGACAAGCAGCCTTTTATCATCGAGCCCCTGTTTGTCGATGCCGATCGCTTTCGAGGACGGCATCGCCTGCGCCTGCAGCTGATCAACGATGGCGCCGCTCCTCTGGATGTCAAAGGAAGGTTTCGCCCCAATCCGCACATCCTTCCCTCGCCGCAGCATCTGCAAACGACGTTGGCTCCCGAGTCGCGGCAGACTCTGGAAATCGATTTGACCAGCCTCGAGTCCTTGCCCCTGGAAGCGGTTCGGCCGCTGGAAATCGATTGGAAGCTGAAAAGCGCTCTGCCCAACAATCCGAATTTTGCCCGTGAGGTCGACAACAGCGCCAAACCGGTGCGGCGCTATGCCTGCCGCAAGCGCTCGACGCCGGTACGGGTGGACGGTGTGCTGGATGAATGGGAAACGCTGCCCCTTGTCGTCGATCCTCCCGGCTTTATGCAATTCGACCCGACCTGCTACACGGGATCGCAGGACGCCCGTTTTGCCTTTGCCGTGGAAACCGATGAGGAAAACCTCTATATCGCCGTGAGGGTTAAAGACGATATTCGCGTCTACACACCCTCAACCGCTCCCTGGCAGCAGGACGGCATCGAAATCCGTCTGGATGCCCGTCCCGCCTCTCTGCGCGATCACGGCAAAAACATCGCCGAGATTAAAGAGATTCTCTTTGTTGGGCTCAGTCCGGCTGCTGAAGAAAGAGAGATGGTTTTTTACAAAAAAGAATCGATGCCGGTCGGCCTCGAGGCCATTTGTGTCGAGACAGCCGATGGGCATGTGACCGAGGTCCGCATTCCCCACGCCTATCTCGATGCTCGGCAAGGCGAGCCCTGGAACGCCTTTCGCCTGAACATCGCCGTCAACGACTTTGACACCCCGGACGAGCGCGGCGTGCAACTGTGGTGGCAGCCGGACTGGCGCCGGTCGATCAGCCCGTCGGGATCCGGTACATTCGTCAGAAACTAGCGCCATCACCGCAGCGGCCCTTGCCGAGCGTCGGTTTCGCTAAAGATCGGAATGATATTTTTCCCTTGCACCGAACCGTATTTTTTTGTATTTAACAATAGTCTCTTGATCGCCCGCCGTCCCGCTGGGGATGAACGACGTGCTCTGCATCACGTGTCCGGCCTTTGACGCTCCATATAGACCAGGTCCAGCAACTTGTTGCCCGGAACACCGGTCCATGGGGGATGGCGAAAAACAGATCCGTAGAGACGGACAAGACCGGGGCATTTCCGGGCCCAATTTCAGCGACCCTGTCCAGAGCGGGTCAAACCACGAACAATCTGCGGCCGATGGAAGCGAAAGCACTCTACCGCCAGCACCGACACATGTGATTCTCGCTGTCATGCCAAAGCCGATCAAAAGACCGATTTCGCTGCGAGCCGCCGAGAGAAAAAGGAGGACGAAAATGGATTTCGAAGGGTATTGCGTCAAATGCCGCAAGAAACAGGCGATCAAAGGTGCAGAAGTAACAAAAACCGCCAAAGGCCGTCCCATGGCCAAAGGCAAATGTCCGGCCTGTGGCACGACAGTCACCCGCTTCTTATCCGACAAGGATGCCAAATAAACATCGCTTTTTTTGCTCTTGAATATTTGCGCGCCGATCCGACTTTTTGATTGGCGCGTTTTTCTTATCCCATCCGTTTCGGCCTGCGAAAAACTTTGTTCTTTTCCGCGTTTTGCCTATACTTAATTTTATCCTGTCCGTCTGGATGCGGGAGCACGTACACGACCTGGAGTTTGTATGCACTATCGAATCGTCGCCACGCTCGGCCCGAGCAGCGACTGCCCGGCCGTTTGGTCAGCCATGTTGACCGCGGGCATCGACGCCTTTCGGCTCAACACCTCCCATCTGACCCACGAATCGCTGAGCGTCTGGCTGGAAAAACTCGATCCCTTTCTCAGACCGCTTCAGCCGCGTCCCCCGCTCATCCTCGATCTTCAGGGCAGCAAATGGCGTCTGGGACAGTTCGAGCCCTTTGAGCTGATGCCCGGCGACCGCATCGATCTGATCGCAGCCGAAAACTGCACGCGCATCGCAACTCTGCCCATACCACATCCCGACTTTTTTCTCGCTGCGCCGCATTCCAGCGAGCGAATTGCCCTGAACGATGCGCGCAGCATCCTGGTGGTGGAAGCGATCGAATCGAATGCCATCCGCACCCGCGTCATGCGTGGAGGACTCGTCCTGCCGCGCAAAGGCATCACCTTTATCGAATCCGACTATCGGCAGGAA
>JAFGJN010000101.1 GCA_016929055.1 Candidatus Zhuqueibacterota bacterium
CGAAGTGCCGTAATGAAAGAGAATCTGCAAACCGATCACCGAATGCACAGCCGGCGGCGGTGCACCGGCAGCCGGCCAATCGCCGATCACCTCATTCGATGGCACGCGCATGACCTGTCCGTTATTGCGTTGCAGCTGAAACAAGGCAACCGTGCCGTTGCGGCGCGCTGAATAGAGCCATCCGCTTCCATCCGGCAGCCAGCAAAAAGCGCGTATACTGTCCGGCGCCTCAAAAGTCGCTGCGGGCCCGCCGACAGCCGACCGCAGCCGCAAACGGCCGCGCCACAAATAGGCCAGGGTTTCGCCGTCCGGCGACCAGCGCGGCAGCAGCTCGTCGCCGTCTTCGTCGCTCACTTGGCGCATACTCTGGTCGTGTAAATCGAAAATGCGGATCGCGTCGCCGGCACAAAAAACCAATGAAAGGCCGTCCGGCGAAACGGCCGGATAGGCCACGCCGGTGCTATCCGCCACCAACTCGCGGATGGTACGCGCGTCGCGGTCGACCCGGCGAATGAACAAACCGCGCTCCCGTCCAAGCGCCGACGGAGCCGATTTCGGCCGGGCGACATAGACCACGCCACTGCCATCCGGCAACCAGGCCGGCTGCAAGTTGTCCCAGCCATCGCTGACCAGGGTCACCTCGGCCGGCAGAATGCGTTCCGCATCGATGATATTTGTTTCGCTGCAGGCCACCTGCAAAAGCACAACGATCGCCAACAGCCACAGAATTCCGCGAATCAACAGAGACCTCCACATCGGTGTTCAGCACAATAAAGCAATTGCCGTGCCAGAAATCAGCGGTATCGCGCGAACACCGCTCCACTGGCCCGAACGGCATTGAAACAGATAAAACAAAGAGTTAACCGACGAAAAATCTCTTTGTACAAGTTTGGCAAATCTCGAGGTAAAAAGCAAGGATTTTCATGGGGATATCGGAGGGACACTCTGTTTCAATACTGCACAGTCGGATTTCAACTGTCAAAGGGATTCCCCAGGCCCTATCCCTATGACAGTCGATGCCGGCACCGGCGTCAGGAAAAGATCAGCCGGTGCTTTTTGCGAATGCGGCTGCAAAACATCTCGTGTGCCTTGGCATCGCGCTCGAAGACCAGGGTCCCAGTACGGTGAATCAGTCGCTGGTACTCGAATGGACACTCGTTGATCACCACCAGAGCGATGCGATCGCTCCCCAGAACCCGGCGCAGCGAATTAAAGGCATCGATTTGTGCCTCGAAAATTTTCGGAAGAGTGAGGTGGGTATTAAAGGCGACGGCGATATCGTAATCGGTCAGACTGGATTCCCCGGTTCCCTGCAGCGGCGAATAGAGGTAGGCAAAATCCACCTCGGGCGTACGTGTGAAATAGCGGCACAAACGTGTTTTGACTTGATCAGGCGGTGAATTCATCGGTCATTCCTCCTGTTGGATTGAATGGTCAGAGACGGTTGGGCTTTGTCCCGAACGGCCATCGAAAGCAAGATCGTCGAAATAGAGAAATCGATCCAGCAGTCGAATATAACGGCTCCAATGCCGTCCCGGAACACAGTCGCGCCGGCGGATACGCTCGGCGGCATTCAAGAGAGAATCGATGCGATCGGCAAAGTGCAGAACCAGGGCTTCGGGCGTCATGGGTAAAACCGGTGCGCCCGCCTCGCGATCGCCATGATGGGAGAGGATCAGGTGCAGCAGAGCCTGCCGCAATCGGGGCGGAAAATCGGCGATACTCTGAATCTGCGCCGCCACCAGACCATAGCCCATAGCCACATGACCGAGCAGGCGGCCTTCATCGGAATAATCGATAAAGCGTTCGCTGCGATACTCGCGGATTTTGCCCACATCGTGCAGCAGAGCGCCGGCGATGAGGAGGTTTTTTTGCAGATTGGGATAAAATTTGGCGATATCCAGCGCCAGCTCGGTTACCGCCCAGGTGTGCTGGGCCAGACCGCCCTTTGAACAGTGGTGCCACAGTTTGCCCGCCGGTGCGGCGAGAAAACGGCGGCGAAAGGTCTCATCGCCGAACAGACGCTGTAAAAGAGTACGGAGAGGCGGAATATCCACACTATCGATGAGGGCGAGAATGCGTTCATAGAGCAGAGAAGGGTCGATCGGCGCATCGGCGATCCACGAGGTGGTTTGCGGATCGTCGATCGTCTCCAGTCGAGCGATGGCCAGGTGGTGCCGGCCTTTCCAGAGAATCGCCTTGCCTTCGACCCGCACACACTTGCCCACTCCACAGCGTTCAAAAGCGGACTGGACGTCGTTCCACAGGGAGCCACTGATTCGGCCGGATGCATCGCCGAGTTCCAGATGCAGATAGAGTTCGCCGTTCTCCCGCCGCGATCGAATTTCACAGGTGCGCACCACAAATTCGGCGCTGACGCTTTGTCCCGGGCTCAAGTCGCTGATCATGCTCTTCTCCCACAGCCGTGCGGTTCAGGCGCAAGCGGCTGTCGGTGCGATGGTTCGCCTCGTTGCGACACCCCGAAACACAAGAGGATAAAAAGAGGCACATCGACGGCGTCGGGCGCTTTCCCCCCACGGAAAGAGACGGCGTCGATGCGGTCAAAACCAGCCGTTTCTTGCGAAACGGTGTCTGTTGATTCGGTTCGAGCGCATGTTGCCTGACTCGGTTGCCGGATTCAGGCTCGGCTGCAGGCGGGCTAAAATGGACATGCAGCTCGGTTCTGGTCTGGGCGTTCGGTTTGGCAATGCGCTCGGCGGACCCCAAAATCGGGTCCGCCGCTTTTGTTCTATTCCATCGGTTCTTCTACCGGTTCATCCGCCGTTTCAGCAACAGCCGGCTCTAATATTTTCTCAATGGTGTCGAGCAGTTTGACCGTTTCGGTCGAATCGAGTTCACCGTCGCTGAAGGCCTGCTGGATATTGGAGACGAGGTGTTGCACCTCTTCTTTGTCCAATTCGCCGCTCTTGATTTTGGCGGTTATGCCATCCATCAGAATTTTGGCGCTGTCGGCCGGAACACTCTGCGGCAGATTGGCCATTACCTGGGTCTTGGCCATCTCCATGCTCTTTTCGACCGCATAGTTGGCGATCTTTTGTTTGTTGAGCGAGCAGATCACGGCCAGGGCGATGATGATGACCAGTACGACGATGAGAAGGATGAGTAGAAATTTTTTCATGGGACCTCCGCTAACGATTCACAGTTGCTACCAGCTGTAATTGATCGTGCTTTTATAATATAACCCGACGACGCATAGGCGTCAAGCAATATTTTAAATATTTGATCCGGCCCGAATGAACCAATTTTGATGAGCACCTGTTATCACTGATATCGCAATCGGGGACACCGCACAACCGATCTGCTGTAAAAACAAAAGGGGTTTTCCTGAACCGAAGATCAGGTTCGCTATTTTGCAAGTTTCTACTGATCAATAGACCACTCATGCGACTAGAATCCATTTTGCCCAGTTCTGACCGGTTATGAATTCGTTAAAAATTAAGTCGCAAGAGGTCGATGCAGGCTCGTCGATTCCGAGCCTGAAAATTTCGAAAACGTTCCGCCCGTTCAGGCCGCCCCTCGCGCTCGTACAGATTTGCCAGCCGTTCACAAGTCTGGACCCAGTCGAACACCGGCTTGA
>JAFGJN010000102.1 GCA_016929055.1 Candidatus Zhuqueibacterota bacterium
GCTCGATACCGAACTGCTGCAGTGGGGTGCGTATGAATTTCATAAATCGCATGGGTTCGGCGGACTCGACCGAGGTCTTTATCTTTACGCAACGGGTCCGGTTTCGATCGAAGATTTCTGGATCGCCAACACGCCCAGGCTGACCGAGGTTCAAGCTCACCTCGAGCTCAACAACACGACCCCGGATTCTATTGCAGGAGAGGTACACCTGACGCTTTTCAAGGGAAATGGCGAGACGGTTAAAACGACAACATCATCCTTCAGTCTCGCTGCCGCGCATGCACGGCAGCTGTCCATCCCCTTTTTCTATCCCAATGCCCAATTGTGGTCGCCGGACGATCCCAACCTCTATCGCTTGCAATGCCAGGTGAGCTACAAAACAGGCAAAAAAACGGTCACCGAGACAACCGAGAGAACCTTCGGCTTTCGCTGGTTTTGTGCGCGCGACGTCGGCTCCGATGCGGTTCTTTGCCTGAACGAAAAACGCATCCGCGTGACCAGCGCCATTTCCTGGGGATTCTGGGGCTTGAACGGCCTCTTCCCCACCCCCGAATTGGCGGAACGGGAAGTTTTGGCTGCCAAGTCCTTTAACATGAACTGCATCCAGTTTCATCGCAATATCGGCAAAACAGAAGTGCTGGATGCTCACGATCGATTGGGGCTGTTGCGCATGATGGAGCCGGGAGGCGGACAGACCTCACTGGGAAAAATCTATTCACTCTATGCCCCCTCACCGGACGGAGCGGTGGATCATTCCGGCAGGAACGGCGAGGCCCAAACATTTGCAGAAAAGTATATGCAGGAGAAAATCATTCGCATGATGCGCGACCACCGCTCCCATCCCTCGCTCATCGCTTACTGTATACAAAATGAAATCAACCCGGACCTTAACAATCCGCGCATCTTTAATCTCATTCGTCTCATGCAAAAGCACGACCCCAGTCGAATCATTTTGCTCAAATCGGGTATTCCCCCGATCAACCAGGTCTGGGTACAGCCCTATGATTCAACGATTTATCATGACGACGGCACGGGGTATTCCGGTTGGTGGGACAAGCACACCGTGGGCGGGCCCGGCGTCTGGAAAGACAACTTTTATACAGCGCCCGATTCCTTTACCCATTACTCAGCCAACGAAAAAGAGATCGTCATGTGGGGCGAAATGCTCGGCGCAGCAGTACCGGATAACCATTCCCGTATGATCGCCGAAATCGACAGCCTGGGCGGCCAGAGTTACGACCTGCAGGATCATCGAGACCTTCTGGATGCCTACGAGGCGTTTCTCGACAAATGGCGGTTCCGACAGGCGTTTCCCACAGCTGAAAAACTGTTTTTGGATATCGGCGACAAATGCTATGACTTTTGGGGACGCGTCATCGAAACCGCCAGACTGGCTGAAGCCAATGACTATTTGGTCATCAGCGGCTGGGAATCGACGGCAATCGAAAACCACAGCGGGCTGGTCGACAATCTCCGCGGCTATAAAGGCAATCCCGCTTTGCTTGGCGACCGCCTCGCACCGCTTCGGCCGGTCATCAAGACAAAGGCGCGGGTCAGCGAACCCGGAGCGGCCAACCCGATCGATTTGTTTGTGTTGAACGAAACCGGGCAAACTTTTACGGACAGCCTCGAGTTTCGCCTGGTGGATCCGGATGGCAAAGTGCTCTATGAATCGGTTTATCCCCCACCCGGGTGGGAAAGCGACCGTTTCGTCTATCCCATCGCCGAGTCTGTTCTTCCTCCCCCGATACAAAAACCCGGGGAATATTCCCTGACATTTGGTTTTCGCGGCACCGATTTTATCGCCCGGGAAACCCTACGCATCATCGACCCGTATGCCGTGGTCAAGCTTCCGAAAAAAGTCGGAGTGATCGCTCCGGGCAGCGAACTCTTGAATACCCTCGAGTCGTTTCCAGGCGTGGCGATCGAAAAATACAATCCCGACAACAGTTACGATCTTATCGTCTGCAGCGACAAGCTGTTGCACGGCTGGACATCGGTTGTGGATGCGTCTACCGAGATCGAGGGTACGGATGACGACATTCTCTTTCATACCGAAAGCTGGGGTTACTATCGGAATCTGGAATATTTTTTTAAAGATCTTGACGTCGATACCGCTCGTGTGACCCTGCGGTTTGCCGAGGTGACCCTGTCCGGGCCTGGCGACCGCATTATGAATGTGGCCATCAACGGCGAAATCGTGCTCGATGATTTCGACATCTGTGTGGCCGCCGGCGAAAAAAACACAGCCTTCGACACGAGTTTTGTGGTGTCCCTGATCGATGGATCGCTGAAAATGACTATTCCCAAACTCACAGTCAACTATGCCAAATTCAGCGCCATCAAGATCACTGCCGGCGACTCGGTGATCGCTATCAATTGCGGCGGTCCCGAATACATTGATCAAAACGGATTGGTGTGGCGTCCGTACCAACAAAAAACTTTTTTGACGGAGAATGTCCTGGCCAGGGTAGATAGAGGCACGCCGCTGTTGTTGTTACCAGACGGTGAAGAGGCCGTCGACGCTTATGGCAAAATTTTGGGCAAAGCTGGATGTTTTAACTATCACGGGCATGTGGGCAGCGTTCGAGCATCGTGGATGGGGAGCTGGTATTTTGTTCGGGATCATGTGGTGATGAACGGTTTGCCGGTGAATACCGCAATGAAAAGCGATTATCAGGCTCCGGTCAGCGGATCCGACGGCATTGTGATCGATGGAAAAGACGTCGAGGTTTTTATCGGATACGGCAGAGACCACGACCGCACAATCGGCGCCGCTGGAGTTGTCGCGAAATTTGGTCTTGGGCGAATCGTCTTTTTTTCGCTTCCAGGGATGTACGATCTTTCAAGTGAATCGGATTCGATACAGCCGATTGTGGCGCGGCGGCTTTTGGCGAATGCGATGAGCTATCTCGGGCAATGAGCCAACACGAGAGATCACGGCCGCCCCGGGGTTGATTTCCTGGGTTTGTGTTTGAGTCCACCCGACTTTTTTGCCGACGGTTTGAACAGGCGTCTTTTTTTCTCTCCCGTCTCTTCAGAGGGCCGGGCTCGGGTGACCAGGGGTCGTTTTCCGCCTCGAGGGTTACGGAATTGTTTGAGCAGGATAGCCGCCTCTTTGTACGGCAAGGTAACAAAAGAAAACTCTTCCTGAATAAACACATCCTGAACAGCGTCGGCCTGCAGACGCGCATA
Organism: Candidatus Zhuqueibacterota bacterium; assembly: GCA_016929055.1. GTDB lineage: Bacteria > Zhuqueibacterota > Zhuqueibacteria > Residuimicrobiales > Oceaniaggregativiventaceae > Sulfursilanivivens. The sequence continues at coordinate 3,196 of JAFGJN010000102.1, forward strand.
TTGACCGATGAGATGCTCCAGTTTTCTCGGGGTCATGCCGTCTTTTTTGCCACGGGCGATAAACAAGCGGGTTTGCCCAGGAATTTTTGGCTCCACGTCTCTGATTTCATTATAGTTATGCGGATCGAGCCGATCCTCAAAAGCGTATTTCAACAATGCCGCCAACACCGGTTCCGATTCTTTTTCACGCAACAGACTCCTGGCCATGTCGACATAATTGCCAAAAGTCTCCTGATCGAGAATGGTCTGCAAATCGTTTTCGATGCGGCTCTTTTTGGCACGTATGACGTCCTTGACCCGCGGCAAAGCGCCGCGGCGGATGACCGAGCGGGTCTTGCGCTCGATGAACAACAGTTTGCGCTCTTCCGAAGGTGTAATAAAAGTGATCGCCGTGCCGCTCTTGCCGGCGCGACCGGTTCGGCCGATGCGGTGCACATAGCCCTCGGGATCCTGCGGCAGAGCAAAATTGATGACGTGGGTGAGATTGCCGACGTCGATGCCGCGCGCCGCCACGTCTGTGGCCACCAGTATGCGAATGTGTTTCTTTTTGAACCGGCCCATGACGGTTTCCCGCTGCGATTGCGACAGATCACCATGCAAAACGTCAGCATCATAACCGCGATCGAGCAGATGGTTGGCAATGCGGTCGGCGTCAACCTTGGTGCGGCAAAAAACCAGACCGTAAAAATCTTCTTCCATATCGATGATGCGGCACAAGGCCTCGAATTTGTCGTTTTCGGAAACCTGAAAATAGATCTGATCGGTCTTGAGAACCGTCATCTGTTTGTCCTGAATGCGAATGACCTGGGCATCGCGCATATATTTTCTGGAAATCTTTAGGATTTCCGGCGGCAACGTGGCGGAAAAGAGCAGCGTCTGCTTTTCATCCGGTGTGTGCTCGAGGATCGAGCCGACATCTTCGAGAAACCCCATATTGAGCATCTCGTCAGCTTCGTCGAGCACACAGATCGACAAGCGGCTGAGATCCAACGATCGGCGGCGCAGATGATCGAGAACCCGGCCGGGTGTGCCGACGATAATCTGCACGCCTTTTTTCAGTCGCCGCAGCTGCAGCTCCATGGACTGACCACCATAGACCGGCAAAATCTGAATCCGGCGATCGATGCAAAGAGATATCAATTCTTCGGCCACCTGGATACAGAGCTCACGGGTAGGCGTGAGAATTAAAGCCTGGGTAGATTCGGCCCGGGGATCGATCTTTTCCAGGATGGGCAGACCAAAAGCAGCGGTCTTGCCAGTGCCGGTCTGTGCCTGGCCGATCAGATCGGTACGGCCGGCCAGAAGAATCGGTATCACTTGCACCTGAATCGGACTGGGCGCTTCGAAACCTTTGCGCGCAACCGCTTGCAAAGCATTGGCGGACAAGCCAAGGTCGGAAAAGGTCAGAGTTTCCTGCATTGACATTCTTTCCAGATTTTAAAATGAGAGGCAAACAGCTATTCGCAAAATCGGCCAGGGGGAAAACAAATGATAGAATTCTCGCCGACAATAAACGAATTTCAAATCAAGTTGGTAATCTAGGCAAAATAATCGGCAATTCCTAAATAAATATCCGAATTCATTATTATCCAAAACAGATTTTATTGGACTGAGCACCGGTGTCCGGTTGCCAGACACCAATGATTGGCATTCACCGTTGTCTCAACCCAAAAGTCCCGACGACTCATGATATTGCTCGGATTCGGTGTCAAGCGCAATAATGTCCACAAAATCGATGCAAAAGAAATCGACTCGGAAGGCAAAGCGAGAGGTTAAGAAACACCAATAGCTTCCAGGAGAGGGCGTTGGCGGTCAAATGAAAAACCACACCCGAAAGCCATAGTGTTCAATTGAGAGCTGCAACCACTGGTGTCCGGGTACCGGACACCACCCAATTTAAATGCTATATAAACAGCAATGATTTCTCAACAGTTGATTCAAATCGATTCTGTTTTTCGACCAACATAATGAATTGATTTTAATAGAAATATAGCGGGGTGTCCGGTTGTTCGACCGGACACCAATAA
>JAFGJN010000103.1 GCA_016929055.1 Candidatus Zhuqueibacterota bacterium
GCCAAATGGTGCGACGCCGACATCATCGTCTATATCGGCTGCGGCGAGCGCGGCAACGAGATGACCGACGTCCTAAATGATTTGCCAAAGCTCATCGATCCGCGCACCGGCCGCAGCCTCATGGAACGCACCATCCTCATCGCCAATACCTCCAATGTGCCGGTGTCGGCCCGCGAGGCGAGCATCTATACCGGCGTCACCCTGGCAGAGTATTTCCGCGACCAGGGATATCATGTGGCGGTGATGGCCGATTCCACCTCGCGCTGGGCCGAAGCGCTTCGGGAATTGTCCGGACGCATGGAAGAGATGCCAGCAGAAGAGGGCTTTCCCGCCTATCTGCCCACGCGCATCGCCGAGTTTTACGAGCGGGCGGGATTCATGGAGACGCTGTGCGGCAAAAACGGCTCGGTGACCTTGATCGGTGCGGTATCCCCGCCCGGCGGTGATTTTTCCGAGCCGGTGACCCAGCATACCAAACGATTCGTTCGCTGCTTTTGGAGCCTGGACCGGCAACTCGCCAATGCGCGTCATTATCCGGCTATCTCGTGGATCGACAGCTATAGCGAGTACCTGGCCGATATCGCCCCCTGGTGGGAACAGAACGTCGGCGCCGAGTGGAGCGAATACCGCAATACCATCATGGATCTGCTGCAAAAAGAGGTGCGGCTCAATCAGGTGGTCAAGCTGGTGGGACCCGATGCGCTGCCCGATTCCCAGCGCTTCATTATCGATACCTGCACGCTTTTCAAGAACGCCTTTCTTCAACAGAATGCATTTGATGAAAACGATCGCTATTCTACGGTTAAAAAACAGTACAAAATGCTTGAACTCATTGTTTACTATTATCAACGCGGCCAACGCGTTATAAAAAATGGTGTCACACTCGTCAAGATCAGGCAGATGCGAGCCTATCAGGATCTGGTCAAGATCAAATTCTCCGTTGCCAACGACGATCTGGCAGAATGCGATAAGATCATGACGCGTCTGGAACGCTCTTTCGATCAGTTGGAGGCTATTTTTGGCTGAGGATCAAGAAATCCCTGGGGCTGAACAGGTAAGGGGTGAAAAAGCCTCGATGCAGGAAGGCAAAGGCATCTCCTCGCCCCTTGCGCTGCATGCGCAGGAGCTGAAAAGCGCAAGGGAATACATCGGCATCGCCAAAGTCGATGGGCCGCTTTTGTTTATCAAAAAGACCCACAGTATCGGATACCGGGAGCTGGTGGAATGTGTCGATGCCACGGGCGTCGTCCGTCTCGGCATGGTCCTCGAGACCTCGACCGATATGGTTGTTGTGCAGGTCTTTGAGGGCACGGCTTCGCTGACGCTGCCGGAGACGCGGCTCCGTTTCAAAGGCGAACCGCACAAACTTGGGGTTTCGGAAAAGATGCTGGGCCGGGTTTTCAATGGACTGGGTCGACCCATCGACGGGGGACCAGCGCCACGAGCAGAACACGATCTCAACGTCAATGGCAAACCGATCAATCCGACGGCGCGCGCCTATCCGCGCGATTTTATCCAGACGGGGATTTCGGTCATCGACGGCATGAATACCCTGATCCGCGGTCAAAAGCTGCCGATCTTTTCCGGCAATGGTTTGCCACACAATGAACTCGCCGCTCAGATCGCCCGCCAGTCCAAGATACGCGGCGAGGAATCGGAATTCGCCGTTGTTTTTGCCGCCATGGGCGTCAAACACGATGTCGCCAATTATTTTATCCGTTCCTTTGAAGAATCGGGCGTCTCGGACAAGGTGGCTCTTTTCCTTTCGCTCGCCGATGATCCGTCGATCGAACGGCTCATCACGCCGCGGAGCGCACTCACCCTGGCAGAGTTTCTCGCCTTTGAAAAAAACATGCACGTGCTCGTGATTCTCACGGACATGGCGAACTATTGCGAATCGCTTCGAGAGATCTCTACCATCCGTGGCGAAATCCCGTCGCGCAAAGGCTATCCCGGTTACCTCTATTCCGATCTGGCCGAGCTGTATGAACGATCCGGAATGCTCAAGAGCTCTTCCGGTTCGATCACCCAGCTTCCCATTTTGACCATGCCCAATGACGATATATCGCACCCGATCCCGGATCTTACCGGCTATATCACCGAAGGGCAGATCGTCTTTGAACGCGAGATGCACGCGCGCGGCATCTATCCTCCGGTCGCCGGACTTCCGTCATTGTCGCGTTTGATGAAAGACGGCATCGGCAAGGGAATGACCCGTGAAGATCATCCGCATCTGGCGAGTCAGCTTTTCGCCGCCTATAGCTATGTCAAGGACGTCCGCAATCTCGCCTCGGTTATTGGCGAGGAAGAGCTGGCGCCGCTGGACAACCAGTATCTCGAATTTGGCCGGGTCTTTGAGGAGAAATTCATCACCCAGAAAAGGGATCAAGAGCGAACAATCGAAGAGACCCTCGATCTGGGATGGGAAGCGCTGCGGCTGCTCCCGGCTGAAGAGTTGACCCGGCTCACGGAAGAAGAGATCGATACCTATTATGGCGCTTGATACCTATACCCCGACGCGCACGAATCTGCTCAAGCTCAAGCAGGCTCTCTCTTTTGCCACGCTGGGGCACGAGCTGCTCGACCAAAAAAGAAACATCCTGGTTATGGAACTTTTAAACCTCGTCGACCAGACAGTCGATCACCAGAACAGGGTCGATCAGGCGCTCAAGACCGCCTATATATCTCTGGAAGAAGCTGTGCTCAAGATGGGGAAAATGAAAGTGTTTTACCTGTCCAGCGCGGTACACATCGATGCGAACATTACCATGGGTACGCGGAAAATCATGGGCGTCTCTTTGCCCACGGTTGAGACGGATTTCAAGGAGCGCTCGCCCTATTTCAGCCCGTCCGGCACCCATTTTTTTATCGATAGCTCCATCGACCATTTCAAGGAGGCGCTCAGAGTGATGGGGCGTTTTGCCGAGCTCAAAGTTTCTGTCATGCGTCTGGCCGGTGAAGTGAAAAAAACGATACGCAAGGTGAACGCCCTTGAAAAGATTGCGATTCCCGAATACCAGCGGGCAGTAAAAGTGATCCAGGAGCGGCTTGAAGAAAACGAACGCGATGCGGTCATCCTGCTGAAGAAAATCAAAGAGCGGCTCGAAACCCAAAGCCCTTAAGGAGAAGCGCATGAGCGATATCATCCGCAGGATTTTGGTCTATATCGACGGAAGTGAACATGCGATGTTGGCCGCTCACTATAGCGTCTGCCTGGCGAAAACGCTTGGAGCGAATTTGTCGGCGCTGTTTGTCGTCAACACCCAGGCTCTCGGCGCTCTGGTCAAATCGCACATTTTTCTGGAGGATGAAGAGATAGAGTATCGCCGGGATTTGAACGCCGATGCCGACCGCTATCTGCGCCATGTTCAAACCATCGGTGAGGCAAAGAACGTCCCCATAGAGCTGATCAATGTCAGCGGATCGGTGAGCACGGAAATAAAAAAATATGTAAACGAGCGAGATATCGATTTGTTGATCATCGGCGAGTTGTCCAGAATACAGTCGCGCCGCGATCAGTTTTACGACGAAACCGAGCGGGCGATGCGGAGCGTGCGCTGCTCGGTTCTTATCGTTAAAAACGAAGAACAGGTGTGGAACAGTTACGACCGTCTCTGATAGGAAGCGGATTCGCTACGAAGCACCGAATCCCCAATCCCTACAACAGGATATTTTCATCGATCGAGTGGGAATGGTTTCTGTTGCAACTCGATTAAAATACAAAAGATAATCCCCGTTGGATTCTGCAACACAGAATCCGAACAAGAATGAACGGAAAATCAGGTTGAATGACGACAGGAGTAGGTGATGAGTTTGCTCGATATATTGACCAAGGATGTCATTGCGGTACCGCTGATGTCCCGCGATAAAAACGGCGCGATCATGGAATTGGTGCAGCTTTTGAAAAAGAGCGGCGAGATATCCGATGTGCAAAGCGTGTATGACGCCGTGATGCTGCGCGAATCCAAGTGCAGCACCGGTCTGGAAAAAGGCATCGCCGTGCCCCATGCCAAGACCACGGCGGTCAAGAAAATCGCGGCCGCGATCGGCATCTCGCCCGACGGCATTGAATTCGGCGCCATTGACGGCAAACCGTCGAAATTGATCTTTCTCATTATCGCCCCACCCGATCAATCCGGAAAGCACGTCGCTTTTCTTTCCGAAATCGCCCGTTTGTCGCAGTACCAACAGCTGTGTGACGAGCTGGCCTCGGCAAGGAGTGTCGACCGAGTAATGGCAATTTTGCAGGGAGAAGAGTAGGGGATGGGATACGGCGCGCCCTATTGATGATTTCTATTTGGATTTTTACGGTTTAAATCCCATTTCATCGGATTGTTGATGATGTATTTGCGGATGCGGTTCAATTCGTTTTCATTGCGTATAATATGTTCGTAATAATTGCGTTGCCACAATTTTGCGCCGGGCATACCACGCATTTGGTTGATGCGCCGTGCCGAAAACGTTTTGCACGCACGCACGATTTCCGGCAAACCATGGCGTGTTGTCGGGGCGGGTTTGAAATCGGGCCGTGTTGTCGTAGGGGCGGGTTTAAAACCCGCCCCTACGACATGGGCGGGTTTAAAATCGGGCCCGACGACGATGACGATAATTCCATGCACATGGTTCGGCATAACAACGTATTCATCCAATTCAATATTGGGATAATGATTCGGCAAATCAACCCAAACCGTCTGAACGACCCGACCGGCGTCATTTAACGCCATTTGCCCGTGGATGATTTCGCCAAATATGCATTCATGATTGTGCGTACAGATGGTCACAAAATAGGCACCAGCCTGGGAATAATCATATCCCTTTAAACGGATAGATCGACGATGATGAATGTAGGGATCGTATTTCATGCCTCAATCTCCCTATCGATGTGTTGTCACCGGGGGTGGTATTAACCCCGTCCATCAACGGCGGAATTATAGGACGGGTTTGAAACCCGTCCCATCAAAATATTGATTATAAACAAAAAAGGTTGAAATGTGCAACAATAAAATCCTTTTTGGAAAATTCGGGAAACATGACCGGACCATGTTTTTGATTCAAGATTTGCTGTCTTGTGGAGATCTCATTTGAATCCATGGCGCATGGACATCTCAAACAAGGCCAAAAATCTTGAGATCCAGATGGCGCAAAGGAGCGACGATGGAGGTTTTGCTTGATATTCCGTATGTTTTGGATGCAGCAGAGTTGAGCAAAACAGTGCATATCGACCCCGCATCCGACTGGGGCGCCGAATTGCGCGAACTGATCGATCTGGCCGAAAAAACGGGCAAACCCAAAGCGGCGTATGCCGAGGCGTTTGTCGAGAGGAGAAACGGCGACACGGTTGAAATCGGCGGCATTTCGTTCACCAGCCGGACGTTGAGCAAAAATCTGGCGCACAGCGAGCGCGTCTTTCCCTTTTTGATTACCTGCGGACACGAGATGGATCAAGCCTTTTCCGCGCCGGACGATATGCTCAAAGCGTACTGGTGGGATGAGATCAAGGCTGCTCTGCTGACGGCGGCGATTACACGATTCGAGGATCACCTGCAGCAGACCTATCGCCTTGGCAAGACCGCGTCGATGTCTCCGGGTTCCGGCGATGCCGACGTCTGGCCGATCGAACAGCAAAAAGGGCTGTTTGCGCTTCTCGGCGATGTCGAACAGACGGTCGGCGTCCGCCTGACCGAGTCGTTCCTGATGGTGCCGAACAAAACGATATCCGGCATTCTGTTTTCCAGCGAGATCGATTTTCGCACCTGTGAGGTTTGTCACCGGGCCACGTGCCCGTCACGGCAAGCTGTTTTCAATCCGCGGCTGTGGAAAGAAATGCATCAGATTTAAATACCCGTTCGAACCGACAGAGACAGCTTTGGGGGGAACTTGCACAACATCCTGAGCGATAAAGCTACTCTATTCAATTTCAGACGCGCGATTTCTGGTGTTGTCTTTTAAATTGCATTTTGTGCGGTTGTTTCCCATACTTTTCACTTGCTATTTTAGCAAATTATCTTACAATATCTTAATGAGCCTCGGGGTGCGGAGATTCATTTCAAACAGTTTTGCAAAATACCCTCTATCCAGCAGTTGGCAGGGGCAAGTGTAAAGTTTGCTTTTTACCGATGAACCAGCAAATCGGTCCATCTCGATCGCAATTGACAGAAATGGTTATTTTCAATCCCGCAAGAAATCAGATTACCGGATATCAAGAAACAATCTGGAAACCCAGGCGGGCGTTCCGATCGATACCTTGTTGAGCGCTTTTGTCTGAATTCGAGAAAACTGCTGGCACTTGATTTCTCCCCCCATTCGTAAAGAGACAACAAAGGAGACGAATAGATGAGTATCCCCGGTCTTGCCATTATCGGCGAATCGATTAATGACTCGGTCCCATCGACTCATCAATTGTTCGAGGAAAATGATATCGACGGCATCATCGATCTGGCTCGATTTCAGGCTGAAAAAGGCGCGGCTTTTATCGATGTCAATGTGGGCCCCCGCACTCCGGGCTTTATGGCAAATGTTGTTAAAAAAATTCAACAGCATATTTCGCTGCCCCTGGCAATCGATACACCGGATCCCGAGTTAGCAGCTGCCGGATTGGAGGCTTTTGACGCTGAACGGGCAGGAAACAAAAAACCGATTCTGAATTCGATTTCCCAGGCTCGCCTGGAAATGTTTGATCTCTATGCCAAACAGCCGTTCATTCCTATTCTGCTTGTCACCGAAGGAGCAGACGACACCGGTGCAATGGGCATGAACAGCACCGCCGAGCAAATCTATGCGACGGCAAAATCCATGGTGGCGATCGCTCGGCAACACATCGACAAGGTGAGCAACGACCAGCTCATTCTCGATCCGGGTATCATGCCCATTGCAAGCGATTCAAAAGGGGATTTCAAACGGCTCATGAATGCCATGACCCTGATTCATGACGACCGCGATTTGGCCGGCATCAATATTTCCGTCGGAATCAGCAACTTTACCCAGATGCTGCCCTCCAAAAAACCGGACGGTTCAGCGGTAAAAGGTCCGCTGGAAAGTGCCTTTCTGACCCTGGCCATGCCCTTGGGATTGAATACGGTCATCGCTTCTGTCAGACGGAAATACTCGCTTTTAACCGATGACGATCCCGCCCTCCAGTGTTTAAAAGATGTACTCAGGATGGAAGGGGTGGAAGGCGTGATGCGGGTCATGATGTATTGTTCATAACGCGCCGGGAAATCACCGATAAATAATGAAAAATTATAACCCGGATTCGGTGCGAAGCACCGAATCCGGGTAAAACACGAGGAAAGACTTTTGCCAAAAGAAATCGTCAGTTCCTGCAAACCTCCCCTCACTGCAAGAGAAAGAAAAATCTCTCATCTCTTGCGTTTTTTTGAGGACCTGATCAAGGTGCCGCTCTTTGGTTGTCAAAAGTGTGGCGAATGTATTTTATCCTCGACAGGCTTTGTCTGTTGCCAGCGCTGTCCCAAACGATTGCGCAACGGCCCCTGTGGGGGAACCGGCCAGGACGGATCGTGCGAAGTCTACCCTGAAAGAAAATGCGTGTGGTACCGGATCTATTTTCGATCCAGTAGACTGCGTCGCCTCAGTCTGTTATACAAGCTGAACAAAATTCACAACTGGAACCTGGAAGGGACGTCGGCCTGGCTGAATGTGTTTAAAAAACGGATCGATGCACCTGTCGGGTTGGTTCGCAACGATAAACAAAAAGTAAAAGAGCAAATCGCTGATGACCTTTAAAGAAAAGATTGACGCGGGACAATTTGTCTGGTGCGGTGAAATTGGACCCCCGCAAAGCTGCGATGGCGATGTCATTCGCAATAAAGCAAAATATTTCAAGGGTTTTGTCGATGCAGTCAATATCACCGACAACCAGACGGCTATTGTCCGGCTGTCGAGTATTGCTTCTGCCAGGATTCTGCTGGACGAAGGCGTCGAGCCGATCATTCAGGTGACCTGTCGGGACCGCAACCGATTGGCGATACAAAGCGATCTTTTGGGCGCTGCTGCGCTGGGGATCACCAATGTGCTCTGTCTGACCGGCGACTATCAGACCTTTGGCGACAATCCCGAAGCGAGGGGAGTTTTTGATCTCGATTCCATCCAGCTCGTTGCTGCAGTCGCCCAAATGAACAGCGGATTTTTGCTTTCCGGCACGGAAATGAAAAAGGCACCCGAGTTTGTCATCGGCGCCGCAGCCAATCCCTTTGCCGAGCCGTTTGAGATGCGATTGATCCGGCTCTATAAAAAAATCAAAGCCGGTGCGCATTTTCTGCAAACCCAGCCGGTATTCGATCTGGAGCTTTTCAGCCGCTGGATGGAGCGGGCCGTTGCCATGGGCTTGCATGAAAAAACGGCGATTCTGGCCGGCGTCATGCCGGTCCGATCCGCACGAGCCTTGCTCCACATGAAAGAACACGTGCCCGGCGTCAAGATCAGCGATGAATATATCGATCGCATGCAACAGGCGAGCGATCCCAAAGAAGAAGGCGTCAAGATGGCGGTTGAAATCATAGAAGCGGTAAGAAAAATACCCGGCGTTCGCGGTATCCATCTCATGCCGGTGATGTGGGAGAGCATTACGCCGACGATAATCCAGGAAACGAGATTGACCTGACAAATTCGGGAGACTGATCATGCAAGACGTCGTTGAAAAATTAGCCTTGTGCATTGCCAAAGGAAAAATATCGAGATCAGCCTGGTTTCCACCGGACATGAAAGATCAGGATGGCGCAGATGAGATTGCTGCGGAAGCGTTAAAGAACGGAATTGATCCGGACGTTCTTTTAAAGGGCTGTATGGTGGGGATGGACAGAGTTGGCAAGGATTTCAGCGAAGGCAAGGCGTTTGTCGCTCACTTGATTATATCCGGCGAAGCCATGAATGTGGTTATGAAACAGATCAAACCCTTTCTCGAATCCGATCAAGTGAAACACAAAGGGAAATTGGTGATCGGAACCGTTGCCGGCGATTTGCATGACATTGGCAAAAATCTGGTCTCCATGATGATCCGCGGAGCTGGCTTTGAAGTGATTGATCTGGGCATGGATGTACCGACCAGCAAATTTTTAGAGGCCATTGATCAGAATCCCGGTTGTTTTGTCGGGCTTTCCGCTTTGCTGACGACAACCATGCGCAATATGGAAAGCAGTGTTAAAGAGATTAAGGAAAAATATCCGGATACCAAAGTGTTGATTGGCGGTGCCCCGATCACTCTGGATTTTTGCACTCGAATCGGCGCCGATTTCTATTCGCCCAATCCGCATGAGGCCGTAGAGTATTTGAACACGAATGTGTAAACCGATTTTGTATCGCTATACTGGCGCTGCAAACAAACTGGAATTCAGGGGTGTCCGGTTGCCGGACACCCCTGACTGGAATTCTTGAAAGGATCAAAAGCCTATGCAATTTTCTCCTGCAGTTTACGAGCACGCTGCCAGCTTGATCGGCAAATCCCCCTGGGAGGCTTCACGCGATGGTGAGCTGCTGTTCCAAGGCCACAAAAAGGCGTTCGAACTCTATCACCATTCACCCGTCGTCGTGGGCATCGATATTTACAACCTGGAACCCGAAGCGTATGGCTCTACCATCGAACAGCCAAAACTCAACGGGATTCCGGCGATTACCCGGCATCTCTGCTCATCGATGAAGGAAATAAAGGAATTGCCCTTGTTTGATCCGCAAAGCGCCGGTCGAATTCCGATGCTCCTGGAGGCCGCCAGGCGTCTTGCCCGTGCTCTTCCTGAAGCCGATGTTCGCATTCCGGTCAGTGGACCGTTTTCGATTGCCAGCAATCTGGTGCGATTTGAAACGCTGTTGTTGGAGATCGTCATGGACCCGACGAGTGTCAGGGAAGCGTTGGATCACATCGTCGACGGACAGGTCAATTTCTGCAAAGCGATTGTGGATCAAGGATTGGATATTGCATTCTTTGAATCAGCCGCCACGCCCCCCATCATCCCTCCGCAGATTTTCAGCGATGTGGTGCTGCCGCCGTTGAAATCGATAATCGATCAGGCCGCGGCCATCGTCGGGCATCCGGTGCCCTGCATCATCGGTGGGGATACCACCTCCATCCTGGAATTCATTATGGAAACCGGGACCGGATATGTCATTTGTCCCTCCGAGACCGATCAGGAAGCCTTTATGGAGCAGATGAAAAACTATCCCGAGGTCATGGTCAGAATCAATATGAATCCGCTGATTTTATCGGAAGGCGATCTGGCCGCTGTCAATAAAGAAGTCGATCGCGTTGTCGCGTTGGGAAGAGAGAGAGAAAAGGTTTGTATCGGAACCGGCGTGCTGCCGTATGAAACAACGCCTGAAGTCGTGTTGAAAACGAAAGAGTATATCTCGAAAAGATAGGGACGCGAACTCTTTTACAAGATTTATCATGGGTTTGCTGTTTCAGCTTCAAAAATGGTCGCAGAAGCCCTTTTTAGAAAAAGAAGGCACATCACGGGTGTTCCATACGGGTACTTTATAAAACCCATCTGATGCAAAAACAGCAGAGGTTTTCATGATCACCAGATCAGCTCCGCTATTTTGCTGTTTGAACCACTCTCAAATTCCTCTGACGGTACAAGTCACAGGGAAATATTCTGCTTGAAAAGAACAATAGGATTCATTAAAATTAACTCGTAGCCAACGGTGTCCCAACGCGGGAGACCCTGCTACAATTGTTTTGAAATCAATCCCTTTTGACGTCAATCAGGCAAAAGGATAATTTCGGAGGTTTTTCTTGCGACAAGCTGTGATTTACCCAGGTGAAGATGGTTATTGGGTGGCAGAATGTCCTTCTTTAAAAGGATGTATCTCTCAAGGCAAAACAAAAGAAGAAGCGATCCACAATATTCGGGATGCGATTGACCTTTATATCAGTGCATTGAAGGACGATAACTTACCCATACCAAAAGAAACGTTTGATTTATTGACTGTGGTGGTATGAGCGATCTGCCTGTTCTATCAGGCGCAAAAGCTGTTCAAGCGCTTGAACGAACTGGTTTTTCAAAAAAGCGGCAAACTCGCGCCCATAGCTCAGCTGGATAGAGCAACGGACTTCTAATCCGTAGGTCGAGCGTTCGAATCGCTCTGGGCGCGCCAGGAAAGCCCCTATTTTTCTAAAATGAGGGCTTTTTTTAAGTGTGGCACAATTGATCTGAAAACGTTTCGTTTTTTGTTTGTTTGAATCAGATGATTTTCTTACACTCTATTCATCCATCGCTTTGCTGCGATGAACCCTGAAAGAAATTGAGGAGCTTGACCATGAACCGTTTGGAAATCGAGTGGCGCCACCTGGAAAAAGACGGCAATACCTGTCTTCGCTGTTCAGAGACCGGTGCCGAACTCGACACCGTGATCGCCCAGTTGGCCGAGGATTGCCGCCCAAAGGGTTGGGAGATCTTCTATAAAGAGACGAAACTCACCCCAGACGAGCTTGCCCAATCGAATCTCATTCTTCTGAACGGTATCCCGATCGAAAACATTCTGCCGAACAGCCGGGCTGCGCAAAGCCTTTGTCCATCCTGTTGCGATTTTACCGGGAAA
>JAFGJN010000104.1 GCA_016929055.1 Candidatus Zhuqueibacterota bacterium
CACCCCTGGGATGGCATGCAGATCCATTCGCCGCGAATGGTGCTGGGCGAAACCGCCCTGGATATGTGGGCCCTGAGTTATGCGGATCCGCAGCTGGCCCGGCAGGTGATCACGGGCACTTTTACCGATGCGATCGCCGCCAATGTGCCCTGCGTGCGCGAGGACGGCAGCGTCAACATGGTCGGCGCCGACGGCTCGGAATGCGGCACAGCGCCGATGTGGGGTTTTCCCTTTCATGCCATTCGATCGATCTATAGCGCCGCCGGCGACAGCTTGTGGATTGCAGGTCTCTATCCCTATTTGAAAAACTATATTCACTGGTGGCTGGAAAACCGAACCGATGACCAGGGCTGGTTCCACTGCAACAACAGCTGGGAGTCGGGACAGGATGGCTCGCGCCGGTTTTTGGTCGAGGGAGAAGGGGATCCGGCCACTTTTGTGCGCACGGTGGATGTGGAAGCCAGCATGGCGCAGGCCATGCAGAATATGGCGTTTTTCGCCGTCCTTGCCGGCAGACCCGATGAGGTCGATTATTGGAACAAGTTGGCCGTGGAGCGCATCCGCCGCACCCGCTCGATGTTTGTCGACGGCTGGTTCCGCGATTGGGACGGGCGAAACGATCAACCGATTCTTTTTGAGGATTTCTATGATCCGATCATGCTGGCGCCCCTGACCTGTGCCGTGGCCAGCCGGGAACAGATCGAGCAGGCCAGAGCCAAAATTTCGTATATCGCCGAAAATCTGCGCTGGCTGCAATGGCCGCCCGGACTCCTGGCTTTTGCCGAAGCTGCCTGGACAGCGGGGGAGACGCAGGCCGCCGCTCGAGCGGTATGCAAGATCACCGACCGGATTTACAAACGCACCGATTCACGCGCGCTCTTGTTCACCAACACCGATGACCCCTTTAGTTACCGCATTCCCGGTATCGCCAACGAGTTCTGGCCTGTGGACAACCGTCCCGCCGGAAGCGAAAATTACGGATGGGGGGCCATTCTTCCCCTCTTTATCATGCGAACCGTCATGGGATTCCGGGAAAACGACGACCGCTCGTTTTTCCTGGCGCCCTCTCTGCCCGAGGATCGAATGCAGATCGGTAAAACCTATGGAGTGGAAAATCTCGCCTATCAGGGGATGCGGTTCGATCTCTCGTACGCGGTTCAAGACAACCGCACGCTCAACGTATCGCTGGTGCCGCGAACCCGGGAAACCGTTTCCCTCGTTGTCCTGGATTCAGCCGGGAAAACGATCGCGCGCATCGATTCCGATCAACCGGTACAATTCAAAGCCGTGAACGGAGAACGGTATCGTGTGGCGTTTCACGCAGCTGACGCCCCGCTTCGATAAACGGCGCCCTCATATTGCTTTTGGGTGACAATGGATTGAATGACCAGACCCGTAAAAAGACACGCGGATCAGATAAATCGCCTAATCCGCGTGAAGCTGTTTATATCCGTTTCTCAAACGAGGCCGGGAAAAGAAAAAGTGGCAAATGCGAAAGGTGAATTTGTTTCCAGGCTCTACTATTTGTTGATCCCTGTAGTCAACAATTGATCTTCCCGGCAGAGCCTGGGAAGAAGAATAAACTCGAGATACAACAGTCCCCGCCCAGTCGGTCGATGCCCCGGCTCAACCCGAAACCATCGAACTCGATCTTGCGGTATCCTTCAAAACCGTTCGTTGAACTGATCCTTTGCGATGGCACCCTCTTCTATTTGAGCCTGATCAGGTAAACCAGGGGTTCCGAACCACTTCCCCAGTAGACCAGGGTCGGCGACGCGCCGCTGGGGAAATCAAAGCTTTGGCGAATGACCACATTCGTTGCTTCAGTCAAAACAAAAACATTGCTGCCCGGTTCGGATGTAGAAAAGTTGGTATAAGCACCGACGTGAAGGCCGCCATAGTGTTTGCTCAAATCCGATTTGTACAGCCTGAGCCACCCTCCGTTGGCCGGTGGATTGCCGGCAATGGATGTTCCGGCATACTGCAGGGCGTTGGGCCAGATGAGAAGATAGGTGCCCGGCTGCAGCAGAGTGGATGCACTGATGATGTTCTGTCCTGTTGTGGTAAAAGTGAGGGGGTTCATCGAACTCCAGGGCGATATTGCCGGTATGCCGATGACGTTGGCACTCAGCGCCACGTTGATCGTGTTGGCACTGTTGTTGGGTGTGACAACGATGCCGTTCCCGGCGGTGATGTCGATGTTGCTGCCATCGTTGACGACACTGTTGATGCTGCTCACCACATTCACCGCCAGATCCTGAGCGGTCAGGCTGTTGTCTGTTACGCCGACACTGCCGACCGTACCCCAGGTTGCGGTGCCGTTTGTGCCGGGTGCGACCAGTACCTGGCCGGCACTCGAGGTTGCCAGACGCAACCCGCTCATGCGAGCGATGCCGTTGATGTCGAGAACGGTTCCAGCGGTCGGTGTGGAGGTGCCGATGCCCACCTGGCCGCCCTGCGTGACGATCATGACAGTGTTGCCGACCGGGTCTTTGACCTGGAGCTGGGCAGAAACACTGGCGGCAGTGATCAAAATCGCGAGAATGGTAAATGTTTTCATTTGGGTTCTCCCGTTAATTTTCGAGTCTAGGAACCAGACCGTGAGTACTGTTATTCATTGTTACAATTTTATTCCAATTTAGAACTTGAAAAAACGATGGTGAATAGTCGCAAAAGACTCTTGTGTATCAATCGACTCGCTCGATCAGCAGGCAAGAGTCGCATAACCCCGATGCTTTGTGTAGGGCAATGGAGCGCTGCCTGGGCATATGACCGACATGCGTTCAGGAAGCAAGGCCATTTTGCCAAAATTTCAGTACCTGCGATACGTTTCGTCGAACGCACAAATCATTGCTTTTTATCTGATTGACTGCTCACCGCAATTTTGTGCAGGCGTAAGTCACTGTTAATGGTATAAAAATGACACCTGTCGCATTTTTATGATGTAATCTTTACTATAAAACCGGAGAAATTGCGGCAACAACAATTTGTTATTTCAACAATTGCCATAAATGCGAAAAATGAACGGTCTCTATTCAAAATAGATCAACAAAAAACGTGCCACCCATTATCCCAACCCGTTCAATCCTCACACGGTCATCGTATTTCAGCTGCCGGAAACGCAAGTCGTGCGTGTGGCGATCCATGATCTTGCCGGCCGTTTGCTCCGCATTCTCTGCGACACGGAAAGAACAGCGGGGATTCAGGAAATCGCCTGGGACGGGCGTGACGATGCGGGAATCTCGGTCGCTTCCGGAGTCTATCTCTATCGGATCAAAACCGCAACAACCGCGATTCAGGGCAAGATGACCTTGATGAGATAAGGAAAATTTTTTGACTGGCGGCGGCTCGTCCGCCGCCGGTTTTCTTGAGGGGTTATATCGACTTTTGGGGGTAGCGCCGTTTTCGGTTCAGGCCTCGGACGAGACATCGCCGGCATTGTAGACGAGAATCACATCGCCCGGCAGATCCACGATCTCTCTGAGAGCGGGATCGAGAGTGATGTCCGCCCCTGCATCCGGAGGCTCGAATCCGGCGAACAGCACGGCCGACGGCTGCATGGCGTTCCGCACCGCATCCAGGGGATTCTCGGTCGGCAGAATGACGATTTCTGCTCGAATGCGCGCCAGGGAGAGCATTTTTTCCATCTCTTTGCGAATATTTTCTACATCCGCTTTGGGAACCACCGGCCGCAGAATACGCAGGGGGTTCAGACGCCACTGTCGGTTTAGCCGCAGCAGATATGCGATCAACAGCATCAATTCGCCGTTTTGTACGTCGCTCCACCACACATTGATGGCGCCGAGCGGTACACGCCACTCTTCCTGCTCCTGGCGGCAGCGAATGACAAAGAGGCTCTTTTTCATCTGTTTGGCCAGGCTGAGGATGAGCGGAAAGACGCCGCTGCGCGTCGGTTCCTCGCTCCATCCGAGCAGCAGGGTGTTCGGTTTGAGTCCACCGATGCCGTGGCACTGCAGCAGCGCTTTGAGCGCCTCGGAAAAGTTTTCGTCCACCACCACGACCGGAAAAGCGGGCAGTTGTTCTTCGCGAATGAATTTGCGCATCAGTTTTTCCGCTTCACGACGGCGGACAAAATGGTCTTTGAGGTCACCGGTGATGATCTGCGCCAGCGAAACGACGCCACGGTCAGCCGACAACTGACAGGCATAGCGCACCAGGTGCAGGCGGTTCCAGGCACCGCCGCTGAGGGTGAGAATCGAGGGGCGCCAGTTTTTGGGGTGATAGTCCTCTTTTTCCAGCCGCAGCAGCGCTTTTCGTGCCCGCTGAAAGGCGAGTCCGCTGTGCAGGTCGCCCCACTGTACCATGATCTCGGCGCGGGTGATGCCCAGAAACAGCGCGGCTGCCAGGGCGATGGAAACGGTGCTCCACAGTGGATTGATCAGGAGCATGACCGCCAGACATCCGGCGGCTCCGGCCAGGGCCGCTGCCCAGTGGTGGGCGCGAAAGGCGGGGCGGAAACTGGGGTTGTGGGAGATCATTTCGTAGAAACAGGCGAGATTGACAGTGCCATAGGTCATGAGAAAGAATAGGGTGATCACCGGTGCCACCGTATCGAGATCGCCTGCCAGGATGCCGACCTGGGCGATGAGAAAGGTCAAAACGATCGCCGATCGCGGTTCGTTGGACGGCCCGCTGCCCCGGCCCAACCGGCTCAACCACTTGAAGACATTGTCGCGGGCGAACGCCTGAAGGATCCGCGGTGCACCCATCATGCTGCCCAATGCCGACGACAGAGTCGCGCTGATCACGCCGGCATAGATCAGTGTACTGAATCGGGCCGTGTCTTTCATCACGAATCCGTCACCGACCAGCACCTGGCGTGGACTGCTTGCCGCCAGCAGCACGGCGATAGCGGTGTAGAGAATGGCGGTAAAACCGATGGCTGCCAGAGTACCCCGGGGTATGGCCCGGCTGGGCTCGCGCAGATCGCCGGACATGTTGACGCCGGCCATGATTCCCGTCACTGCCGGAAAAAAGAGGGCAAAAACTGTAAAAAATGTGTATTTCTCGCTCCAGCCGGCCGACCAATTGGCGCGCAAAACCGCAACCGAGGCAGTGTCTGCTGCGCCGATCATAAACGACAGCAGCGACAGCATCAATACCGCCAGAATTCCATATTGCAGGCGAATGGTCCAGCCCGCGCCGATATAGACCGAGGCAAAGACAAGAAGGTTGGTCAGCGTTGCCAACAGGCGAAAGGAGAGACCGAGGTCGGGAAAGGCTGAAAAAACCGCTTCGCTGAAACCGATAACATAGAGCGTCACCGCCACCGCCTGAGCGATGTAAAAAAAGACGGCGATGACGCCGCCGAACTCGATCCCGAGACTGCGGCTGATCAGATAATAAGCGCCGCCGCCCCGGACCTGCATGTTGGTCGAGATGGACGAGAGCGACAGTCCGGTGATCAGCGATATCGCCTTTGCGGCCAGCAAAATGATAAGCGCGTTGCCGAGGCCGGCATACCCCACCACGTGCGCATAGCGGAGAAAGACGATCACGCCGAGAATGGTCAAAACGCTCGGTGTAAACACACCGCCAAAGGCGCCGAATTTGGTGGCTTGCGGAGCGATGCGCGTCGATTTTATTTTAAGCGCCATCTGACTCGAACCTTTTCATTTACCTGCTGTTTTTGCGAGCGACAGTTGTTCTACGCATGATTATTTCCCGAATTCGGTGCGAAGCACCGAATCCCCAATAAAATCAATATGATATTTACACCAATTGGGTGAAAATGCCAATTGCTTTAAGCAGAATATAATCATAACGATAGTTTTTATTGGATTCTGTTAACACAGAATCCAGGTATTTGAATGATAGCATTCCTGTCCAAGACAGTTTTGTGTAGAATGATTATTCAACTGATAAATAGAAACTTGGGCCAAA
Source organism: Candidatus Zhuqueibacterota bacterium (assembly GCA_016929055.1). GTDB lineage: Bacteria > Zhuqueibacterota > Zhuqueibacteria > Residuimicrobiales > Oceaniaggregativiventaceae > Sulfursilanivivens. Next base: position 5,905 of record JAFGJN010000104.1, read on the forward strand.
CAGCAAAATAGCGAACCTGATCTGCTGGTCATGAAAACCTCTGCTGTTTTTACACCAGATAGGTTGGGTGGTGTCCCCGTTTGGGACACCAGTGGAATGATTGATAATGCCGGTTTTTCTTTCGAGACTAAAAAACGGCCAAGCAGCCGAGCATTCAATTTTCAATGCCGCGCCGTTCCAGCAGCGTGCCCTCGGTATGGTAAAGATCGATGAGGGCATTCAAATAGGCCACCTTGGCGCGCGCTTCATCCAAAAGGCTGGCGGTCAGATCCCGCTGTGCCTGTAGCACCAGAAAATTGGTCGATTTGCCGACGCGAAATTTTTCCTGCTCGGCGGCCAGCTTTTGTTCCTGCAGCTCCCGGGTTACGGCTGTGGCACGGATTTGCTCGCGCGACCGCAGCGCTTCGATATGGGCTGAACGCACGTCCCACTGCACCAGGCGCTGCATGTTTTCCAGTGCGTGTTCGAACTGGTCGCGCGTCCATCGCGCCCGCGAAGCTTCGGCACGCGCCTGTCGGTTGATGACAGGAAAAGAAAAACTCAATCCTGCCGAAACGTCGCTGAAAGGGCTCTGGTAATCGGGAATGCCTTCGCGAAAGGTCTTGGCATAAGTCGATCGTCCGGCGGTGATAAAGAAATCCAGACGCGGCAGCAGCCCGTTCCGCGTGCGCTGCACCTCCAGTTCGCCTTTTTTCAACTGTACCTGAGCGCGCTTGAGGTCGGCGCGATAGGTCAGTCCTAATTCCTGATGAACATCGGCGCTCGCCAGGGTATCGACGGGAATAAAAGGCGGATCCGTCAGCTGCGGCACGGTCTGCCAAATGGTTGGTGTATCCGGATTCAATAAAAAAAGAAACGCAAGCCGCGCCTGTTCATAGCGGCTGCGGGCATCGATCAGCGCTTCGCGGCGCAGTGCGGCTTCGGCATGAACCGCGGCCAGCTCCAGTTCGGGCAGTTTGCCCACCGCCACCCGTTCGCGCGATTCGTCCAGCTGCCGTTCCGCAAGATCCAGGGATTGTTGCTGAATTCGGATTTCCTGTGCCGCCATATAGAGCGCCCAATAGGCCTTTTCCACGTCCGCAACCAGGTTTTGCGCTGTCGCTTTGAGCTCTTCCCGCGACAATTGGGCATCGAGATCGGCCTGGCGCAGTCGAGCCAGATTGGCTCCCAGTCCCGCTCCCTGCAGCAGTGACTGAGCGACAGTGACGCCGAGATAACCCGAGTACTGGTCGGTATACAAACTGGAAAGGCTGCTGCTCATGCTGATGTCGGCCGATAGCGTCGTCCCGGTGGGCAACATCGTGCTCAGCCCAATCTCGTACTGCGAACGCACGCCGCTCAGTTCTACCGGTTCCGGCCGCGTGCCCAGAAAACGCTGGCTCTTGCTCTCGACGCGCGAGACCGAGGCGTTGAGATTCGGATCGAACTGTGCGCGTTCGATTTCGACTGCCGCGGCAACGATTTCGGGCTCGAACCGCTGCAATGCAAAGACCGGATTGTTTTCCAGGGCTGTGAGTATCGATTCGTGCAGGGAAATACGCAGCGTGTCGGTTCCCGATAGCGCGGCAAACAGATTCTCCTGGGCTGGTGTCGAAAGGGGGCAAAAAAATAGCAGCAGAAGCAAAATAACGATCTTGTGCATGCCCTCTTTGTCTCTTTTCATCGTCTTCCTCGTCGCTGTTGGGTCTGTTAACCGAGACTTTTTCTTTTCGTGCCGGTTCATTCCGATGGCATCACGTGGTCAACCGTTTTTCCGCTCTCTGTTTGCTCCAACCGATGCCGCCTTCAAAAAGTGAATAGACCACCGGAATGAGCACCAGGGTCACCAGAGTCGAGCTCAGCAGACCGCCGATCACCACTCGGGCGAGGGGCGCCTGTGCCTCACCGCCTTCGCCCAGTCCAAACGAAAGGGGCAGCAATCCCAAAACCGTAGTCAGGGTGGTCATCAGAATCGGCCGCAGCCGGCGGCTGCCCGCCAGGGCGATGGCATCATAAAGCGCCATCTGTTCCTCCCGCCGCAGCAGATTGGTATAGTCGACGAGCAGAATGGCATTGTTGACCACAATGCCCGCCAGCATGATACAGCCGATAAACGCCTGCATGCTGAATGTGGTGCCAGTCAGAATCATGACGATGACCACGCCGATGACCGCCATGGGAATGGAAAAGAGCACGATCAGAGGATCGCGAAACGATTCGAACTGGCCGGCCATGACAAAATAGACGAGAACGATCGCCAGAATGATCCCCAGCAAGAGCTCGCGAAAAGCCTTTTGCTGTTCCTCATAGTCGCCGCCAAAGAGGATGGAAAAATCTTTGGGTACCGGAACGGTTTGCAACTCTTTGCGGATATCAGCGATAACCGATCCCATATCGCGTCCGGTAAAATTGGCCGAGATGGAGATGATCCGTTCCTGATCCTTGCGCTCCAGCCGCACTGGCCCTTCATGCGGAACAGCTTCCACGACGTTGCGCAACACCACCGGGACGCCGCGGTTGTTGATGACCGTCAGATCGAGCAATTCGGCGAGATCTTTGCGATCCTGTTCGCTCAGTCGCACCAGGATACGGTACTCTTTGCCGCCCTGGCGAAAGTAAGAGGCATAGGTGCCGCCGACAGTCGTTTGCAGCGCTTCGCCGATCGTCGTGATACTCAGACCCAGGTCGGCGGCTTTTTGCCGGTCGATGCGGATGATCTGTTCCGGGCTGCCCTCTTCGCGGCTGATGCGGGTGTCGGTGATGCCCGGAACCCGTTGTACGACCTGCTCGACGCGGCGAGCAAGCTCTTGCGCTGTTGCCAGATCATAGCCTCGCACCTCTACGGTGACATTGTCGCCGCTCGACGATCCGAGGCGTAACAGGAACAGCCCCTGTCCGGCTCGGGTGCGGATGATCACACCCGGCAAAGTGCGAAGAACGGCGCGCAGATCGTTGGCCACCTCCTCGCTGCTGCGCTGGCGCTGATTGCGCGGAACCAGGTTGCAGCGCACCTCGGCTGTGTGGCCGCCACCGGAACTGTAGCCGCCGCCGCCGATACGCGACATCATATCGGTCATCTCGGGTACATTGGCACGGATCAATTCTTCGATTGCCTCCGTCGTCTGATCGAGAATCTCCAGCCGGGTTCCCACCGCCATCTCGATATTGACCCGAACTTCGCCTTCATCTGCGGCCGGCATCAATTCGACGCCGATAAAGCGGATGAGCAAAATCGATACCGCGAACAAGGCAAAAGCTGATACCGCAACTCGAGGGCGGTGGGTAAGAGCCTGTTTCAACAGAACGGCATAAGCAGATTCGATCTTATGAAAAACCGCCTCGCTGGTCGCATAGATGCGATGCAGACGGCTCTCATTGAGCAGGTGTTTTGCCGGTTGGTAGCGCAAAAACCGCGATGACAGCATCGGAATCAGCGTCAGCGCTACAACCAGGGCGCACAAGAGAGAAAAGCTGACGACAAATGCCATCTGTCGAAACATGATCCCGGACATACCGCGAATAAAGACAACGGGAAAAAAGACCACCAGCGTGGTCAGTGTGCTGGCGACGATCGCGGACCAGACTTGTTGTGTGCCTTTGAGAGCGCTCGCTTCCGGCGGCAATCCTTCTTCGCGGTGGCGATAGATGTTCTCCAGCACCACGATGGCGCTGTCCACCAGCATGCCGATGCCCAGCGCCAGACCGCCAAACGTCATGATGTTGAGAGTGAATCCGCCAAAATACATCAAGCCAAAAGTAGCGATGATCGAGATGGGAATAGCAGTGGCAATGATCGCAGTGCTGGAAAAATTGCGCAAAAAGAGAAACAGCACCACGATGGCCAACAGACCGCCCAGCAGCGTCGAATTCCCTACGCTGTTGATGGAGCGTTTGATATAAACCGAGGTGTCGAAACGGGAAGCGATTTCAATCTGGGGAA
>JAFGJN010000105.1 GCA_016929055.1 Candidatus Zhuqueibacterota bacterium
AGCATCAACCCGATCTGATTGTTTTGCCGGAAGCGGTCAATCTGGGCCCGGGGCTCGATCTGAGCTATGCCGAGGTTGCATTGAGCCTGGAAAGCGAATGGATGCAGCAGGTCAGCCGCAAAGCCGCCGAATATGGCGCCTATATCATCTTTCCAATTATCGAAAAGTTGGGCGATCGCTTCTACAATTCGGCGCCGGTCTACGGCCGCACCGGTGAATTGATCGGAGTCTATCGCAAGACTCATGAACCGCGGGTGGTGATCGAAGAGCAACAGGTGACCGTGGGTAACGAGTGGCCGGTATTCGATCTCGACATCGGACGAATTGGCATACTCATCTGTTACGATACCATTCTGCCAGAGCCGGCCCTGGTTTATGGCCTTTTGGATGTCGATCTGATCGTTTTTCCGCATCTGATCGGCATCAAGAGCAACGGCGACCAGTTCGATCTGCGCACCCGTTCACGGGCTCTGGATGCCTGTGTGCACCTGGCCTCTTCGGGGTGGGCGCGACCTCACGATTCGGGCGAACCCGGACCGTTGTCGGCAACCTGCTGGATCGATTTTGAGGGTCGGGTAACGGCTCAGGCGGCCCTGGACGCCGCGGATCTGGTGGTGGTGGAGATCGATCTCAAGAAACCGCGCATCACGGAAAATCTCGGGGTATGGGGCAAGGCAGAATGGAAAAAAGTCTACTGGGGTGAGCGGCGCCCGCATCTGTATCGAATCTTGTGTGAGGACAATCGCGACTGGCGCGGGTGGGCGCCTGATGAGAGTTACTGAGTTTGTAACCCGGGAATAACCTTCCCGGGTTTTTTTATTGGCCGGAGAGCAGAAAAGCAAGCCCGTTTATTTTTGTCTTTTTTCGGCGGTAGCGTTGGGTCGCTTCGACAGTGGTGCAGATGCGGCGCATCATTGTCACACATTCGACCGGATAGCTGCCGATCGAGGTTTCGCCGGAGAGCATGACGATGTCCGTGCCGTCATAGAGCGCATTGGCCACATCGCTGACATCGGCCCGACTGGGATGGGGATTATCGATCATCGATTCGAGCATCTGGGTGGCAGTGATAACCGGCTTTCCGGCATAGTTGCATTTTTCGATCATGACTTTTTGCTCTTCGGGCAATTTCCAGGGGTCGATTTCCACACCCAGATCGCCTCGGGCGATCATGATTGCATCGGTTTCTTTCAATATATCGTCGAAATTGGCCAGCCCTTCGGGGTTTTCGATTTTGGAAATGATGCGGATCGCGCTGCCTGCAAGCCTGGCACGGAGTTCGCGCACGTCCTCACTGTTACGGGTAAAAGAGTCGGCGATAAAATCGACGCGGTTTTTGATAGCAAAATCGAGATTGTCCAGGTCTTCGGGCATGGTATAGGGATAGTCCACCTGTGTGTCCGGATGATTCAATCCTTTTCGAGAGCGCAGCAGGTCGCCGTACAGTACTTTGCAATAGATTTTGCCTTCCTCGATCCGTTCAACCCGCAGACCTATGTAGCCGTCGTCGACAAAAAGCCGATGGCCGGGGCGAACGGTTTTGTCCAGATCCGTATAGGTGATCGGAATTCCTTCGTCAAACGAGTCGATGCGCGGGTATTCCGAATTTGGGGACCGTGGGAGGTCGGTGCGCAAAAGCACGTATTGTTCGGCACTCAGTCGCAGCGGTTCGGGCAGATCGCCGATTCGGATTTTCGGGCCTTTGATGTCATAGACGAGGTAACCGGAGGGCAAATGTCTTCTCGCGGCTTGCAAGATGCGCAGGTGCGATTCCGCATCACCATGGGAGCTGTTGATGCGAACGCCGTTCAAACCAGCGGCGGCCATTCGCGGCAGATGAGGCAGCGTCGCCGGGGAAAGGGTGGCGAGTATTTCGGTTTGCATTTTTCACCTGTTTTATTGTCTGTGATCGTAATTTCGGTGTTAAGAACCCAATACGAGTATTATCTAGTGGGTAGTACAAAATACTCATTTGCCGCTTAAAGTCCAAGGTTTTACATCAAGTCATGAGGTCGATGTGACGGATGCGAAACAGAAAATGTAATTGCCGGCTTACCAAAACGAATTTTGGGACAAGATTTCAACATTGGGACATCGAGTCAACAGTTTGGTAATCCGTTCGAGGGCACTTGTTTTCCATAACAAACAAACAATTAAATCAAATAGGGGTTAACTATATTATACTAAAACACATAAGTACAAGAACAATTCGTGGACAAGGGTGTTCTTGTGTGGCATAAAAGTTGCATTTTGGGACATGCACTAGAACGTATCCAATAAATTGTGCTGCCGTTTGACCCATTAAAAAATGCAAGGAGTCATGACATGCCTTCCGGTTCGACACGTCTGGTATATAGGTTTATACTCTCATTCATCGCTTTGGGCTTTGGTCTTGTATGGGCACAAGCTGAGGTCAATCTCGAGATCAATGATCCGTTAAAAGGAAGCAGTATCAGTACCCAGATAAACGGGGGTGTTTTTACTGCGGAGGGCTGGAAGACGACCGGCAGGGACGACTATATCCGTTACAATATCGAGACCTGTCCGTTTGGTAAAATCGAATTCGACGTCAAGGGTCTCTATGCCAGCAATGTCGTTTTTCCCAACATTCAATATGACCGGCAAGGAAATCCAACCGGCGAAGAAGACATGCATTACACGCTCTTTAACATGTTCGATCGGGACGAGAGCAGCGACTGGCTTGGCCAGAGCATGCCCTCAGGTGTCAGACAATGGCACAATCCGTACAAAGTTGTTATGCATTTGTTTGGATATGTTCAGGGCGATCCTTACAAATGGCGACACGGCAGATTCCGGGCCAATGTCGCCGCCTTTGAGGGCGGATATGACGATGATCCGCATGCTTTTGAAATCGAATATGGTCCGGTCTATTGGGAAAAAGACCATACCTTTCACATGATGATCGAATGGGGAAACGGATTGATCAAGTACTATGCCGACGACACCCTGCGGGTCACCTGTAATTACAGTGCCTTCGGCGAGGAATACGATCCGCCCTACCACAGTCTTCAGATCGGCAGTGCAAAAAACGCCCCGGGGGTCTATCATCAGGTGCCGATCAATATCACTTTTTCCAATTTCAAGTTCTATCGAATCAGCGATACGGTTTCGCCCCAAGTCATCAGCAGCACTCCTGATCAAAGTGCTGTCGATGTGCCGACGGATGCCTATGTCTCTATTCGCTTGAATGAGCCCATCGATATGGCCAGCGCCGTTCGGGCTTTTTCGATTTCACCCGCCCTGCCGGGACAATTGAAGCAGACGGGGACTGTGCTCTATTATGATTACAGCGGTTTGCTTCAGGAAGGCACCACCTATACCATCAGTTTGTCGACAGCATTGACCGACAAGGCTGGGAATGTTTTGGAAGCTCCCTATTCTTTCAGTTTCACCACCGGCCAGCAAGTCTCCGGCAAAGTTGAAAAATATAGTATCGTTGAGGTGCCGATTCTCGTCCCAGGTCTTGGAGGAAATAAATATACATCATACCAGGTAAAGGGTGTTTTTCAGGGGCCGACAAAAAGAATCGAAATCGAGGGTTTCTGGGACGGTGGCGATCTATGGAAGGTACGCATGGCTCCCATCGAAGTCGGGCAATGGACCTACACGATCACTGGTTCGTCCGCTGCTTTTTCCAAAAGTGGATCCTTTACCTGTGTCGACTCGGATACCAAAGGATTTATCGTGCGCAATCCGGATTACCCCTATACATTTATGTACGAAGATGGAACGCCCTGGATGTGGAGGGGCGAGACCTCGTGGCGTGCCATGTTGAACATTGTGCCTTTTGAAAGCCGGTTCAAAGATTACATCGATCTGCGCGCCAGCCAGGGCTACAATGTGGTGCAGAGCATTTTGGTCAGTTATATCAATGGCGATGCCTTTTGGGCGAATGAAGGCGGGCCGGTTTTTGCATTGACCTCTGAAGGCAAGGATTATGATCACTTGAACCCGGACTATTTCAAATGGGTGGATCGGCGCATCGACTATATGCTGAGCAAGGGGATGCATCCCTGCCTGCTTTTTACCTGGGCGCAAGAGTTTGCAAAATTTTCATCTCCCCAATTTTCAAGATATGCCAAATATCTGGTCGCCCGCTACGCCGCCTATCCGGTTTTTTGGAACATTTGCGGCGAATACAACGAGGTCTATACCGATTACGGAATGTCTGCCGATGTTTTTCGCGATCACGGCAGGACGGTCAGAACAGCTGATCCCTATGATCACCCAATCACGCTGCATCCAACCGGACGCACGAGCAGCGCCGAGTATGGCTATGACAGCTGGTTCGATTTTGTCATGCAACAGACACCCCATTGGCATCGAGATGTTTTACGGGATCGAATTTTTAACAAACCGGTGGTCAATGGTGAATACGGATATGCCGGTTGGAACGCTGACGATGACGTGCGTATTGGTGCGTGGGAGGTATTGACCGGAGGCGGCTTCATTACCGCAGGATTTTTCAGCACGTTTGCACCCGATAAAGGCGGTTGGGATCTATCGGGCAATATGCAGCAGCAACTCGAGCTCGAATTCATCAATTCCTTCTTTCAGGACACTCACTGGTGGGAGATGAATCCGCACGATGAACTGACCAGCAACGGCTATTGCCTGGCGGTACCGGGAAAGGAATATATCCTCTATTCGCGTAATGGCGGTTCTGTAACCGTCAACCTTTCGCAAGTTTCCGGCTCCATTCCGGTGGAATGGCTCAATCCTCGAGAATTGACCTATTCCGAGCGCTCTCCGGTACAGGGCGGCGGTTCTCGGACTCTGACGCCGCCTTTCAGCGGCGATTGGGTTTTGCACATCGGTGAGGGAGTGCCACGCGACAATACTCCGCCTCTGGCTCCTACGGCATTGGTGCTGGATGAACGGACCTTGAATTCGATTGCGTTTTCCTGGCAACCGCCTCTGCCGGCCGAAGACGGGGAAACGGCTGCGTCTTATCGCATTCTGCGGGATGGCAATTTCGTGGCGACGGTCAGCGAAACCCGCTTTACCGATACCGGCCTCGATGCGGAAACCACTTATCGCTATGCGGTCTATTCGGTCGATGCCAAGCGCAACATCAGTGTAGATGCCGCGGAAGCCAGCTTTGAAACCCTGCGCGACGCCGAACCGCCAGCTCTGGTCAATGTCTATATCGACAAGCCGACCGAGGTGACGGTGCTTTTCAGCGAGGCGGTGGAATCCGGTTCAGCACAAAATCCGGCCAACTATACCATTTCGCCGGCGGTGGCGGTCAATACCGCGGTTTTGCTGTCGGACGAACGCAGTGTTAAATTGACCACGGGCACGCACAACCCCGGGGTTCTGTATACCCTCACTGTCAACAACATTCGCGATCGCGCCTCTTCGCCCAACACAATCGCGCCCAACTCGTCGCGTATCTACAAATACGACGCCAGTCTGCAGATCAAATCGCTCAATCCGGCTCGGTACCAAACAGATTCGCTGCGCATGTTGGTTAAATATTACATCGACCGGGATTTTGTTCTCAAAAATATCCCGGAGGGTTATGAGAGCGCCATCCTGATTCGAACGGCAAACGACGACAAGTATGGAACCACATGGCCGTTTATGAGCTTCCACGTAAACGTGGCCGCCAAGGTCACGGTTGCCTATGAACGAGGCAAGAGTTTGCCGGCCTGGCTCGAGGATGGCTGGCAGGCCAACGGCCTCACCCTGTATAACGATGATGATACACCCATGCTGCTCTATACCAAAGAGTTTTCGCCCGGCCTGGTTGAGCTCGGCGGCAATGAGGGCGACAACAGCTCGAGCATGTACATCGTGCTGGTCCAGCCCTCCGACACTCAGGACAGCACTCCGCCTGCAGCGCCCACCGGCCTGGTCATCACGCCCCTGTAAGGATAAAGCTTGTCCGGGTTCAGTCCGATTGGACTGAACCCGGACAAGAAACTCAATAACATTGGCCCTGAAAAATCCCCACCTCGAATGCAAGCCTTTTTCCCTGCCTGTCCTGCCCAGTCTGGGCATACGCGCCTCTTTTTAAGCAAAAAGCCCATTGCCGATGCCGGCAAGAGGCGATCGACTGGTGAAAAAAACGGCCTGGCAAAAGCAAAAGGGGTTGCATCCGGACAAAAACGTGTTATATTCATTTTTATCCTGTCCCGCCGCAAAGGACTGCAAGCGATAGCTGTCGTTCACAGGTTTGCGGCAACAAGAAAAGAAATCGATTCTTAACCCCATGCAAAGGAGAAACGCCATGCCGGTGCTCTATAAAACCGATATCGCCTCGGAAGCCGATGTGAAAATTCATTTCACCACGATCCGTTCCGAAGCGGATGTGGTCATTTTCGAGACAACCAGCCAGTGGGAAGCGACCAGCGGAGCGATCTGGTGCTACACCAACATTCGGGGGGAAGCGGCCAAGACGATTTATATCACCGACTCGGCCTGGGAAGCGGACCTGATCGCTTTCAAGACCGACGTCCAGTCCGATGCGCAATGGCTGAACAGCGGCAAATCCGGATTGCTCTAAGCGGCTCCTGAATCGTCTCGGCTTCGCCTGTCGCGGGTGAGGGATAATTAGGACTTTGATCGGGTTCCCAGCCATTGGCTGGGAACCCGATCAAAGAGTGGAAACGAAATAAGCACAAAACTTGTTGAATAAAGCCGAATTATTTTTATATTGAATTTTTATTGGGTTCTCAGGCTCTGCCCGGGAACGAGCCCAAAAACGCGATTCTTGCTTTGTCTGTTACAGGAGAGTTCGTCATGACCCATCGTACCGCCGGTTTTTTCGTTCTCTTGTTCGGAGCATTGCTTATTCTGTCCGGTTGTTCGGAAACACGCCGTCCCCTGCAGCTCGACGCTCACCGCTCTCCGGCTCTGCTCCTCAATCTCGATTGCACCAACTTCTTTTATAATAAATCCCCGGAACTGATGACCAGCGAAAAACTCGACGCCTATGCCGATTCTATCATGGCCAGTGGAGCGACCGTCGTGCTGATCAACACTCAGGCCGAGCGAGCCAACTATGCCAGCGAGGCGTTCGAACCGTTCTGGCAGGGCTATGACCCGGCTGCTGATGACGATCAACCCTTTTTCGCTGCCATACCTCCCCAAGGCCGGGCAGCTTACCGGCGGCTGGTCGACTGCATGCTCGCCCTGCACGAACGCGGAATCGATTATCCCGGCCGACTGATCGAACGCTGCCGGCAAAAAAGCGTCTCTCCCTGGATCAGCCTGCGCATGAACGATACCCACAACAACGACAATCTCTATCACCCCATTCACAGCACCTTTTGGCGGGAGAACCCGGATTGCTGGCGGATCAACGATCGCCGCGTCGATTATTACGACCGCACGCTGGACTATTCCTGCCCCGGTGTGCGCCACCGCTACCTGGCTTTAATCGACGAGACGCTGGAACGCTATGACATAGACGGCCTGGAACTCGATTTTCTGCGCGAACCCTATCTGTTTCCCATCGGCCGCGAAGCGGAAAACCGCGATCTGTTGACCGCCTGGATCGATACCGTGCGTCAGCGGGTCACGGCAGCCGAGCGGAAGCGCGGCCATACCATCTACCTCGGTGTGCGGGTGCCGGCAGACCCGGAAACCGCGCGGCAACTGGGACTGGATGCCGTGACCTGGGCGCAGCAGGGATCGGTGGATCTGATTGTCGCGTCGCCGCGCTGGGCAACCATCGACAACGAGGTTCCCGTACACACCTGGAAATCCCTGCTCAGAGGAACAGACGTGGCCCTGGCGTGCGGGTTGGAGGTACGCTACCAGCCCTACGAAAACGGTCCGGCGGCCATGGCCTCGCCGGATGTGGCCAGCGGTGCGGCGCTGGCGGCCCTCGATGCCGGCGCCGATGCGATCTATTTGTTCAATTATTTCTTTATGCATTTCCCAGGAACGGATTGGAGCTTTCAGGCTTTTTCGGAGCGTCTGCAGGCGATGGCTGAGCAACAAAAGCTCGAGCAGCTGTCGCGGCGCCATGGTGTCACCTGGTCCGACGTCTATGCCCACGGCACCCCCATTGCCCGGCCGCTGCCGTCGCATGCGGCGCGCCATTTTTATCGTCTCAGCACC
>JAFGJN010000106.1 GCA_016929055.1 Candidatus Zhuqueibacterota bacterium
TACGAATGCCCTATTTTTTCGACATAGGAGAAAGCATGTATTGATCGGCCAGAGCCGCTTCGGAGACCCAGGAGGAATCCTGCAATCGTTTGGCTTTATGGCGTCTCCACATCAGCCAGGCTGCCCATGGAATGACACACTGGCAACAAAGCTCTATAGGAGAAAGTGAAAACCAGGGTGAGGAAAAGCATGCCGGCCATGCCCTGGCAGGCATACCCTGCGACCAAAAGAGGAAGAGAAAGCAGATGGATTCGAAAAAGGCAAAGGCGACGAATCGAGCCATCGAACAGCAGAAAACAGCTGAACCAAATCACAGCCCCGATCACCACAACGCCGATAAGAACGGACCATTTGAGGGTCTGAGACCAGACGCTGCAAATCAGGAAAAAAGCGCCGATCAGCTGCCCTACAATCGGCAGCGATGAAAAGACGGCGATGACATATGCCAAAATCCCTGCACCATGAAAGCCTAAAGCTGAAAGGCCAATCGACCAAAGCACGAAATGTATCAGCGCCCGCAAGGTGAGGATTGCGCCACCTTTGCGCCCAGAATTCCAGACGATCTCAACAAAAGCAGCGACGGTCTCATACCAGCGATTGGGAAGGAGAGGCCAAATTCGGCAGCGTAAAAAGGGTTGGAGAGCGAAAAAAAAGACTGCCGACCCGGCAACAAAGATCCAGACAATCGGTTCGGGAACCATGCTGCGCGCCAGGAAGATGGTCTGCGAGACCAAACACTGATCACAGGCTGACGCATCGGCCAGACTGTAAGCAGACAATCGCCGAATCCATCCGTCACCGATTCGGCTCAAGACCGTGCCAACCAGGACGGCTGTCAACCATCCGGATAATCGAGCAAAGCGAATGGAGAGCGGGAGACCCGATTGGCGCGACACAATAACCGCTGAATGTCCGCAAAGATGAATGAATAAAAAGGCGCAGATGAACTGCCCCGTAAACGGCAGACCCGCAATAAAAAGGGCACCCGCAGCCAATGCCAACACCCCGCGCACGGCTGGACAAAGCGTGCGATCCAGATCGATAACGGGTTCCATGGATTTGTTTCCTGCAATAAACGGGTCAGACAATGATATCGGCACGTGTCAATCTGTGCGTCAACTGCAAATAATCTTCGCTGTATTGGGCGGCTATTAACTCCTGTGCGGAAAGGACAGCCAACAAAAGGCGGACGGCGGTTTCCGGATGGTCCTGTGCCAGAGAAGTAAAATCGACACTCGACAGGCAGAGACACTCGCACGGCTCGATAGCCCGAGCGCTATGCATATGCAGCGAATTTGAAATCAGAGCATTAAAAGCGAATCCCTCGCCTGGCCTGACGATCCGCAATCTTTCTTCGGCATTTTCCGGCCTCCGGCAAAAGAGCTCGACCGAGCCCTGGATCAGCCAATAGCAGGACGCAGCCAGACTCCCCTGAGAGTAAAGCGACTCCCGCGGAGTGAACGACCGCCAATGCATAAAAGCGGCAATTCGGTTGCGAGCGGCCCCATCCATTTGATTAAAAAGGTCGATTCGCAGCAACGCTTCGCCGTTTCGAACAGCGTGACGGGTAAATCGCTGCCATATTTTTTTGATGTTTATTTCGATCGACGCCACCTGCAAATTCAATTGTTGTTGAAAATATAGACATTCCATTACCCCTACGCAAGCACAAATCGCCGTCGTGTTTGTTCCTGTCCAATGGAGGGGTCTTGATTTCTGTTGATTTTCTCTATGGAAACTCTTACTTTCTTTTTATGCCTAAATTGTTTGAAAAAGGATCTTTACCGGCCATTTCCCTGTTGCTTTATCTCTCGGTGATGCAACCGCTCTGGAGTACCGAACAACCCAAACGCGAATTGCAGGCAATCCGGCAAGAGATCAGCAAATATGAAAAAGAATTGCAGCAGACGCGTTCGCGTGAAACGGCTGCGTTGAGCTTGCTCGCAACGCTCGACCGGGATATCGATCTGACGACCCGCTATATACGCAATCTGACGCGGGAGATAAACGATCTCAACCGGCAGATCGACCAATACGATGCAGATATTCGCCGTTTGATTGCAGAGATCAAGAATTTGCGTGAATTCATCAAACGACGCATGGTTCGCTTTTATAAATTCGAGCGGTCGCAGCGGTATGCTCTGCTGATGGGGCAAGTTTCCTGGACCCGATTGAAAACCTGGGCGCGATTTCAAAAAATGATCGTTGACAGTGACCGTCGGACTTTTGAATCGCTGGTCGAAAAAAAAACAGACGTGGAACGCAAAAAAGAGCTGCTGCGTTTGGAGATTACGGAACGCGAACGAAAAATTCGCGTGCGCAGTCAGGAGGACGCCCAACTCAAAGGAGCCAAGAGCAAACGGCAAAAAGTTCTGTCGACAATACGCAGCGACCGGCAAGCGATCGAGCAGCATCTGAGCCAGGTTCGAGAGGCTGAAAAACAGATCACCTCGTTGATTGCCAATGCTGAAAGAGCACGGCTCAGCGGGCAGAGTCAGAGTCGCCAAACCATCACGAGAGGCAAAACCGCTATAGAGCCGTTCGTTTCGCAAAGGGGCCGCTTGATATGGCCGGCGCGGGGGCAGATCATCAGCCGATTTGGCCGGCAACAACACCCGAAATTAAAAACAGTGACGGAAAACCTCGGAATCGAAATCCAGGCCGCAGAAGGAGAAACCGTGCAATCTGTGAGCGATGGCCGGATTCAAGCCATCACCTGGCAAAGAGGACGCGGAAACATTGTCATCATCAGCCACGACGAGGGATACTATACAGTCTATACCAATTTACAGGAAATCCTGGTATCGGTAGACCAGGAGGTGTCGGGTGGACAAAAAATCGGCACCGTCGGCGAATCGGGATCCCTTCACGGGCCGGTGCTGAATTTTCAAATTTGGAAAAACACCCAGAATCTCAATCCGGAGGATTGGCTTAGCTGACCAGTACAGCGGGCCGGATCGATCCATGAGTTTCACTCGAATTATCGGTCAAGAGACCATCAAAAACATTCTTCAGAGTGCTATTGAACATCAGCGCATCGCACACGCCTATTTATTTCATGGAGCAGAGGGTGTCGGCAAAGAAGCGATGGCCATCGAGTTCGCCAAAGCGATTTTTTGCTCATCTGACGCCGGCCGTCCCTGCGATGCATGCTCGGCATGTAAAAGAATCGCGACTTTTTCTCATCCGGATTTTATTTTTCTCTTTCCCGGCACAAAAACCCTGTCGACAGAAAACGAAAGAGCGATTCTCGACAGCTTTGTTCAGCAGCCCTATCGCCGCAACCGGTTGCCCGGCAATCCGAGCATCGGGATCGATAAAATCCGTGAGTTGCGACGGATTTGTACGCTCAAACCGCTGGAAAAATACCGGGTCATCGTTATCGCCGAAGCGGATAAAATGACCATCGAGGCCGCCAATTCGTTGCTCAAAATTCTGGAAGAGCCACCTGAATTCACCTATCTGATTCTGACCACAGCACGCGTCAATGCACTGCTCCAAACGATCGTGTCGCGCTGCCAGACGATTCGCTTTGGATTGCTTGCGGATGCGGAAATCGAAAAGCATCTGATCCAGGACAATAACCTGTCGCCCGACGATGCCAAAAGCATTGCGCGCATATCGCAGGGCAATTATCGACGGGCCCTGGATTGGCTGGAAGAGGATCTGGCAAAACGCCGTGCGGATGCCGTGTTGTTGTTGCGCACTTGTTTCAAAGATCTTTTATCTCAGCTACAAATGGTCGAAGATCTTGTTAAACGCTACGACAAGGGAGTGATCAAGGAAATCTTGGGATTGATTCTGATTTGGTTTCGCGACGCCTTGGTCCTGGCGCAGGGATCGGAACAATCCGGCCGCCTAACCAATCTCGATCAACTCGACACCTTGCAAAAATTTGTTGGTGCGTTTGAACAAATCGACGTCGATGGTTGCCTCACCGACGTCGAGGCGTCCATAGAACAGATCGATCGCAATGCTCAGCTCAATCTGGTTTTGACGGTTTTGTTGCATCGACTGAGACGCCGCTTTACCTTGAAAGAAACCGCTGCTGTCCTTTAAGACCGAGCCTATCAGCACACCAAGAATCACGATCGGGCCGGTCGTACGCGAAAAACAAAACGATTAAACAAACACTTTGTCAAGAACGTGAGTTGCCAAGATGATAGAGATACTTTTTAAAGGTGAACGCAAAGAGATCTATACAAATCCCATGCAATTTCCCTTCAAGGTCGGGGATTTTGCCGTCGTCGAAGCAGAAAAAGGCGAAGACATGGGTGTCGTCAATCAGATCGGCCCTGTTCTCGAACGCAAGAAAAAAAAGGGCGAATTGCGTACCATTATTCGCAAAATGACTGATGCCGACCAAAAACGCTATCGGGAAAACAGAAAAAAAGAAGTCAAAGCCTACCACCTTTGCAGAAAAAAAATCGTCGAACATGAGTTAGAGATGAAGCTGGTGGACGTCGAATACCAATTCGACGGCAATAAAATCACCTTTTATTTTACCGCCGATCAACGTGTGGATTTTCGCGAACTGGTAAAAGATTTGGCCGGGATCTACAAGGTTCGAATCGAATTGCGTCAGATCGGCGTTCGTGACGAAGCCAAACGAATTGGCGGTTATGGTGTCTGCGGCCGCAAGCTGTGCTGCACCACCTTTCTCAAAGAATTCGAGCCGATCACAACCCAGTGCGCCAAGGAACAAAACTTGCCGCTGAATCCACAAAAACTTTCAGGCGTATGCGGAAGACTGTTGTGTTGTCTGATGTATGAACGGGATTTTTATCGCAACCAGATGAAGCGTCTGCCGGCGATGGGGTCGGTTTATCGGGGCAAAAATGGTGACTACCAGGTTATTCAGGTCAATGTCTTTAATGAAACGGCCACGGTTTTGACGCCGGAGCAAAAAATCGAAACCATCGATGCACAGGAATTGGATGGCTATAAACTGGTGAAAAAGAAAAAAACCGCAACGTCGGAAACGAATGATTCGGGAGCAGGGAACCTGGAAGGTTAGCCCAATTTTCGATTGACTGAAACGGGTAGATTCGGAACCCGGCGAAAACGGAGACGGATTCAAACAGATGAAAACCTATAAAAGAATACTGGTCACCAGCGCACTGCCCTATGCCAATGGGCCAATTCATCTCGGACACCTGGCCGGAGCCTATCTTCCGGCTGATATCTTTGTCCGCTACCAGCGGATGAAAAAACGGGAGGTTGTCTATATCTGCGGTTCCGACGAGCATGGTGTGCCCATTACCATCGCCGCCGAAAAACAAAAAAAGAGTCCTCAGGATATCGTCGATTATTTTCATTTCCGCAACAAGACAGCGTTTCAGCGTTTCGGGATCTCCTTTGATTATTACGGCCGTACCAGCTCCACCATGCATCACGAGACGAGCCGAGCTTTCTTTAGACAGCTTGAGAGCACGGGCGTCTTTCGAAAAAAAACCGAAAAACAGCTCTTTGACCAAAAGGCTGGCATGTTTCTGCCCGATCGTTATGTCTGTGGTGTCTGTCCGGTTTGCCAAAACGACAGCGCCTATGGCGATCAATGCGAAAAATGCGGCTCTTCTTTGTCAGCGACCGATCTGCAGCACCCCAAAAGCGTTTTGACCGGAGAAACACCCGTTCTCAGAGAAACGACGCACTGGTATTTGCCGCTCGGAGACTGGCAGGAAAAGCTGCAAAAATGGTTTGATGAAAAAAAACATTGGAAAACCAATGTCGTGGGGCAGGTCAAAAGCTGGTTACAGGCGGGATTGAACGATCGAGCCGTCACCCGCGACCTTTCCTGGGGTGTGCCGGTACCGCTGGAGGAAGCGAGCGGCAAAGTCCTCTATGTCTGGTTCGACGCTCCGATCGGATATATTTCCGCAACCAAGGAATGGGCGGCCGAAATCGGCAAGCCGGATCTGTGGCAAAAATACTGGCAGGATGCGGATACCCGGCTGATTCATTTTATCGGTAAAGACAATATCGTTTTTCATTGCATCATGTTTCCGGCAATGCTGATGGCTCACGGCGGTTATGTTCTGCCGGATAATGTGCCAGCGAATGAATTCCTCAATCTTGAGGGTGAAAAACTTTCCACCAGCCGTAACTATGCTGTCTGGCTGGAGGACTATTTGCAGCGCTTCGCGCCGGATCCTCTGCGCTATTATCTGGCCGTCAATGCGCCAGAAACCAAAGATGCTGATTTTACCTGGAAAGAATACCAGCAGCGCAACAACGGCGAATTGGCCGACATCCTCGGGAATCTGATCAACCGCACCTTGACTTTTACGGCCAAGTACTTCAACAACCAAGTACCGCCGCGCTCCGATCTTGACCCTATGGATCAAGAGATGATCCAACTCTTGAACCAGGCACCCGGACAAATCGGCGATTTGATTGATAAAGTCGAAATACGAAAAGCGACGGCTGCCGTCATCGATGTCGCGCGAGCGGCCAATAAATACTTTAACGATCAGGAACCCTGGCGCACGATCAGATCCGATTCGAAAAAGTGTGGTACAACGCTGCACATCTGTCTCCAGACTCTGCGTGCGTTGGCCATCCTGATGGAACCGATTCTGCCTTTTTCAGCGCAAAAGCTGTATCAAATCCTCGGTTACACCGACACGATACAAACTGAAAAATGGGACGATGCCGGCGATTGCTTGCTGCCGGCAGGCCGCAAATTGGGCCGAGCTGAAATTCTCTTCAGAAAAATCGAAGATCAAGAGATCGAATCGGAAATTACCAGATTGAAAAGAGCGGGCAACGCCCAAACGATCGATCAAAAAGCGGAGGAACCAAAAATCAACCAGATACCCATCGAGGAATTTGCCAAAATAGAATTGCGCGTCGCGCAGGTCGTTTCAGCCGAAAAGGTGGAGCAAGCGGACAAACTATTAAAGCTTTTAGTCAAAGTCGGTGACCAGGAGCGCCAAATCGTTGCCGGAATTGCTCGGCACTATTCTCCCCAAGATCTTGTCGGCAAACAGGTGGTGGTAGTGGCCAATCTGCAACCGGCAACCATTCGCGGTATCGAATCCAACGGCATGCTGCTGGCGGCCCAAGATGAATCTGGAAAACTGAGCATCGTCACCCTGGAACAGCCGCTGGAAAACGGCGCACGGGTGCGCTAGAGATGGTTCTGATCGATACCCATAGCCATCTCTATTACTCGGATTATCGGGACGATCTCGACCAGGTCTTGGCGCGCGCAGAGGCGGCCGGTGTGCATCGGATCCTCACTATCGGTGTCGACTTGCAATCCAGCCATGAATGTGTTCGCCTGGCGGAAACGTTCCCCGCAATCTATGCCGCGGTTGGAATCCACCCGAACGATGCAGTCGATATGCAAAGCCGTGATGTGCAAGAGATCGATGACCTCCTTGATCATCCACGAGTCGTGGCAATCGGCGAAATCGGTTTGGATTTCCACCACAAACAAACTCCTCCAGAGAAGCAAATGCACCTGTTTCGCCGTTTTCTCGAGCGGTCGCAAGAACGCGATATGCCGGTCATCCTGCATACCCGGGAGGCGGAACAAAGCACGATTGCCTGTTTGCATGAGATCAGCCCCGGAGGCTGGTCCGGCGTGTTTCATTGTTTCGGTGGTGACGAGGAAACAGCAGCTCAAGCCATCGAGATGGGATTTTGCATCTCGTTCACCGGAAA
The DNA here is from genome assembly GCA_016929055.1 of Candidatus Zhuqueibacterota bacterium. Lineage (GTDB taxonomy): Bacteria > Zhuqueibacterota > Zhuqueibacteria > Residuimicrobiales > Oceaniaggregativiventaceae > Sulfursilanivivens. The sequence continues at coordinate 7,672 of JAFGJN010000106.1, forward strand.
TATTACTTATAAAAATTCTCGCACCTATCAGGTGATGCAATCCATCCCGATCGACCGCCTGTTGCTGGAAACCGACAGCCCGTTGATGACACCGGTGCCATTTCGAGGCCGACGCAATGAACCAGCATTTGTCCGATATGTGGCGGAAAAAATTGCCGAAGCGAAAAATATACCGATAGAAACCGTGGCCGACCAGACAACGAAAAACGCTGTCGGCCTTTTTAAATTGGCAGACGAAAATGACCGCGCCCAATCTGCGCCCCAAACAGAGCCTGGGACAAAATTTTCTCGTTGATGCGAACACTGCGCGAAAAATTGTCGAGCAATTCGGATTGCAGCCCCGGGATATGACCATCGAAATCGGACCGGGCAAGGGCGCGCTTACCGAATCGATCGCGGAACGGGTCAGCCATGTCTATGCCGTTGAAATCGACCGGCGCTGGGTGGAACTTTTGCAAAATCGTTTTGCCGAAAACGAACGAATCTCGGTGGTACATGCGGATTTTTTGACCTACGAGTGGCCACCGCTTATGAAAAATCAACGCTGGCGCATTCTGGGCAATATACCCTATCATATTACCAGTCCTATTCTTTTCCAGGTGCTGGAAAGACGGCATCGAGTAGAGGATATGACCCTTTTGATCCAAAAGGAAGTCGCCCAGCGCATCGTCGCCAAACACGGCAATAAAATCTATGGCATCTTATCGGTCATCAGTCAGGTTTATGCCGATGTCGATATTTTGCTGAGCGTTCCTCGCACGGTTTTCCGGCCACAGCCCAAAATCGATTCTGCCCTGGTGCGGTGGCGTTTTACCGATGAGCGCGCCCAAAAACTCCTCGATCCGGAAAAGTTCAGGCTTTTGGTGCGCACCGCGTTTAATCAACGGCGAAAGATGCTGCGCAAATCGCTTAGCAAAATCGTGTCCGGTATTCAACCGAGCGACCCGCGCCTGGAAAAACGTCCAGAACAGCTTTCTATCGAGCAATGGATCGACTTTGCCAACACCCTTGTTTTCGACGCTGCCTGGAGTGGTTCGCCTGAGAGATAGAACGAGCAGGGGACAGACAACAAAACCAGCGATCGTGCATCGCTCTTCAGCCCGAGGTTTGTATGGAAGCTGTAGATCGCAAAGAAATTGTCGAGAATTTGGATTATTTAGTCAAAGTCCACGACGCCACCAAACTGAAAAATCTGATCCTCGACATCCACCCTGCTGATCTGGCGGATATCATTCGCGAATTGGACCAAGAGCCTCGGTCATTTCTCTTTTCTCTGATCGACCCGGAAACAGCATCCGACGTCTTGCTCGAATTGGATGAAGTGTCGCGCAATGAGCTCGTCGAGAGGATGGGAATCGACCGCCTGTCTTCCATCGTGGTTGAGATGGATTCGGATGATGCCACGGACGTGCTGGCGGAGATGTCCAAGGATACCGCACAGCAGGTACTCAGCCGCCTCGACAGCAAAGAGCGGGCAGAAGTTGAAAAGCTGATCGTTCACGACGAGGACACCGCCGGCGGTATCATGGCGCTCGAATACGTAGCCGTCAACGAAGACGACACGGTCGACGACGCTATACAAAGAATCCGGCAAAAAGCGCAAGAAGTGGACGAGATCTATAATGTCTATGTCATCGACCGCGCCCGCCGATTGACCGGCGTCCTGTCGCTGAAAAAACTCTTGCTCAGCAAACACCACATGCTGATTCGCGATATCATGAAACGAGAAGTAATCTCGGCGACGGCGGAAAAAGACCAGGAAGAGGTGGCCAACATCTTTAGACGTTACGATCTCGTCTCGCTCCCGGTCGTCGATCAATTCAACCGATTGGTCGGCCGCATCACCATCGACGACATTGTCGATGTTTTGCACGAAGAGGCCAATGAAGATTTAAACCGCATGGCGGGTATCGACGAGGATGAAATCCCGCAGGAAATGTCGACCTTTCGTATTTCCCGTTTTCGCATGCCCTGGTTGCTCGTCGCATTCGTCGGCGAAGTGTTGAGCGCCTTTATTCTAAAAAGCTACGAGGCATCGTTGCAAGAAATCGTGGCAACTGCCTTTTTCATTCCGTTGATCATGGCCATGGGTGGTAACTCGGGAATTCAGGCAAGTACCATCGTCGTCCGCAGTATCGCTCTTGAAGGCCTGACGGATCGCTGGTCTCGTCTCTGGCGCGAGCTCAAAGTCTCGCTGGTGAACGGTTTGATCATGGCCGTTCTCGTGGTGGGCATGGTCAACCTTTTTTTTAGCGACGACCCGCTTTTCGGCGTCGTCATCGGCCTTGCCATGCTGTTCGTGATGATCAATGCAGCCGTTGTCGGCACTCTCGTGCCCTATGTGTTGCTCAAATTCGACTATGATCCGGCCATCGCCACCGGTCCCTTTATCACCACTTCGAACGATGTTTTCGGCCTGTTGATCTATTTGACAATGACCATGGCGTATATTCGATTTTTTTAAAGCTCGGCTAAAGACATAAACAATGACAATCAGAAAAACGGCTGCGATCGTCCTGCATAGTCAAAAACAGGGTGAAACCAGCAAAATTCTTCGAATTTACACACGGCAGTACGGCAGTATCAGTCTGATGGTTAAAGGCGCGCGCAGCATCAAGGGCAAGCAGTGGGGAGCACTGGAAACCTTGAGCCGGGTCCAGCTGCATTTTTATCATCGCGAAACCCGCCATCTACACTATGCCCGGCAGGTGGACATTGAAGACTCGTTTCGGCAGATTCGAAGCAATCTCGGCAAGTTCGCCCTGGCAATGATTCCCTGCGAAATTGTATTAAAAGCCGAGGAACCCGAACATGCCAATCCTCGGCTTTACGATCTGTTGAACGAAACACTGAAGGCATTGGAAGAAAAGCAGAGTGGTTTGCGCAACATCGTCCGAGCCTTTGAATGGAAATATTTGGAATTGACGGGAATCAAACCGCGATTGGATGGCTGTCTCGGCTGTGGCAAAACGGCTATCGAGACATCACATTGCCTGGTCGTTGAGCAAGGCCTTTTGGCATGTCCCGAGTGCGCACCGCCGGCACTTTCCACACTGACCCTGAGCGGATCCGCATTGAGATATTTACGCCATCTGGATCAAATATCCCTAGCGCAGGCTGGAGAAATTGCGATCAGCGGAAGCCTGGGAAAAGAGATCGACACAGTACTGGTAACCTTTATGCGTTATCATCTGGACTCATTGCACCATCTACATTCTCTCAAGGTGCTCGAATCGATGCAGGATGCATTGAACGGCTTCGACAAGGAATCGATTTAGCCACAAAACTCGAGAAACATGGAAGGAATCCTCTCTATGGCGAAACAAAACGATGAACTGATGGAAAAATTGGTGTCCCTGTGCAAACGTCGGGGCTTTATTTTTCCATCCAGCGAAATTTATGGCGGTTTGGCGAGCATCTATGATTACGGCCCGCTCGGTGCGGAGTTGAAAAAAAACATCAAAAACTTTTGGTGGCGCTGGATGGTGCAAAAACACGCCAATATCGTCGGATTGGATTCAGCCATTCTCATGTCACCGCGCATCTGGGAAGCATCGGGACATGTGGATAGTTTTACCGATCCACTGGTGGACTGTAAAAAATGCAAGCAGCGTTTTCGTGCCGACCTATTGGAGAATGAAAGCGTTTGCCCCAATTGCGGCGGCGAATTGACCCAACCCCGTCAATTCAACCTGATGTTCAAGACTTTTATGGGGCCGGTCGAGGATACGTCGCATATCGTCTACCTGCGCCCGGAAACCGCTCAGGGAATTTATGTCAATTACCTCAATGTCCTGAATTCCAGCCGGCTCAAAATTCCTTTTGGGATCGCTCAGATCGGCAAAGCGTTTCGCAACGAAATCACCACGGAAAACTTTATTTTCCGTACACGTGAATTCGAGCAGATGGAAATGCAATTCTTTGTGCAACCTGAAAGCGATCAGGAGTGGTTCGAGAGCTGGAAAGCCGACCGGATGGCCTATTATCACAAGCTCAATATCCATCCGGAAAAACTGCGGTTTCATGAACACGGTTCGAATGAACTGGCCCATTACGCCAAAGCAGCCTATGATATCGAGTATGAATTCCCCTTTGGTTGGAAAGAGTTGGAGGGCGTGCACAATCGCACCGATTTCGACCTGCGCCGCCATCAGGATTCCAGCGGCAAGGATCTGACCTACTTTGATGATGCAACACGAGAACGATTTATCCCGTATATCATCGAAACTTCCGCTGGCGTGGATCGGACCCTTTTAACCGTACTTGTCGATGCATTTGAAGAACAGGAACTGGAAAAAGACACGCGCACCGTGCTGCACCTGGCCCCATCGATCGCACCAATCAAAGCCGGTATTTTCCCGCTGGTTAAAAAAGACGGTATGCCGGAAATCGCGGAAAAGATCTACCGCCTGCTCTCCCCCATCTATCCCGTGTACATGGATGTCAGCGGTGCTGTCGGCCGCCGTTATCGCCGACAGGATGAGATCGGTACACCCTATTGCATCACGGTTGATTCTGAAACCCTGGAAAACGAAACAGTCACCATCCGCGATCGCGATACCATGGAACAGAATCGAATGAAAATTGACGACTTGAGTATCTTTTTCTTTGACAAGACACAGTCGTGAGCTCGACTGTAAAAGTTGAAAAATCGCCTGGCATCAATGGATGTCAGGCGATTTTGATTTATTGCCGAGGTGGTGTGGAAGGTGGCGGTTCGGATGGTGTTTCGAGAATGGTGCGCAAACGCTCCAGCAGGTCTTCCATGCGCTGCCGTTCCCGCCGAATGCGTTCCAATTCCGCCTCAGCACCCTCTGTTTCCTGACGCTCTTTGGCCAATTGGTCGTAAATAGTTGCGTCGGCGGGCAGCTCCTCTTCCTTTTGTTTGGCTCGTTCCGCCCGATCTTCCGCAGTTATGAGCTGCAACCCCGGACGCAATGCGATTACAGCGCCGACATTGATGCGCCAGGTGGGATAATTGGGAACCGAGCTCCAGGGATCTTTGGTATAAACGGTGTTTAGTGAATTGAATACCGTTTCATCTGTGCCACCCAGCAGGCGTAAATCAAAGGAAACCCTCAAGCGCAGCCAGGGATTGGCCGCATAGCTGATCCCCGGGGAAAAATAGAGACTCGATTCACGTCCGAAGGCCTGTTCAGGCGGCTTTTTTAAAAAAGTGGTGCCAAAGAGTTCGGTAAAAACGATAAAATCGTTGATGGGTGCGGAAAAAGCGGCCCCATATCGAATTTCACGCGTACCACTGGTTACCTGGACCGTATCGAAGGCGGTTTCGAGAATGCGCACTCCAAGGTCGTTGTGATTGAAAAAACCCAGATTGAGGTGGATGTTGGTTCCATCTTCGGGATAAAGCGGCTCGGAAAGAATGGAAAAGAGGCCGCGGATACCCACGCCGATGCGGCCGGCAGAATAGGGCTCGAGAGGCAAATTGTGTTCATCGGCGATAGGAAAACGAATATCGAGTTGTGCACCAACGCGTAACGTCCCGGCAGGACGGCCAATCGAACCGAGTTTAGCACTCAGATAAAGGTCGTCCGGCAGGTTATAGCCATCACCATTGACATGGTTGTCCTGATAGACGATCGGGTTTAATCCAAATTGCAATTTGGATGTAAAGGCGTAGGTCAGACCCAAACCGCCTTGAATGTCCCAATAGGTGATGCCCGTGCGACGGCCGTTAGCTTCCTCGCGCACCCGACTGGTAAAAAATGCCCGCGAATGCGTACCCAGAATCATTTGCCCTTTGGGTAGATTCCATGCGGGAACAACCTGAAGCGGACCCCCTCCGTAAACCACCGGTGTTGCCTGGAGAAATGTGGTAGAGCCCAATCCGAGCAACAAAAAAATGCTGGCAATGAATTTCATAAAGTAAACCCTCTGTTTTATCTGAAACTCGCGCTGCCAAACTGTGGATGACATGCCTAACGCAGATAAAGCAGTGTCCCTCCAAATACGGAGTTAACCGAATCACAACACCTGTGATTTTTTTACTCGTTATGCATTTGCGGAAATAGCTTTATTCACCCTTTGATAATCACTGTTCTTGTGATTTTCGAGAGATTCGGTGCTGCGCACCGCATTCAAGTGGCCTTAACCATAATTTAAATTATGCAATTGCCAACCCAAGTGCAAAGAAATTTTATTATCCAGCGCATTCCCCCGATTACTCCAACCATCCCAGCCGTTCTTGCACCCGCTTGATCAACAGGCCGTTGTCAATCCACTCTTGCAGATGCTTGCCAGGGCAAAGCGTTTCGGTCAATTGCCGGTGTCCGCGAACCTGCTCCGGCAGGATACCATAGGTCAGACATTTATCTGCGACCAGTGCGGTCAACGCAGCGAGCTGCTTTTCATTGGGCTTTTGAATCTCGAAATTGCCCAGCACACAAATCAATAGATGTCCGGTCGGATCATAATCGGTCTCGGTGTCCCCGACCCACGTTTCTGGTCTGCCGGCATAGATGAGGCCATCCGGATCAATCAGGTAGTGATAATCGATATCGATACGCTTTTTTTCTACCTGGTGATAACGCTGAATGGCTCGAATGGCGGTTTTGGGCTCGGGTTCGCCGTAATACTCGACTCCGGAATGGTGCAGAGTAATGAATTGAATCGTGTGTTCGCGTCCGACGTCTCGAGCTGGATCGGCCTCCCAATGGCGGCGGGAAATTGGACGAATTTGCGGACGAAATTTGCCATGGCGGCCGCCAGGTTGATCCCAATCGATTTTGTCGCGCATGCGCATAAAGCTCATGCCGATGTATTTGGGATTCTCCCGTAAATCGGCAATATAGGCGGCAAACGGACTGTCGATAGTTTTGCCTGCACTCATGCTGGCGTGACGAAAAACCGTTCCCTGGTCATTCTTGATCACCAGCAGCATATGCGCGGAAAAGATGCCCGGCGCATCGAGGATCAACGCCACAACATCGCCGGACTGCAAGTCATCCTCATGCTGCAGCAAGGTGTCAAAAGGCAGATAGTCGATCGTTACTTCGCGATCTCTATACATAATCGGGATGTCGTCTATGCCTTTTCCGGCAAAGAATGTTTCATGGCTGATCACCCGGGTGACTGACCGAGTATCCGCTCCTCCGATCAGGTGGGTCACGTCATCCAAGCACCAACTGTTGGCCGGCAACCAATCACCCATGGTATAATGGTTACGCGTCGCCATTCCGATGATGCCGTTTTCATAGCGAATGTGCTGAAGGATGTTGAAAAAATCGATGTAATAATCCGCCAACGTCAAAGCCATGACAATCTCACAATATGTCATGCAGTTGATTTTCTTTAGATTTAAAAGAGGCAGGGGATCATATCGAGCGTGAGGACCATCACCCTGGCAGTAGAGCTCATAAGGAGCACCTAAAAAACGGCTGGAATAATAGGTCATTCGCTCAGCCGTCGATAGATTTTGCGCACTGATTCGCCGAATGTCCCGATCGATCTCTTGTACACTCATATGGTAATAAACTGCCTTGCGCGGCCAAAATTGACAGACCAGCAAAATCCCAACCACAACAGCCAAGGCGACCGACACCAAACGAATTGCCCATTTCTTGCCCATCGATGCCTTTCCTTATTTTTGATCATCAAAATCATCCACAGGTGCTCCATTTGAGGGCACCCCTTATCCTGAATTGCACTAAAATTGGCATAAAGATTAAAAAACCCGGATCAGGCCATACGATTGCATAATTTTAAAAAACCACTCATACTAAATGGTATCAAAAATCGATATGAATTGCAATACAAATCCCAAGCTTTCTTGTTGCTCTGTTGCGATTTTTTGTTATATTGTTAAAAGACCATCGATCCAACTGGCTCCATTCCTTAAGCTGGAATGGAGCCATAAATTGCTCGTGATAAAAATTAAAAATTCACAACTTGGAGCGTTTAAAATCGCTCAAAACGCGAAAGCTTGAATCTCCTTGCGGCGAACGACATCCAATAATTAAAGCCACCGGTCAGGCAAAAAAATAAATCGCGTACCCCAAAAATGAGGTTACCGATGGCAACAAATCAGGACATCAACAAAAAAGCTTTTGAAGAAATCGCCCTGGTTCACATGGATGCGCTATACAGCACCGCCTTGCGAATGACACGCAACGCAGAAGAAGCCGAGGATCTCGTTCAGGACACCTATTTGAGAGCGTTCCGATTTTTTGAAAAATTCCAACAGGGCACCAATTTTCGAGCATGGATCTTTAAAATTCTCACCAATACGTTTATCAACAACTATCGCAAAAAAACTCGATCACCCCAACAGGTCGATTTGGAAAAAGTATCCTTTGCCCTGGAAAGCGATCAGGAATATGAAGGGCCGGACACCTGGATACCCGAATATGACGAGGCCGCGTTCGAAGATATGTTCGACGATGATATCCAGTATGCGCTCGACAAGCTGTCCGATGAATTCCGCATGATTATCCTGCTGGCCGATATTCAAGGACTTTCATACAAAGAAATTTCAAAAATCGCCGGTATCCCAATCGGCACCGTCATGTCGCGGTTGTTTCGTGGCCGTCGCATGTTGCAGCGTTCCCTTGGGCGCTATGCCAAACGCGAGGGATATATCGATGAAAATGCACCGATTTTCTAATCACCCAATCTGCTGAATCCGAGGACCCTATGACTGTAGATCGTTCGTTTGCCGACCGCCACATCGGCCCGACGGTCGAAGATCTGTCTGAGATGTTGTCGACTGTCAAAGTGTCGTCCCTGACAGAACTCATCGATCAAACGATTCCGTCCGACATCCGAATCCATACCCCTTTGTCGGGTGAAGGGCAAAGCGAACAAACCTATCTTGACACAATCCGCCAAATTGCTCGGGAAAATCAGGTCTATCGTTCTTATATTGGTCTGGGTTATTACGGAACCCTGATGCCCGCGGTCATTCAACGCAATATTTTTGAAAATCCAGGTTGGTATACCCAATATACACCCTACCAATCCGAGATCGCCCAGGGACGACTGGAAGCGTTGCTCAACTTTCAAACCCTGATCAGCGATCTCACAGGCTTGCCCATTGCCAACGCTTCACTTCTCGATGAAGGAACCGCGGCAGCAGAGGCAATGACGCTTTTACACCGTCTGGTTAACCGGTCAGCAGCGGATTCACGTCACGCCTTCTTTATCGACCGACAGATATTTCCGCAAACTCGAGACGTCATCATCGGCCGGGCATTGCCGCTGGGAATCGAGATTGTCGAGGGTAATTATGCCAAGTTTGTGGAGGAAAAACGCTTTTTTGGAGCTTTGCTCCAGTACCCCAATCAACTCGGTCAAGTCAATGATTATCGAGATTTCATCACCTCCATGCACGATGCGGGAATTCAGGTCGCCGTGGCAACTGATCTCCTCAGCCTGCTGATGCTGACCCCGCCGGGCGAGATGGGCGCAGATGTGGTCGTCGGATCTTCACAGCGTTTCGGCGTACCCATTGGTTTTGGCGGCCCGCATGCGGCTTTTTTCGCCGCCCGGGATGAGGCGATCCGCCAGATTCCGGGACGCATCATCGGTGTTTCTCAGGATTCTTCTGGTCGGACCGCCTTTCGTATGGCGCTGCAGACGCGCGAACAGCATATCCGTCGCGAAAAAGCCACGTCCAACATTTGTACCGCTCAGGCGTTGCTGGCCATCCTGGCCGGTATGTATGCTACCTATCACGGCCCCAAAGGGCTGCTCGCCATCGCCCAAAGAGTGCACGGTTTTGCTCGGCAGCTGGAAAAAGGGCTGAAAAATCTGGGATTTAATCAATGCAACAAAACCTATTTCGACACACTGTGCATCGACACGAACAATGCCGAAACAGCCTCGCGAATTCACCGACTCGGTCAAGAAATCGGCATCAATCTGCGCAGTATTGATGCACAGCGAATCGGTGTATCGCTCGATGAAACCGTTCGGACACAAGACGTGAACGATCTTTTGTCGATTTTTGCCGGTGCTGTTGACCAAAAGACACCCGCTTTGGAGCAACTCTCCAAACATGAACAGCCCATCATTCCCGATGCATTGCAAAGAGAGACGCCGGTATTGACCCATTCGATATTCAACCGATTCCACTCGGAAACGCAGATGCTCCGCTATATCAAAAAGCTGGAAAGCCGCGATCTGGCGCTCACCACCTCCATGATTCCGCTCGGCTCCTGCACCATGAAGCTCAATGCCACCACCGAAATGATGCCCCTGAGCTGGCCCGAATTTGCCGACATCCACCCCTTCGCACCGGCTGATCAAAGCGCCGGGTACCGCAGGCTTTTTACTGAATTGTCCGATGCCCTGGGCGAGATCACTGGTCTTCCTGGTGTTTCATTACAGCCCAATTCCGGCGCTCAGGGCGA
>JAFGJN010000107.1 GCA_016929055.1 Candidatus Zhuqueibacterota bacterium
CTTTTGGCCGATCCACTGAGTGAGCAGAGTCTGAGCAAAGGCCAAACCAAAGCCGAAAACCAGGATAGCCAGGTAGAACCAGGCGATTTGGTAGAGTCCGGTCAAATCGCCACTGTTGATGTGGCGGTCGATGGCGATTTTAACCAGATAGGGACCGGCCAACTGTGCGGCTGCGCTGAACAATAAAAGCGATACGGCAAGCGTAACCTGAAGCCGGTAGGGGCGGAGAAAAGTCAATAACCGTTTCATCAGGCGGCGGTCAAAAGCCTTGCCCAGTACTTCGTCTTCACTGATTTCTCTAGTCATCGGTTTTATTTCGTTTAATATTCGGCCAGCGACTGTTCCAGTTGCTGGCGTTTGTACAGATCGCGATAATAACCGGGCACGGCAATCAGCTGTTCATGGGTACCCCGCTGGGTGATTCGGCCTTCCTGCAGCACAACTATTTCGTCGGCATTGCGCACCGTGCTGATGCGATGGGAGACGAGAATGCTGGTTCTCTCCTGCATGATTTCTTTTAAACGCTTTAATATCTCTTCTTCGGTATAGGTGTCGACTGCAGAAAGCGCGTCGTCGAGAATGAGGAAGCGCGGTTGGCGAATCACCGCCCGGGAGATGGCGGTGCGCTGTTTTTGGCCGCCTGAAAGCGTTACGCCTTTTTCGCCGATCAGGGTGTCCAGCCCTGCCGGCATTTGATCGAGATCGAGTTTGATCTGCGAGGTTTCGGTCGCTTGTTCTATCTCCTCGATGCGTGGGTAGCAGATGCCATAGGCGATGTTTTCCCGCAGTGTGTCGGAAAACAAAAACGTCTCCTGTGGCACATAGCCGATATTTTCACGCAACACCTGCAGCGGCAGGCTGCGGATGTCCCGTCCGTCGACCCGAATGAAGCCCTCGGTTGGTTCGATCAGGCGGGGAATGAGATTCACCAGAGTGCTTTTTCCGGAACCGGTCGGCCCGACGATGGCAACCGTTTTCCCTGCTGCAATTCGAAGATCGATCTCTTTGAGAATCGGCGGAGCGCTCGGGTCATAGCTGAACGAGACGCCGCTGAATTCGAGATCTCCAATAATTGTGGTGAGGGTAGGGTCGGTACGTTCGTCGTCACGAATCTCGGGTTCGATTTCAAATATCTCCAGAATCCGTTTGGTGGACGCCAAACCTTGCTGCCACAGGTTGAGAACCCAGCCGAGAGCGATCATTGGCCAGGCCAGCATGCCGTAATAGACGAGAAAAGCCACCAGATCACCGATGCCGATCTCCTGTCGAATGGCTTTGCCGCCACCGATAGCTAATAACAGGACTACACCCACCCCCAATAACAATTCGATGCTGGCGTGCAAAGTCGCGCGAATCCGTGCCAGTCTGAGATTGCGGCGGATCATTTCCCGGTTAAGATCCTTGAACCGTTCGATTTCATGTTGCTCCTGGACATAGGACTTGATAATTCGAATTCCGGACAGGTTTTCCTGAACTTTGGCGGTGATGCCGGCGAATTGTTCCTGGATTCGGCGAAACTCGACGTTGATACGGGCCACCAAACGGTTGACAATGACAGCAACGAAGGGCAAAGGCGTCAGCGCCCAGAATGTCAGCTCGCGATTGATCTGAAACATCAACCACAGCGCCACCACAGCCAGCAGCAGGGTGGAAAAAAAATGCATGATGCCGGGGCCGAGCATTGAACGCACCGCCTCAAGATCATTGGTAGCCAAGGCCATCAGGTCACCTGTTTTCCGGCGATGATAAAACGATTGAGACAAGCGCTGCAGATGGGCGAAATAGGCGTTGCGCAGATCGTATTCGATTCGGCGGGAAACCCCGATCAAAATATCGCGCATCAGATAGCGAAAAACCCCCTCGAACGCCACCACCAAAACGATCAATAGCGCATATGCCGCCAGCAAACGGCCGGGTTGCACAAGCCCAATGCGGTCACGAAAGAAATGATAGATCGCATTGCTCTGTTCTTCAAAGCCCGCTTCGATGAAAGAGATCCCGTAGCGCAAAATCCATGGCGTGAGGAGTTGGAAAAATGTCGCGAGAATGACACAGAGGACTCCGATAGCAAGTGCCGACCGGTAGGTTCGAATGAACGGTGCGAGAAAACTGTAATAAACTCGGTTTGATTGTTTCATATTTGATCAGAATGGATGAATGGTCGTGGGATTGCGTTCCATTTTTTTAATGATGGATTTTAGCCGTCCGGGCACCAGATATTGACATCAGCCCGCACACCAAATTATGAACAATACGCAAATGTTTGTTTTTTACTTGACTTTGACAAAGCGATGTGCTATTTTTAAGGTGATGGTAGGTGATTAATAACTATTTCAGGTGATTTAAGGCATTTTAACGGTCCTCGTATGGATGGTCTGCTCGGCACATATTTCAATGCTTATGATCCCAAGGGACGCGTGGCGATACCGGTCAAGATTCGCAATGCCTTTCCCGAGGGGCAGCAGGATCGCGTCTATATCACGCGCGGCATCGAACCCTGTATTACCGGCTATTGTCAGGAAGAGTGGGATCGTTTTCGTTACAAATTAAATAAAGCGAAAATCGATGAAAAAACCAAAAGAAAACTCAAGCGAGAGTTTATTGGGCGCGGGGCGGAAGCGGTTTTTGACAAGCAGGGACGGATCACGATTCCGCAAGATCTGATTGCATATGCAGGTTTACAGGATTTGCAGGAAGTGATCGTGGTTGGGGCGGATAATTATATCGAGATCTGGAATCCGGCCAATTATCAGCGGTCGGGTGCTGCTTCCGAAGAGGATGTAGAGGCAGCGATGAGTGTTCTTGATCTGGATGAAGCCGAATATGCTGCCGGTAAGGAACCGTAGGCGAAAAAGGAGCCGAAGGTGACGATGTCGGTGGATTATCATATACCGGTGCTGATTGAGCGAGTGGCGCAGGGTCTGCGGATCGAACAAATTCGCCATGTATGGGATGGAACGCTGGGAGATGGTGGTTATTCGCTCTTTTTTCTGAAAAACTCGGCGACTATTCGGGTGGTCGGGATCGATCTGGATCGCGACGCGATCAAGAGAGCGGAAATGCGCCTGAAGCGCTATGCGGATCGATTTCAAGCGGTGGAAGGAAATTTCAGCGATATCGATGCGGTTGCTGTACAGCTGGGTATTTCCGAGGCGGATGCGATAGTGGTTGACCTGGGGATATCGCGATTACAGGTTTCCGATCCCGACAAAGGTTTCATGTTTTCCAAACCGGGCCCATTGATGATGCGGATGGGTGGCGCGCGTTCCATTGACGCAAAGACGATTGTGAACGAATGGGACGAGAGCGATTTGGCACGACTCATACGGGAATATGGTGAAGAGCGACACGCAAGGCGTATTGCGCGCGCGATTGTGTGGGCCCGGTCGAACGATCCACTCACGACGACGGATCAACTTGCTCAGGTGATTCGACGGACGATTCCGTCGGATCGAGCGGTCAAGAGCCTTGCGCGGGTGTTTCAGGCGATTCGGATCGCGGTCAATGACGAGCTGGAAAATCTGCGGTCGTTTTTGCCCAAGGCACTCGAGTTATTAGCGCCGGGAGGCCGACTTGCCGTCGTGAGCTACCATAGTCTGGAGGATCGCATCTGTAAGGAATTTTTTACATCGCAAATTCGGCCGTGTACTTGTCCGCCGGAATTGCCGATTTGCATCTGTGGACGACAACCGACCATTCGCTGGGTCGAGCGCCTGGCGAGGCCTTCGGCCGAAGAGGTGTTGAACAATCCCAATGCTCGATCGGCCAAATTGAGAATCATCGAGAAAATATGAGCAAGCGAGCGTACCCCTATCCTTTGGTCAAAGGCACCCACCGGCGCAGCTGGATTGTTCTGGCTCTGATCGGGTTTGCCTTTTTCTCGTTTCTCAAGGTTTGGCAAACCATACGCGTCGATCAGCTGAATCGGCGCAATGCTCAGCTCAACAACGAGTTGCAAAAGTTGGCCGATGAAAATGCGTTGTTACAGGCCCGTATCGAACAGTTGAAAAGCGAAGAACGAATCGTCACCATTGCCCGGGAGCGTCTCGGGTTGGTATCGGCACCCAAAATCAGTATTCCACCGGCACCCGATTAATCCGGAGGGATGGTCGGAATCCGGCCGGAACTGTGACGAGCAGCGGACGCAGCAGGGACGCCGTTCATCGGCGGAGATCCTGTAGGTGTTCGGGAGTTGATCGGTATGAAGCAAAGGGAAGACAACCGATTTCATTGGCGGCTTGCGGTTTTGAATGTGGCCGCATTTCTGTTTTTTGTCCTTCTGATCGCACGTCTGGGCTATATCCAGTTTTTGGAAAAGGAGAGTTTGGAAGTGATAGCCGAACGACAATACAAGTGCGAAGTCAAACTTTTTCCTCAGCGTGGTCTGGTGCTCGACCGCCAACTGCGACCGCTGGCGATGAATGTCCCTGCCGTATCCGTTCTTGCCTATCCGGAATTAATCACAGACCCACTAAAGACCTCTCGCGTGCTGTCGCAGGTTCTCGGCCGGTCTGCATCGCACTATAGCTTGCGTCTGCAAAACCCAAGCCGTGTTGTGACCCTGGCCTGGAATGTGTCGCGAGAACAGGGGGAGCGGTTGGCGGCAATCGGCTTGCCGGGAATCGAGTTGCAGGAGAGCTGGTCCAGGCGTTACCCCCGGGGACGAGTGGGTTCGCAAATTCTTGGATTTATCGATGTCGATGGCAACGGTTTGAGCGGTATTGAAAAATCCTGTGATGCGCTTTTGCGCGGTAAAGCAGGCAAGGCGATTCTGCAAAAAACTGCCTCTGGCGGTACCTCGCAATTGTTCGAACGGCCTGAATACCCCAAACTCCCTCCTGTAGATGGCAGCGATGTGGTGTTGACCCTTGACTATTTTTATCAGAGCATCATCGAACGCAATCTTAGCCAAACAATTGTGGAAACCCAGGCGGAGAGCGGTGCAGTGGTGGTGATGGATCCGACAAACGGCGAAATACTGGCAATGGCTTCGGAGCCCAATTTCGATCCCAATTCGCCTTCGGATTTCCATCCATCGGCACAGCGCATGC
>JAFGJN010000108.1 GCA_016929055.1 Candidatus Zhuqueibacterota bacterium
AACCGCGTCATAACCTTCGCGGCGTATCGAACTCAACAGGCGTATAGGTTGGAACAATCGTGTTCTCCAGGATTGTCGCCGCCAGCCACTCTTGTCCAAAACCCACACACGACGAACAGCCGGGTGATCGCTCACCAGATCGCGGCAAAACGCTTCGGTAAGAAAATCGATTGAAGCATGAGGAAAATGAGCCTGGAGATTGTCCAGCACAACCGTCGACATAACCACATCGCCGATAGCGCGCAGTTTGATCACCAGTATTTTATTAATGATTTTTGTCGTCATCATGGGCTATAAAAAAGCCCGGCAAACAAATTTCCGGGCTCATCTTTCATTTTTCAGAGATTTGCGCCTGATGAGCGCCTTTTGCAGCATTTCTTCCAATCCCGGTGTGGTAGACAAATTGACCACCTCGTCCGGTTTGAACCAATTTGCATCGATACTGTCGCTTCCGGCCCGCACCTCGCCCCCTTTATATTCGGCGAGATAGTCGGCGATCACATAATGATAGCGGATGCGTCCGGTATTATCGCGTTCGATGAATTGGGCAATATCAACAAGGGCGAGAATCCGGCACTCCACTCTGCACTCTTGATCGAGTTCGCGCTTTGCCGCATCATGCAGGCTTTCACCCAACAAAACACCGCCACCGGGAAAACTCCAGCAGTTCTTATGCGGTTCCTGTCCACGACGGATCAACAAAAATCGATCGCGATCGAAGCAAATCACGGCTACGGCAAGCCGGGGATGGCGTGGATACTCGCGCCCCGAACCGTCGTCTCGTTCCCAATCATGAAAAAGCGTGCTGTGGTCATCTGTGCAGCCTATTCCCAATCGTCATCGCCTTCCCACTCGGGTGTGCCCTCGAGCCAATCTTCTTCGGACTCTTCCCACTCTTCTTCATCGAGATCCCAATCCTCTTCTTCTTCCTCCTCCTCTTCCTCCTCCTCTTCCTCCTCTTCTTCCTCTTCTTCCGCTTCCTCGGCTTCCTCTGGGTCATCCTCCCAGTCAGCGTCCCACTCTTCTTCTCCTTCGCCCTCCTCGGCGATGGTTTCTTCCTCTACCCATTCGCCTTCTTCTTCATCGGCAAATTCGTCCCATTCGTCATCATCGGATTCAGTCGGCACGATATCGTCATCCTGATCGTCTGCATCGTGCAAGAAAGCGGAAAATGACTCGAAACGATCATCCGCATCATCGATGAAATTTGACATAACCTGCAATCCTTATAAAGGGTTCTATTTCAACCGGCATTTATGACCCAAAAATCGATCACTCATGGCTACCGACATGCCTGAGAGGCTCATCTGCAGCGATCGCCGAAAATCGGCTCCTTACCCCATCTAAAACCGCGACTTATCTTTTAATAGAATTCCATTCGAAAGAACCGATTGACCCGCATTCCGTGGAGAGCGAGCGGCTCTGAATGGATTCAGATACAAATTCTGTGCTCAAAATCGCATTTACCTGGTAAGCTTCACAGGGATTGGTTGAAGTGATTTAAGATATAAATCTAAAAATAAAGGTCAATAGTTTTATTGCAATTCTCGATAAAAAATAGTTTATCCGGATTCTGGGTCAACAGAATCTCGGGGAAAGTATCTTTTTAATTCTATTCTACTTACAACAGCCGACATTCCCACCCAGATTCGGTCTTTAATCGACCACTGCAGTCGAGCATCGATTTGCGATCAACAGTTGATGAGCCCTGGCCACGACTTTTTCGACCGACACCGAAGAGCAGAGCAGGTCAGGTGCGCGCACAGCCACAAATCGTTCACCGACCGGCTTCCATTCTTCCGGTGCGGTGGGACCAAAGACGGCAACCAATGGTGTTTCCACTGCAGCGGCCAGATGCATTACCCCCGTATCGTTGCAGATCAAAAGATCGAGGTGGAAAAAAACGGCGGCCAATTCCCGAATATCTCGACAGTGCAGTTCGATTGCCTCGACCTTCAGATTTGCCAGCAAAATATGCCCGAGCTCGTTTTCAGCTGGCCCCCAGGTAACCAGAAACTGCAGGGGCTCTATTTCAGCCAGACGATTGGCGGTTTCGGCAAAACGGTCAGCGGGCCAGCGATTGAGCATTTTGCCCGCACCCGGATGCAGGGCCACCAACGGCACTGAGGGATCGCAGCCCAGATCGTTCAGCTTTTCTCTTGCCCGCCGTTTTTCATCAGACAGCAAGGTGAGATGTTCGGAAGCATCCGCGGTATCCACGCCAATGGCGCGGACGATATCGAGGTTTTTTTCACTTTGCGGCAGAGGTAGATTGCGATAGGGTGCCAAAAGATTGTAAAAAAAGTTGCGCTCAAAGCCCGGAAAAGGGTGGTGTTCCGACCCGAGTATAAAGGGAGCCCGACTGAATCGCGCGATCAAATCGCTGGATAACGAATGGGAAACGGTATTGAGAACGACGGCCAGGTCATGTCCACTGCGCAGGCGGCGCCAAAAATCGATAGCATAGGCGGGTGTCCAGCCGCGCAATTGATCGCGAAACTCGATCACGCCGTCAATATAGCGGTTGTGTCGCGCCAAATCGGCCGTATAGCTCCGTGCAACCACGGTAATTTGGGCTTGCGGGTATGCGGCTCTCAACGCTCTAAAAACCGGTGTTGAGAGCAAAAAGTCTCCCAATTGATCGTGCTGGCGGACAACCAGTATCCTTTGTGGCGGATTTTCAGTCAGCTCTTTTGCTGTCGCCTGTCCGCTTCCTGCCAGTCGCTGCAACAGACTTAAAAACAACCGTTTGCTCATCCTTTCAATGCGATTCCAAAAGGTCATCGAGTTTTATCCTTGTTTCTTTGATGATTTTCCACCCCTTTTACCCCTCTTGTTGCAGAGTGTTCCCGGTTTGAACGAACAACGCCTCCAACTGATCGATCATTCGCGCGATGGTGAATTTCTCCGCCACTCGCAGTTGACCCCGACAACCATATTTTCGTGACAGGACAGGGTCCCGTAAAATTTCAATCAAGGCATTCGTGAGAGCATCTACATCGGCGACCGGCACGACTCGACCGGTTTCACCATCGACGACGATTTCTGGCATGGAGCTGATGTTCGTGGTGACACACGGTTTTGCCGCTGCCATCGCCTCGATCAAGACGATGCCAAAGCCCTCCCAGTACGAAGGCAAAACCAGACAATCGATGCTTTTCATGACGTCAACCATATCGCGACAAAACCCGAGGAGATGCAGCCGTTCCGAGAGTCGATTTTCTCGAGAAAACGTCCGGATCTGCGTCTCCAGTGCTCCAGAGCCGCACAGGACGAGATGGGCTTGTGGAATTTCCTTGACCACACGGGCAAAAGCGGGCAACAATTCCTTTATACCTTTGCGTTCGTCCAATTGTCCGACAAAACCAATGACGGGTTCGGTTTCGGGAATGCCCCAGGAACGGCGCAAATTTTTATCTGCAGATCCGGTAAAAGGTGCAGGGTCGATGCCGTTATAGATCACATGTATTTTATCGGGATCGAGCCAGGCTGCATGGCGCAAGAGGGCGCGTTTGGTGGCCTGGCTGTTGGCGATCACGGCTTGCGCCAAATGTTGATAGCTCAGGCGATAGTGGAGCCGATTCTTGAGGGGATAATCGATTCCGCGGCGCGGAATCACGGCGCAACCGCCGAGCAATTTGGCCGCCAGGCCGGCAAAACGGAGTTCCTTGTCCATATTGGTCAAAACGATCTGAATTTTTTCCCGCCTCAAAAGAGCGGCGGTATGCAGGATTGTCAGCGGGTCGAAATCGCCGCGCATGC
>JAFGJN010000109.1 GCA_016929055.1 Candidatus Zhuqueibacterota bacterium
ATCCGGGCTCCCAAAATCAAGCTGATATAACCTTAAGTATAATGCCCCCAAAACAAAAATTAGGAGCAGCAAGTGTGAATTCTTGTATTTTTTCATCGGTTCCGTATCATTTTAGCTGTATGGTTTTTTTGACCTGAGGAATACGCAGTAAAATGACAATGATGGCCAAAAAATTACGAATGGGATAAAGCAGCGACTTGATGGAAGAGTGCATCGATTGCCCATGCAATCGCTGTTTGACGACAACAGGGATTTCCTTGATTTTAAATCCGGACAATGCCAGCAGAAGAAGCATTTGTGCATCTGGGTAATCGTGCGGATACTCGGCAGCATAGAGCTCGACGACTTGGCGAGTAATCAATTGAAATCCAGTAGTGACATCAGCGATGCGCAAACCGCTCAACAAGTGCAAAATCACACTGAACATCTTGATCCCCAATCTTCGCGGCAGATTGGTCTGGTATCCTGTATCCTCAACGAAACGCGATCCCAGAACAACATCATATTTACCATCTAAATACGCTTCGACAATCTTTAAAATATCTGAGGGTTGATGTTGTCCATCAGCATCGATGGAAATAACCAGGTCAACTTTATTCTCTAAAGCGTAGATAAATCCACTTTGCAGTGCCGCACCGTATCCCAGATTAATCGGGAGCTGTAAAACATCAACACCAGCTTGTTTTGCTATCTCTGCGGAACGATCTTTTGATCCATCATCGACAATCAAAACTTTAGATTGAATTTGCCATTCTGATAAGGGATTCTGCAACAAGAGCAATTCATTTAATACCTGTGGCAAATTCTTTTCCTCATTATAGGTAGGAACTACAATCAAGAGTTTTTTCATCTATAAATCCTTTTTTGCGTAATGCCGTACGCGGTTTCTAATCACCTTTATGAACAATTTTTCATACTGGTCGGTGACTCGATCCCAGCAATAGAGTGCATTGACCCTTTTTCTAATTTTGCTGCGCATTTCAGCAACAAGTTTTGGCCTATCGCATAACATCTGAATTTTTCCACTTAAATCGCGATTATCCATCCGATCAAAAAAAATACCCGTGGAACCTAAAACTTCATGGTGTTCCGAAACGTCATTGGCCAAAACACAATTGCCATATCCCATCCCCTCGAGTAAGGCAGGGTGGGTACCGCCGACTTCGGTCGCTTGAATATAGAGATAAGCATGGCTCTGAAGCTCGCGATATCCCACTCCAAAAACGTAACCCGTAAAAATAATGCGGCGATCCGCGGTCATTTTTAATTTGTTGATATAATCGTTGCTATAGGGTGCATCACCGACCATAACAAGTTTTTTTTCTGTTTCAACGCACTCAAATGCCTTCACAACACGATGGGCATTGTTTTCCGGCTCCATACGGCTGACATACAAAATATACTCGCGTGGCCGTAAACCGTATTTGCGCAAAATCTCCTGGCTGGCAATTGGTTGGACTGGCGCGCCATATGGAATATAGTATGACTTGGCCTGAAACTTGCGGGCGTAGTAACTTTGCACATCGCGGGCATCGGAAACGATTGCAGTGGGTAAAAAAGTAGCCAAAAACTCGGATATTTTATAAAACGCCTTGCCAGCCCAATTCCATTTCTGGCGTTTCCATTCCAGGCCATCGACGTTTAGAATGACGGCTTTGCCCATCAGGCGGGGCAAGGCACAAAACAAAGCATTGGCACTGTTGCAGATAAGCACCACGTCATAAGGGGTAAAAAAGGTGACAAGTGTGGAAAATAAAGTATGCGCCACGGTGTCCAGATACTTGTGACTGATGGTCGGCAATAGACGAATTCGAACACCTTTGTAAAAGTGCTCTTTATAATCGATGATATTGGAGCGCCCAAAAACCGTAACCTGATGTCCGCGTTGTACCAGTCGGGGGGCCAATTCTTCGATAAAGGTCTCAAAGCCGCCATAATTGGCGGGTATACCACGGATTCCCATGATGGCAATTTTCATCACATCCTATTCCGACTGCATTCGTTGTCCCGTGCGCAAAAAAAGACCGATAAACTCATCGACAACAGGTTTTGTAAACAGCAGCAGGGTCGACACATAGCCGACTCCACCGCCGACAATTGTAATGAACAATACCGCAAAGGGCGGCAGGTGCAGAAAGTGAATCGCCGCGATTTTGCCGGCAGCGCAAGCAACTGACAGACCGGCAGCAGCGGTTGTGGCGGGTGCCAGCGCCCGGCCGAATTCACTCCAGGTCACCTGAATTTGCCGATGAGTGATCCCTTGAATGATCGGAAAAGTCAGGATATAGAGGACAACAAAAGCGGCAGCGACGCCGTTGAGACCATAGCGTGTTCCGAACCACACCGCAGCTACAAGCGGAATCAGATAAGCGATGTTCCATTTCAGCTCGATTTCCGGTTTGCCGCGAGCCATCAGAACTGCGCCCTTGAGTGTACCTACGGACTTGAGCATGCCCATCGGAACCAGGAGCATTAGGGGAATTTGTACCGCTCTCCACTGTTCCCCCAAAACCACCTGAACCAGTTCGGGAGCCGACCAACCCAATCCAACCAAAAGCGGAAAAGTTATCAACGCCACAAAACGTATCGATTTCAGATAACCCTGCTTGAAGCGTAGGGGATCGGCCTGCATCGCCGAGAATGCGGGAAAGGTGACGCGAGAAACGATGCCGGACAAACGCGTAATGGGGAACTTTATCAGGTTCATGGCCCAGGCATAATAGCCAAGACTGACGCTGCCCAGCACTCGGCCGATAATGGTGCTGTCCGTGTTGGTAACGGCATAAAGGGCGACATCGTTGCCGAGTACGGCGGCGCTGAAAACAGCCAGATCGCGAAAAGCCTGCCAGGAAAAGCGCCAATCGGGAAGCCAGGGAAAAGTGAACCAGAGCAAAACAATGGTCGCAAAATCGCGCAACAGCATTAGAGCCACAAGACTCCACACCCCATAACCGGAAAAGGCCATCGAAACAGCCACCACAGCGCTGCATAAAAGGGCAATAATTTCAATAATCGCCAGTTTACGGAACTCCATTCTTCGAGTCATCATGGCTTTTTGCACGATCCCGAGCGCCGAAACAATAAATCCAAAGGCCTGCACCCGAACAACCGGCTTAAGCATCGGCTCGTTGAAAAAAGCGGCAAGGGGGCCGGCCGCAGCAAACGACAGGCCATACAAAATCACTGAAAAAGCCATTCCGCCCCAGAAGAGCGAAGAGACCGACAGTTCGGTCAGATCTCGGCGCTGCACCAGAGCCATGCCCAGTCCCTTGTCATTTACCAGGGTGATGGCGACGGTCACCAGAGCGGCCATGCCAACAACTCCGAAAGCCTGAGGTGTGAGTAACCGCGCCAGAACGAACGAAACCAGCATGAGCACCACCTGCATGCTCATCTTGGCCACACCGGTCCACAACACCCCGGAAACGGTTTTCTGTTGAAGGGTCAATGCAGCGATCCTATGGAATCGAGACAAAGGGGGGCGAATGCCACAGAAACGGGGAAATAAAAAGCCGGCTGCCGCAGCCGATAGATTTCAACAGCCCGGTGCGCCTGGCGAATGACGGCCAACCTCTCGTAGCGGAGTTCTAATTCTTCTAAAAGGAAATCCAGATGTTTTTGGTATTTCTTTTGTGTATACCCATCCAATACCACGAAGCGAGGTGGGTTGCTGCGAAAATCGTTGTTGAAATCGGTATGATATTTTTTCAGAAATTCTGTTGGATGGGCCACATTGCGATAGGGAGAAAACCCCGACTGAAAAGTCCAGATCATGCCGCCAGACAACACTTGGTCCGCCGGTTCACCTTCCGCTTTCAGAATTGTCGTAACCGCATCCAGCGTTTTGCGCGACCACACACCCTGAAATTGCGGGCCCAGAAAAGAGCCCGAATAGGCGGCGGAGAAAAAAAATGCGACCAGGATCGACGCAGTGCCGGCCCGATGCGACCAAACAGGAGAATCAGGAGCGATATTTTTTTTGAGACTCTGCTTGAAAATCACAAAATAGACCCAGGCGGACAAAAAAAGCGCCAACACAGAGGCCATACCCGCAAAGAGAAGCAACAAGAGGGCGACGCAACTGCCCAATGCGCTCAGATACCAGGTTTTGAGTTCGGTTTTTTTCGAGGTTCGGTTGAAAAAGAGGGCAAAGAAAACGGTTGCTGCCGCACAAGAGAAAAGCCAATAAAGAGCGATTCCCGGCTCGATTTGCCAGAACAAGCGCTGCACCCCATAGATGCTGAAAAAAAACAACCAGGCTGAAAGAACAAACAGCCATCGATAGGGACGGTGAATTTGTTCGGGATCCAGAGCATGTACCGCAATCAGGATCATCGGTGGCAACGATTCCGTATAATAGTGGGTATAAAATCCCCGTTGGGCTGTTTGAAACCCATAGAGCAACAGAACCAGCATCATCCAAATCGTGAACAACAGCATCGCTTCTTTGTGTTTTGGCGCTGCCGCCGAGTTGCGCAGACTGCGGGAAATCGCCAGAGCAACCGCCACGACAATGAAAAAACCGGAAAAAATCGATTGCTGCCAGGCCTGCATGGTTATTTGCGGATCCTGTGCCAAAATACGAAATCCTTCCCCTTCCACCACCCGATGAACAGCCGGCAACCATCCCAAGACGTGCAGCAAACGGTTTAAGATCAGATTGAGCGGATTGAGCTGGGAAATAGCCACCTGTTGCCAGGACATTCGGGCTAGAAAGGCGGCACAGACCGACATCACCACGCTTAAATAGCCCAAAAAGTAATAAATGGTATTCAACAATCTTATTTTCATTGGTTCTCGGCGTACGGCCAATAAATAAATCACGACCGTCAGAGGCAGATAAAGAGTCGGTTGTCGAACGTAAAACGCCAAAGCTGCTAAAATACCAGAGAGCAGGATCCACCCACGGCGTTGCAAAGGTAATTCAAACGCATTCAATAGCTGCAGCATACTGGCGGTGCCGAGCAACATGGCCAGAGGTTCGGTCTTGACCACCGGAGACCAGATCAACAGCAAGGGTAAAAAGAAAAAAATCATCGCTGCCAGCATGGAAAAAACGCGATTCGACAACTGGCGAGTAATCGCATAGATCAGGACACCTGTACCCAGGGAGGATAGAACCGGAACCAGTCGGCCAACGAAAAGTGATGAGCCCAGCGTCTGAAGAAAGAGCGCCAGGATGGCGACATAAAAGGGCTGCCTGGAACCGAAATCGATAATGGGCAGATAACCGTCCAGGAACAACCGGGCATCCATCAAATGGGCCCCCTCATCCGGATTGATCCAGCGCAAAGCTATGAGGATCAAACGAATCGCCAAAGCGACCCCGACACTCAAATAAAATCCATATTCGGGATGTCTTGAAAGAGAATCACCAATTTTTTTTACTCTTACCGCCATAGCTCTATCATTCGTTCAAATCGTTCGATTCACTGCGTCTGCTCAACCAACCGAACCCGAACCGGGAACAAATTCATTGATACACTGGGCGACATACTCTATCTGTTCATTCCCGAGTCCGGGATAAATGGGCAAGGACAAGATGCAATTCGCTAAGCGCTCGGCAACCGGGCAATATCCGCTGCGCATACCCAGCTCGGCATACGCCTGTTGAAGATAACAGGGAATGGGATAGTGAATCAACGTCTGCACGCCGTGCGCAGCCAAATGTTCCCGTAGCTCATCACGCTGCGGACACTGCACCACAAAGAGGTGATAGATATGAAAAGCGCGTTCCGCCTCTTCCGGCACGATGACATCCGGGTTGGTGATCCGATCGCGATACAAATCGGCGATTTCCCTTCGGCGCATATTCCAAGCGTCGAGATGAGGCAACTGCGCCGAAAGAATTGCGGCCTGAAGTTCATCCAATCGGCTGTTGAAACCGATACTTTCATGAATATAGCGCTGGGTTTGTCCATAATTGCGCAAATGCCGCAACCTTTCGGCCAGTTCCGCATCATCAGTAACGACCAGTCCTCCGTCGCCTAACGCACCCAAATTTTTGCTGGGATAGAAACTGAAACAGCCGAGATCGCCAAAGCTTCCCGCTTTGCGTCCATCCCACCGGGCGCCGTGGGCTTGCGCACAGTCCTCGACAACCGGAATTCCATAGGCATCGGCAATCGCAAGAATGCCGCTCATATCGCAGCATTGACCATAAAGATGCACCGGCACGATCGCACGGGTTTTTTCTGTGATCGCCGCTTCCAATAGCCGCGGCTGTATCGTATAGTGCTTCGGATCCACATCGACGAACACCGGTATTGCGTTGGCGAAGGAGATAGCCGAGATAGTCGGAATCGCGGTATTCGGCACCGTGATGACCTGATCCCCTGGCCGAACACCGGCAGCCAATAGAGCCAGATGAATCGCTTCGGTTCCTGATCCGACACCCACCCCATGCCTAACTCCCACATAGTCGGCAAAACGCTGCTCAAATCGCTCGACTTGCTGACCAAGGACAAACCAACCGCTTTCGAGCACGCTTTGGATAGCGGCATCGATTTCTGTTTTATAGGAATGATAGTGTTGGGCCAGATCTCCAAAGGGAACGTGCATGCTTTGCTCCTGTTGCATCAGCGCTGTTTTTCTTGACTTGCGTCGTTATAAGCAGAGTCAGGGCAGACGTGGTAAATTTTCGCGACCCTTGGGCCGCGCTCAAGAGTAGCAACTTTGTGAAATCCCGGTACCTGTTCACCGTTTTCCAAAAAAGCTACCGTTGACCAGCCGCGGTTGTCCCGTTTCCAACGATACCAATTGTCGTCGCTGTTGAGTATACGATGGGTGCTGAGCCAGGCAATGTAGCAGATATTGTTTTCCTTTAGCCATGCGGCCAAGTCTGCAGCCTCTAATGAGGGCAGTTCTGCTAAGCGCAGTAAATCAAGATCGGGATCTAGTTTAGTATAAAAAGCAGCGATGACCGGTTGATCGATGACCATTCGATCACCCGTTTGACGATAGTTCGCAAACCATTCTGCGGCTGCTCGATATTCAGCCTTTGAATAACGAATGCTGAACAGATCCGCCTGGGTCTGTGAGTTTAAAAAAAATGCAAGAACTATCGTCAGAATCCAACCAGCGACCACGTTAATCTTGACATGCCATTTGTTCTGATACCACAGAAATCCAACCATCAACGAAATAGATACCGCAACAAACCAGAGATCGACATTGTACTGGGGGTAATCAAATCGGTGGCGAAAAAGTAAAAACAATGTCAGCAGCAAAACGGCTAAAGCTAAAACCTTAAGAAAAATAAGCGAATTGAGGGCCTTCAAGCCCAAGTATCGAAATATGGTGCCGATGCAATTTGCGACAACCAAAAATCCGCCAACAATCGCGATTAGGGCTATCCAAGAGATGATAATCGTATAATCAATATTCGAAAACGGCCAAATCATATGCAAAAAAACAAAACCAGCGAGAAATGTCACACTCATCAACGTTGTACGCGACTCAAGACGCAAACCAACAACAATTGCCAAGAACATAAGGGAAGCGGCAAGCGCCACCCATATTTTAAATCCCTGAACGGGCAAAGCATTCAACAACCCAAGCCAAAACGTTCGAAGATACTCGATATTGAACCGATAATCACTGAAATAGTTGCTATAACTGGCACCACCCGTGCCTTCCTTTTGCAAAACAGTCCAAAAAACAATGAATGAAATTGCTAAAGCGGCGATCGCCAGCGTTTTCAATCGATTCTTTGAAAAAAACAGATCAGCGAAAGCGAAAGCCCCGATCGCCAAAACACCCTCATAGCGAACCAGAGTGGCGAAAAAAGCGATGAGATAGGCGCGCCGATCCTTGCGCAAAAAGAGATCGACAGCCCAGAGGATCAAGAGGGTCGTCAGCATTTCCGGCTTGGGTTTGATGGCCATTCGCAGGGTAGCGGGATGACAAGCCCAGATCCAGGCGACCCAAAAGCCGCCGGCTCCGCCCAAAAAATGACGGGCGATGCGGTAGACCAGAATCAATGAAAAAACAGCACACAGCGCGATGATCAGTTCTGCAGCGTACAATTCGCGCCAGGGTTCCGGAAAAACCGTGGAGGTGAGAGCGATAAGGCCTTGAAACAGAGGTGGACGCTTGAAATGATCGGGCCAGGAAAGGTTGCGCAGTTGTATCGCTTGTTGCCGGTAGTCGAAAAAATCGCTGTCCGGCACATCAAAACCATTGACATGACGGAGCAATTGCAGGGCAAATAGCAAAAGCAAAACCAGGAAAAAAAGGTTTTCTCGCTTTCCTGCCCGCACCCATGCACCTGTCTTTTCGATCAGCTCCAATATTTATCCTTGTGGCTGTGGTAAAATTCCAGTGTTTTTTCCAGGCCCTGACGCATGGGGGTCAGATAGCGCCAGCCCAACGCGGCTCGAATTTTGCGGTAATCGGCATAATAGTCGCCGATATCGATGCGCTTTTTCTTTTCGGGAAAAGGAACCAGCCGGTAGCTGCCCTTGCCATAGACCTGAATCATGAGTTTGACCAGATCCACGAGTTTGAGCGGCTCGTCGCCGCCGAGGTTGTAGATGTGACCGTTGCACTCGTCAAAAGCGCCGACCAACAAAAAAGCATCCACCACATCCTGTATATAGTTGAAATCCCGAATCTGCCGGCCGTCGCCAAAAATCTCGATCTCTTGCCCTTCGATGAGCTTGCGAATAAAAACGGTCAAAAATCCCTGCCGATTGTGCTTCATCAGCAGATGGGGTCCATAGGTATTGGTCAATCGCAATGATGTGGCGCGAATTCCATAGACATTGTTGTAGAGAATATGGTACCACTCGCCAGCCATTTTATTAATGCCGTTGACATCGGTCGGGTTCTGGGGGTGTTTTTCATCGACCGGCAGGTATTGTGGCCGACCATACTGTTGACGGGTTCCGGCGAAAATGATCTTGACCGTCGAATTGTGATGACGACACGCCTCGAGAATGGACAGCTGCGATTTGCAATTGATCTCCAGATCGGTAAAGGGATCCTCCATGCTGTCGATATGGCTGACCTGTCCGGCGAGGTTAAAGATATAATCCTGGCCTTGCACGAGATAATTCATGCCGTACTGATCGCGAATATCGGCGATATTGATGCGCACCCGGTCGCGAATGGTTTCGACGTTGAACCAATTGCCGCCGTATTGCGGAATAAGCGAGTCCACGATCAACACATCGGCGCCATATTCGACCAGGCGGGCTGCGAGATGGCTGCCGATAAAGCCCAGTCCACCGGTGATCAAAACCCGTTTGCCTTTATAAGCAGGCGGCAGCATTTCACGATTCGGCATGCATGTGCTCCCGTTTCAAAACAACCAATTTGAACCAAAGCGCAGAATAGTCTATGGCAACTCGAAACAGACGCCGAAAATTGAAAAATTGGGATTTTCCGCTGGCGCGAAAATAGTGGCTGACCGGAACCTCGCTAAATCGGACGCCGCTGTGCGCCAACTTGTAAATCAACTCTACGCAAATCGTGCCGCTCGTTGAAAAAAGCTCGATCCGGTCGAACAAGTCTCGGCGTATCAGACGAAAATCGCAATCGACATCGCGGATCGGCAGCGAGAAAAGCAGACGGCTGACATGCTGATAGATCCGGCCAATCACCACTCGATAATAGGGATCGTTTCGCTTAATTTTATAACCATTGACGACATCCACATCCGGGGTCAGCTTTTCCACGAGATTTTCCAACTCACATACATCATATTGGGCATCACCGTCCGTATAAAAAACATATCGCTTTCTGGCCTGAGCAAAACCGGTTCGCAACGCACCGCCATATCCCTTGTTGACTTTGTGGTGTATGACGCGCACATGCTCGTGATTGC
>JAFGJN010000011.1 GCA_016929055.1 Candidatus Zhuqueibacterota bacterium
CCAATCCTTTTGCGCCCAGTACAGGGGTCTGCCAGTAGCTTTTTTCGACTTTCCAGGTGGCAAACAAATAAACCTCTTTAATCCCGAGGCTCGTCACACCCTGCAATACCCGTTTCAGGACTTTGGGCCGAGGCAAAGCGAGCAGCAGGCGAATCGACAGCGGCGGTGGCGGCGATTCGTGCAACTCGACCCGGGCGATCAGATGATCGCGCCGGATCCCTTCAACGACTGCGGTGCCCCGGTTTCCATTGAGAAGCCCTGCTCGAAAGCGACCGCCTTTTTGGATGTTGAGCAGTCCGACCAAATGATCGAACTTTTTTCCGTTGACGCGGATGCGGTCGCTGTCGATAAAATCGCTGTGGCTGAAGAGAAGTTGATTCATCTGGATCGTTCGTCGCTGGGTGAGCTAACCAATACCGCTTTTTTTCAAAATAAGGAATTCCGGAGGGAATGCCAATTGAAATTTCGGGCCAGTGGTGACGGCAAATCCTTTTATCGTTCTATTTCGCCTTGATACACTGTTAAATGGTGGAACACTTTATTACGATCACCACGCAGCAAGCGGGAAAAAACCAGAGTCGATTGAATGCTTGTTTTTTTTTGGATGATGACCTGGTAAAAACAGTAGCAATATAAGATGAAAAATAATAATCTATTAGGTATTGTGTGAAAACCCTGTTTCGCACTCGGGTTGTACAGTTTTTCGTGGTGGATGTAGAGAGGCCGAGCCGCGCAAACCCAAGATTGCGGCCTGATACTTGCAGGTTTGATCCAAGCCACAAACTATAGAAAACAGATGTCATCGCCAGGCAGCGGGTCGCAATGCAGCACAAAAGACGAAAAACCTAGAGTGGAGACCAACTGTGCGAAATGCTTTTTCTCAAGAGATGATCTTTAAGATTTTATTTATGATGGTGTTAACTGGTTTTTCTGTTGTGGGGGCGGCGCCCCAACACACACGCGTCTATTACGAGCACGATCTGCAGAGCCAAAGCGACGACGAGATCGCTTTGTTGACCAATACCGGAGGAG
This sequence comes from Candidatus Zhuqueibacterota bacterium, assembly GCA_016929055.1. Lineage (GTDB taxonomy): Bacteria > Zhuqueibacterota > Zhuqueibacteria > Residuimicrobiales > Oceaniaggregativiventaceae > Sulfursilanivivens. The sequence goes on from JAFGJN010000011.1 coordinate 1,033, forward strand.
AATTTGTTGCGGGAAAAGGATGGCGGTCGAGAACGATCGATGGCAAATTGACGGTCGATTTGAAAAATGATTTACCCTTTGAGGGCACGGTTGAAGTCAAACTGACAAACCTGAGAATGGATCAGTTGGCGTCAGATTGGGTGCCCCTTTCGATCTGGTCGGACCCGGGTGGCCATTTTTGGGAGGTACACCAGACATCCACAAATTATGCCTTTTTCAAAACTGCACCAAAATACTACAACGATGGCACCCTCTACTGGACGCTGTGGCATTCTCCTTTTGCCTATTCAGACACGCCAAAGAACCAATGGGATCGATATGCCAACAAATGGTATCCCTTTGCGAAAAAGGCCTACAGTGCCTCCGGCGACTATACTTTTCGCATCATCTGGACAGCGCAAAAAGTCTATTTCATGATAGACAATGAAGAATATGAATTTTCCCAACTCCCTCCTTATGGACCGGTCGAGGCTTTTTCGCGTATTCTCATCGGCGACGATGAGACTACAGCCTATCATGCTTTTTCCGGCGTTATCTTTTCTGACTTGAAAATTCTTTTACCCGAATCTCCCCTCGAGTTCACCGATGTTTCGCGGCGCACCGGTCTTTTTCAGGACGGCTGGCATGGCGCGCAGAGTGTAACTGTGACGGATTTCGATGCTGACGGACTCGAAGATGTCTTTATTTCCGCCTGCAATCTTGAGGCCCCTCAGGACAACCTGCTTTACCGCCAACAAGAGGATGGGAGTTTCATCGAGGAGGCGGCCGCGCGGGGATTGATGGTCTCCGGCTGTTCCCGCGGCGCCGTTTTTGCCGATTTTAACAGAGACGGCCATATGGATTTTTTCGAGGCAGTCACGGGCGGAAGCAACCGGCTCTATATCAATCGCGGTGACGGTTCTTTTAGCGATGAAACAGCGGCACACGGCATTTCCACCGGCAGCAACGATACGCAGCAGGTTTTAGCCGTCGACATCGATGGCGATAGCGATGTCGATATCGGCGTTCTGAACAACACCAACCCTCATGAAATCTATATCAACCAGGGAGATGGACGTTTCACTCTCTCGACCGAAAAACTGACAGCCGCCAGTGGATCAGCCAACGCTCCAATTACGGGTGCTGTTTCCGGAGACATTGACGGCAACGGAAGTACCGATCTTTTCATCACCCGGCGCAACGCCAGCTGTCTTTTGATGATGAACGACGGCAACGGATTTTATTCCGACCGATCCTCCTCACGGGGTGTCGTCGTGAACGCCAAAGTCAATAATCCTTTGTTGATCGATTACGACCGCGACGGAGACCTGGATTTGTTCATATCCCAGGCTTATGACGACCTGGATCCCGAGCCCCCTTTGTTGGCTTTTCGCAACAACGGCAGCGGAATTTTTACCGAATTTACAAGCAGTCTGGGAATACGTGCCGATGCTTTCGGCATCTATGCAGGAGACTTTGATAACGACACGTATCCCGATTTGTATGTTTTAAAGAACAACCGCAAAAACGCCCTGACTGCCGCCGAGATTCACCGCAATACGGGATCCGGTCTTTATACAAAGATTCGCGGCAGCGGAGCTGAGGTGGTCTATGCTGACGGGCGTGCCGCAGTGGTAGCTGATCTCGATCAGGATGGTCGACTCGATATCATCGCCGCCGGATACGGCGGCACGATCGGTGATGGTGAGCAATATGGTCGGCATTATTTTTTGCGCAACACCACATCGACCGACAACCATTATGTGCTGTTGGAAATTCTCGACAACCAGAAAAAACGCGGCGGGCTGGGTGCCAAAGTCTGGATTTTTGCGGCCGGCTTTCTGAATGATATGCAGAGATTGTTGGGTTTTCGCGAAATACAAACCGCTCAGGGATACAGAAGCCACGGTTCTTTTTTACAGCATTTCGGACTGGGATCCAACAGCTCTTGTGATATCCGCATCGCTTATTCGGATGGAACGATCGAGACCTATTCCGGGGTCCAATCCGACCAGGTGTTCAGCGTTGGATTGGTACCGCCGGTTGTGGTGCCAAAACGAGTCGAACGCCTGTCGGCAGAGTCCTTTGTCGGCACGGTAGGGGAATTTTTAGCCGATACTCTGGCTGTACGGATTCTGGATGATCGGGATCGTCCGGTGCAGGGGCACACGGTTGAATTCACGATTCAGGCCGGCGGCGGCAAGTTGAATGCGGAATCGCTCGAGCAGGTGACGATTCAAACCGATGCCGATGGCATAGCCCGTGCCCGCTGGCGTTTGGGAACGGTCGCCGACCGCATCAACCGGGTTCGGGCCATAGCGCGTCATGAGGGAAACGAACTCGAAGGATCGCCAGTCGAATTTTCCGCCACCGCGAACATGGCTCCTGATTCGGTCATTTCCAGTCGAACGGCGCAGCCCCTTACCGGCGCTCGAGGCGCGGTTTTACCCGATTCGATCAAGATCCTGGTGCACGACGGCTTGCAAAATCCGCGCAGCGGCGTCCAGGTCAGATTCACGGTTTTGAGCGGAGGAGGATCGATCGGCGGACAAAGTTCGGTGCTTCGCATCACACGGACGGATGGCACGGCCGCAATTGCCTGGACTCTGGGACAGGACGGCGGCGACCAGGCCCATTCCCTGCGCGCCGAGATTGTCGGGTCGGCTGAACCTTTTGTCGTGTTCTATGCAACCGCTACTTATGGTTTGCCTGCGGCACTGATACAAGTCAGCGGTGACGGTCAAAGCGGTCGGGTTGGCCAGACATTGGCCGCACCGTTTGTCGTAAAACTGGTCGACGACCGCAATACGGCGGTGCCGGGTTTCACGATTCTTTTTCGCGTTCTCAGCGAACAAGGCACACTGCAGGGTAAACGACAACTCTCGGTTGCAACCGATGCCAACGGCCAGGCTTTTGTTTTCCTCACCCTGGGCGGTGAAGTCGGTGAAGGGATTTATCGCATAGAAGCATCCTATTCCGGCTTACAACAGACCGTCATTTTTTCCTCATCTGCCCTTCCCGGCAAGGCCGCCCGACTGGTTAAAATCGAGGGGGACCAACAATCGACGACTTTGAACCGCGATTTTCCCATACCGCTTGCCGTGGCGGTTACCGATTCTTTCAACAATCCAATTGCCGGACATCCGATTGCGTTTACAGCGACTGCAGATCTGCTGGTTGGTGGCAAAACAGTTAAAAGTGTCAACACCGATGCCCAGGGCATCGCTGCCGTTCAGGCGACAGCGGGCAATACCCCCGGACAATTTGTCGTTACGGCAAGCGGGGAACAGGATGGCCAGCCGCTTGATTCGTCTCCTGCTGCTTTCGCTCTCAACGTCAGCTCGCCTCCGGCTTATCTTTACAAAGTCAGCGGTGACAGCACGATAGGAATCGTCAACCAAATCGCCGTGCAACCGCTCCAGGTGCGTATCACCGATCTTACCGGTAAAGCGTCATCCAATCATCCGGTAACTTTTGTCGTGCGCCAGGGCGGCGGCAGTTTTAACGGACAGCTGGAAACCGTAGTGTTTACCGATGCTCAGGGGCGGGCGATTGCTACTCCACGACTCGGTGGCACCAGCGGGCTTAACAATAATGTTTTTGAGGCACGAGCGTTTGGAGACAAAGGGCAGCAGCTCAGCGGATCTCCCGCGGTTTTTACTCTGTCGGCCAAATTGAACACTGCCTCGCGAATTTTGATGGTCGATGGAAACAACCAGACCGCGCAAGCAGGCCAGGTATTGCCCCGGCCGTTTCGGATCAAAGTGGTGGATGCCGCCCACAATCCCATTCCCGGACATGATGTGCTTTTTAGTGTTGAATCGGGCAATGGTAAATTGGGCAACAACCTCACGGACCGAGTCACCATCGCCACCAATCTCGAGGGAATCGCCTCCGTAGCGGCTCGATTGGGAGCGGAGGTGGGGATCGATAACCACCTTTTTTCCGCCCGAGCGACCGACGGTATTTCTCCCTTGCTCGAATCGCCGCTGTTTTTTACCGCCAGCGCCCCCTACGGTCCGATCGATCCGGTTGTCTCGGAGCTGTCGGTCACGACTCCGGTAGCTGCCGATGGCGTTTTCGAGTCGATCGTCACCGTTCGTCTGCGCGATTCTCAGGGCAACCCCGTTCCCCACGAAACGATCAGTCTGATCGTCAATGGAGAAAAAACCTTTGTTCAGCAGCCGGCCTTTCCGACCGATTCACTCGGCCAGGCGGTGGGTGCGGTGCGTTCGACTCGAGCTGGCATCAAAACGGTATCTGCACGGGCGGTGCGCAGCGGCATCAACATCCAAAAAACGGTAGAAATTGAGTTTATTGCCGGGCCGCCGGCAGAGATTCAACTGGTTTCTGGTGACCGGCAAATCGGCACTCTCAACACCCGGCTGGAGGAACCGCTGGTTTGTCGGATTGCCGATGCGCAAGACAACCCCATTGAAAATATACCTGTCACCTTTACTCCCCGTCCGGGATGCGGTTATATTATGAATGAACAACCGGTACCAACTGACGCTTCGGGCGAGGTATCGGTCTATTGGTTTCTCGGTTCCTCTGCGGATTCCCAGTTTGTCGACATCCATATTGACGAATTACCCCGACAAAAGACAGCGATCGCTTTCGTCAATCCACCTGCTGGTCCGCAGGTGGTTAAAATCAAAGGCGATGGTCAGTTTGCGCGGCCGGGATTTCGTTTTGCCGATTCCCTCATGGTACAGGTAATCAGCAGCAGCGGAGCGCCGGTTTCCAATATCAATGTACAATTCAGCGTCATTCGGGGCGACGCAACGGTGCAGCCCAATCGCTGCTCTACAGATTTGGGAGGATTTGCACGCGCGTCGCTAACCGCAGGAACGCAGTTGGGACCGGTTTCGGTGCAAGCGCGTTTGGAGAATTATTCGAACGTCGAGTTTGTCTGTGCAATAGCCAATGCGGCTCCCGACAGCATGTTTCACCTGGTTGGAGACGGCAGTAAGGGCGTGGTAGGAAATACACTATCGCCGTTGGCCGTTATGGTGGTCGATGCCGAAATAACGCCTATAGCCACGGTGCCAGTAACGCTGATAAGCGAAACCGCAGGCGGCAAGGTCGTTTCCGTCAATCCGATCAAGAGCAACGGCAACGGTCAAGCGATTTTTTCGGTTCAACTGGGAGAAAGGGCGCAAACCTATCGTTTTCGTGCTGTCAATCCCGATCTCAAAGGTTCGCCCGTTCATTTCAATTTAATCGCCCTGCCCGACAAACCGGAAGTCATTGAGGTAATTGCAGGCGATGGGCAAAGCGGACTCGGAGGGGATGTTCTTTCCGACACGATTCAGGTTCGTATCAGCGATCAGTTTGGCAACGGGATTCCCGAAA
>JAFGJN010000110.1 GCA_016929055.1 Candidatus Zhuqueibacterota bacterium
GGTATTCCAGCGGAGATTGATACCGGCTGCGCCGGCATGGGCTGCCAAAAAATATCCGATCCATGCGATTCCCACCCCTCGCCTCACCTGCTGTAACCACATCTCGCGTTCCGCTCCTCTGAATTTGAATTCGTGATCCTTTTGCTGCATTGTTCTGCGGAACACACAAATGCCGTGCCAAAACACAACTCTAACAAAAACAACACGGCCAGCCAAACAGGGATTTACAGGTTTAGGAGTCAATTACAAAATGGGAACAGAAGGACAAAAAAACCCCCTGTCCGTTTCCAGACAGGGGGGGCAATGGTCTTGAAAAAAATCAACGAATCAGTGTCAAACGGCGCGCGATTTGCACCTCACCCGCTTTCAGATGAATGAAATAGATCCCGGCAGGGACCGGTGCGCCCAACTCGTCGACACCATTCCACTCGTAGCGGTATTGTCCGGCCGGCAACGGATTGTTCTCGATTTCCCGAATTTTTTCTCCGAGCAGGTTGTAAACGGCCACCGTTACCGGACCTTCCTGTGGAATGCGTACATCGAATTGCGACGTCGGTTTGCAGGGATTGGGGAAGCCGGGCGACAGATCAAAAACCTGAGGCAGCGCTGGCCCGTCACCCGAAGCGACCACGATATTATTGGATGGCGCGCTTTCGTTACCCCAAAAATCAACAGCCGTGACGGCGATATAATAGCTCGCCTGATCGTCCAGCCCTGTCAACCAACAGGATGTCACGAGACCGACATCTTGGCTGTTATTCATCCGGCTGGGTGTCGTGCCCCAATGGACGCGGTACCCGGCCAGATCGATCTCTTCGTTTGGATCCCACAGTACCTGTACCGTCAGATCACCGGCCTGAACTGCTGTCATTACAAACAACTGAAAAACCAACCATCCGACCCGTCTCCCCGTTCCAAACCCCATCAATCCACCTCCCTATTCGGATAGCCCTCAGGCGCTCTTCATCGAATGTTTCCGCCAGCCAGCATGTGTGATAACGTGTTGTGATATTTTGTAATTCAAAGCTCGAGGCGATATCCCGAGCAAATCGGCCGCATCTTTTTGCACCCACCCGGTTTGTTCCAGTGCGGAGACGATCGCTTGTTTTTCCAGCACCTCCAGATTCAGCGTCGGCAACCCCACTTCACCGCGATCTGCCCGCCGCCGATTGCGCCCGCCGGCTGCGAAATAATCCTGACCGCGCATTGCCAGATCCTTTGCGGTTATGCTGTCGCCTTCGCCAACGATCAGGACCGCGCGTTCGACGATATTGCGCAGCTCGCGAATATTGCCAGGCCAGGAATGGTTGCAGAGCAGGCGAAGTGTTTCATCTGTAAAAGAACCGACATTTTTTTTGACCTCGCGGGCGAATTTTCGACGGAAATATTCCGCCAGCAGCGCAATGTCCTCGCGTCTCTCTCGCAAGGGCGGCAGGTGAATGCTCACCACATTCAGGCGGTAATAGAGATCGGCGCGAAATCCGCCGTTTTCGATCTCCATCCACAGATCCTTGTTGGTCGCAGCGATGATCCGAACATCCACCTGAATCGTCTTGTTGCCCCCGACGCGGCTAAAGCTCTGCTGCTGCAATACCCGAAGAATTTTCGCCTGGGTTGATGGATGCATATCCCCGATTTCATCCAGGAAAAGCGTGCCCCCATCGGCTTGCTCGAATTTGCCGATGTGAGTTGCGATGGCACCGGTAAAGGCTCCCTTTTCATGACCGAAAAGCTCGCTCTCCAGCAAATGCTCGTGCAGGGCGGCGCAGTTGACGGTCACAAAAGGCTTGTTGGCACGCAGGCTCTGAGCTTGAATCGCGCCGGCGATCAACTCTTTGCCGGTTCCGGTTTCTCCCTGAATCATGACCGAGGCATTGCTCTTGGCGATCTTTTTGATCAAAGAATAAACCTTGCGGATCTCTGGATTGCGACTCACTTTGGGATAATACAATTCAAAACTGGACAGCCGCCCCCCTGACGTGTGTGGAAGCTGATCGAAAATTTCATAATCGATTTGCTCGAGATCAACTTCGCTATAAATTTGGGTTTCAGTCATAGGTTACTCTCCCGGATTCGGTGCGCACCGAATCACTCGATATGCATTTTGATTGTTTGTCAGTATTTATCAAAAATGTCCAAAATAGATTTTTCGACATAATTAATCTTATAATAAATAGGGACTTGAGATAAACGCTAAAATTTCAAACCTGATCTGTTGTTGATGAAAATCTTTGTCGTTTTTATATCAATCAGGGTGTGTGGTGTCCCCCAAATGGGTTACCAGTGAGTATTTATAAAACTCTGGTGATTCGACAGCCAGCCGGGAATCTTGACTATTCTTATGGGAGATTCGCTGCCGTGCACCGATTCCCGCTCTCTGTTTTTTAAGCCAAGGCCTATGGGACTCTGTTTAATCATGCAAATAATTTGCCAAAATGCAGAAAAAAATCGCTTTTTTGATCTCTTTTTTTTCAATTTTGTCATTCGGGCAGACGGGGCAGGCACCAAAATCGCCATAAGGTTCTTGCGCCTTTATTTTTTATTATTAATATCTTATCCACCCAAAGCCCAACTGCATTTTTTTAAAAAGGAAATACAAAATTGTAAATATTATTGAAAATGAGGCGAATATTTCGATTTTGAAACCGCGACTGCCGATTCCGGCAGTTCAATTACATTTCGGTAATTCATTTTTGTATTTCACGTACTTGGTTACAACGTCGATTAAAACGCAAGTTTCTTCAGGCGGTCCAGGAACTCTTGCATGTTGAGAGAGCGTTCGAGTTGGGCGGGCAAAACAGGCGCCAATTCGGCCAACTCTTCGATGAAAGGCGGCAACTGCAAATCTGCAGCTGCCAAAAGGTCCGGTCGTGCGAACAAACAGCGCGGAGTTCCGTCGAATAAAAGCCTGCCTGCGGCGAGCACCAGAGCTCGATCGGCGATATTGGCGACAAAATCCATGTGGTGGGTGATGACCACCACAATTCGGCCGCTGTCGCACAAACGACGACACAGCTCTTCGATTCGATGGACACTCTTGGGATCCAGCCCGGCGGTGGGTTCGTCGAAAACCACCATTTCGGGCTGCATGGCCAGGATCCCGGCGATCGCGGCACGGCGTTTCTCGCCCTCGCTCAATTGAAAGGGAGAGCGTCGGGCAAATTTTTCATAGGGTAGCGCCACATCTTCCAACGCCGACTGCACCTGACGGTCGATGACCTCCGGTGCCAATCCCATATTGCGCGGGCCAAAAGCGACATCGGTTGCAACCGTCTCTTCAAACAACTGGTTTTCAGGAAACTGAAAAACCAATCCAATTCGCTGCCGCAGCCGATTCAGCGCATAACCTTTACTGTGAATATCCTCATCGTCGATACGAACGGTGCCGCTGTCGGGTTTGAGCAAACCGGTAAAATGTTGAATCAGAGTGGTTTTCCCCGATCCGGACGGCCCAACAACAGCGATACACGATGGATGATCGAGATCAAAGGAAACCGAATCGAGCACATTTTCAGCAGAAGCGCCGATACCCCGGTAACGAAAACTCAGATCATCACAGTGCAAATGGATAGCCATTATTTGTTTCCAGAGGTTGTCCCAAAAGTATCGACAGACCGGTTTCCTGATTTTCTATCTCGCGTGTTCCGAGACCCTGGGTTTCTTGTCGGATTTCACCTTTCTGGTGATCCGCTCAAGGCTCCGTGGTTAAAACCGATACCGGCTAAAAAGTTCCTCGATTTTTTTTAACCCTGCCGAATCCGACCGTTCCTGCCGTCCGGCTAATCGAAGGAGCTGTTGTCCCAGGGAGAGATAAACGGCCAGCAATTCAGGCATATTTTTTTCGATTTCCGTCAGGTGTTTGGCGATGGTCCCGACATCGCCGCGAGTGATCGGACCGGTGAGAGCGTGTACCGGACCCAGGCGTTTGATATTATCCAGAGAGGCAACGATAAGAGGCTCGAGCAATTCGACCGTCTCGGCTTCCGTCAACCCCAGTATTTCGAAAACTTGGATAGCCAGGGATTCCAGACCGACGAGATAATTGGCTGCCAGCACACATCCCAGGTGGTAGAGCGATTTGTCCTGGGCCCTGATCAGAATAGCCCGGCTGTGCAAGCTTTCCACCAACGTGCGCAAAATCTCCACCGCCCGTGGATGCCCTTCCAGACCGTAGACGATGCCAAATAACCGTTTCCAGTCTTCATCTGCGCCGGAAAAGGTCTGTATCGGATGCAGAGAAGCGAGCAAAGGAGTCAGAGACGACAGGGGCGAGAGGATATCCGATGCCAGAGACCCCGAGTGATGCGCCACAACGCGTTCGGGATCAGGGGGCATGATGCGGCACAATTTTTTTACCATAGCGGGAATCGCATCGTCCGGTACAGCGAGTAAAACCAGGCTCAAATCGGCTGGAAGGTCTTGGAGCGCAAAGACCCGCGTTTTCTCACTGCAATAACCGGCACACTCGATTGCTTTTTGCAGATTCCGGTCGCTGAGCGCGACGACTGAGCGGCCGGCTTCACAAAGAGCGACGGCAAGACTTTTCCCCAATCTGCCGGTGCCGATTATGGCGATGGCTTCTTGCATCAATCCCGGCTTTGCCGACTGAACAAAACCGAGGCGTAACCGACTTTCCAGCCACTGCGAATACCGGTCACATCCGCAGAATTGGTCCGCGCGGCGATTGTCACCCGATCGGCGCTCAGTTGCCGCGATGCTTCCATCAGCACGGCGATCGGGCCGGCACCGCAAGCCTGAAAGAGACCGGCATGGATCCCATCGATAAAAGAGACCGGATCGGCTTTTTCGATAGCCGCCAACGTGCGTTCGTCGGTCTCTATGCATTCGTCATAGGAATAGCCGTGATAGAGATCGGAGCTGGCGACGATCAGCGCTTTTTCCGGCAAAGAGCGGACAATGGCGTGGCCGACATTTTCACAAATGTGGGCATCAAAATCGTGAATAACCATGGGCACGATCTTGAATCCCGGTTTTAAAACACTTTGCAGAAAGGGGAGCTGTACTTCCAGCGAATGTTCCGCTCGATCCGAATTCGTGCGGTGTCCCGATTCCGATACATAGATAGAAGAGGATCGCTCGGTTATTGCGCGGGCGATTTCTTGGTCAACGGCAACGCTTCCCAGCGGTGTGAGATAAGCCTCCCCGTTATAAATGGAAACGCCGGGGAAAATTTCCACATGACTCGGCGCTAAAACCACGACGGTTGAAACATCGAGACCTTGAATCTGACGATAACCCGCGGCCGCGACCCGCCCCGAATACTCGTAACCCGCATGAGGAGCGATTAACCCGACAATATCTCCGGTGTTTTCAAATGGTTGCGCATTGCCCAGATACGATTCGATGGAAGCGGACAATCGTTGCGGATGCAAGGGATAAAATTGACCGGCCCAGGCCGGGACTCTTTTTTTTGGTTTGAGGTTCGACATCGATCACCTCTTGGTTCACTGCTGCTGGGTGCAAAGGGTCGCTCCGGACCCGCTGTCGACAGCCATGCCGCTGTACAAACAGACTCTGTTTTGCAGCGCACACTGCCCATTTCAAGTATATTAATTATTTCGATCAAGCACAACGGCTTTTTTCTTGCATTTATCTCTTATTTTGCCCATTTTGCATCACCCAAACGACGACTCAACTTCCTACGGTACAAGATGAAATCATCCGGAGCCCAAAACTCTTCCCGCTCTCGCAAACGCTGTTATCACTGCCGAACCTTCATCGACAAGGGAGAGGAACGCGTTTTCTTCGATCGACCCTTTTGCAGTTTTCGTTGTCTCTACCGCGCCCTGCGAGCACAGGTGATTCCGGCGTTGCGTTTTCGTTCGCCATCGGTTCAATCCAAAAAAAGATCTTCCGCACCGTTTTTATTTCTTTTGCAGATTCTCTTGCTGCTCCTGATCGCTTTTCTGGGCGTGTCGGTCTATCGCCTCTCTGACAAAATCAATAATTTGGATTTTACCATCCCAGCCAGGAGCTTGACCGCCGAGCCGGACACACTCCTGTCCCTGAGCGAATTTCCACAAGCGACGGTCCTCTCGAACACGGTACGTCTGGTCGGCAATGCAGCCGATTCCCTCATTATCAGCCTGTCGATAAACGACAAGGTGCGGCAGGTCACCCTGCCCGAAAAGGGCGAATTCATCTTTGAAGAGGTGAGGCTGGTTCCCGGCGACAACTCGCTCACTCTGCGTGCCATCTCCCCATCCGGCAAAGTCTTGTTGTTGGAAACCCTCAATGCTCGACTCGGAACGCCGCGCCTCGATTGGCTCTCCCGCGACATCAACCGCGGACCACGCGACCAGCGAACCATAGCGTTGACTTTCGACGGCGGCTCGGGCAACGGCGCTGCCGAGGCGATTCTCGATATTCTGCGCGAAAAAGAGGTGCAATGCACACTTTTTCTGACCGGCGCTTTTATGCGGCGCTATCCCGATCTGGTCAAACGCATGGTCAAAGACGGCCACGAAATCGGCAACCATACCTGGAGCCATCCCCATCTGACCACTTTTTCCCTGAACCATCGACATGATACTCTGCCTGACCTGAATCGAACACTTTTACATCAAGAGTTGCAAAAAACAAACGATTATTTTACCAACCTGACGCGCAAAAAAATGGTGCCCTACTGGCGTGCCCCCTACGGTGAACACAATCGAGAAATTCGCCGTTGGGCGGCCGAGCTCGGCCTGCGGCAGATCGGCTGGACCTTCGGCAAGGGCGAATCGCTCGACACACTGGATTGGGTGGCCGATACAACCGCCGGCCATTATTACAGCGCCAAAGAAATCCTCCAAAACCTGCTCACGTTCGGTCAGGATCAACCCGACAAAGCGAATGGCGGGATCGTTCTGATGCATCTCGACACCCAACGAAACGACGATCACGCTTATACAATTTTGCCGGCGCTCATCGATAGCCTGCGTCAGCGGGATTATGAATTGGTAACCATCTCTTCGCTGCTGAGCAAGCGATGAACAGGGGCCGAACCATACTTGAGCCGAACCCAGAGCTGGCCATGAAATCCTATTCGTCTCTTATCGACCTGATTCGCGCTCGGCGCAGCACCCGCCGATTTCAGAACCGACCGGTTCCGCGGGAGCTGCTGGTGCGCTGCGTCGAAGCCGCAAGATTGGCGCCTTCTGCTGAAAACTCGCAACCCTGGCGCTTTATCATCGTCGACGATGCCGATTTATTGCAGGAATTGCGCAAAAATGCCTTTAGTGGCTTTTTCCGCCCGACACGTTGGGCAAGTGCGGCGCCTGTTTTGGTCGTGCTCTGCGCCAGGCCCGATATCGTGGCCGGTCGCCTGGCCCGAGGCGTCACCGGCACCCATTTTAGCCATATCGATCTGGGCATTGCCGGAACCCATTTCTGCCTGCAGGCACAGGAACTGGGTTTGGGAACCTGCTGGATCGGATGGTTCGACAAAAAAAGAGTGCGCCGGACACTCAAAATCGGACGCGACCGGCACCCTGTCATTCTTTTTGCGGTCGGATATTCTGCAGAATCCGCCTCGCGACCCCAAAAACGCAAAAACCTGGATGAGATTTGTGCCTTCAACAGGGGCGAAAAATCCCCCCTTTCGCCCGCAGGTTAGGCGTCGATGAACCATCCCCCCTTGACCAAAGGCAATCTCGTCAAACGCTACAAAAGGTTTTTGGCGGACATTGTGCTACAAAACGGCGAAATTGTCACAGCGCACTGCCCTAACCCCGGAAGCATGCAGAGCTGCAGCAAAGCGGGGCGACCTGTCTTGCTGTCGAAGCACGAGAGCCCGAAACGAAAACTCGCCTATACCTGGGAACTCTATCGCGCGCCGCACAGTTGGGTCAATGTGAATACGCTGCGCACCAACGCCATTGTCGCCGAAGCCGTGAAAACCGGTCGTATTCCGTCCTTGACGGGGTATGGTTTTCTGCAGCGCGAAGTGACAGTCGGCGATAGTCGAATCGATCTTTTCTTGTCCGGAATCCGAGGCGATTGCTACGTCGAGGTCAAAAGCGTCACCCTGGCTCTGAAATCCGTTGCCATGTTTCCCGATGCTGTTACCCTGCGCGGACGCAAACACCTCCGCTGCCTGCAGCAGCTGACACGGGCAGGTGCACGGGCCGCCATGCTCTTTCTGGTGCAGAGAGGGGATGTCGCCTCGTTTCGACCGGCGCACCACATCGATCCGCATTATGCTGAAACCTTGCAGCAGGCGGCCCTAAACGGAGTGGAAATTTTGGTGTATCAAACACATATCACAACAAAACAAACGACAGTAGTTCGATCACTGCCTTACAATCTGAGTAGCGATGCCTGAAATCCTTCAACCAGACAAACCCCTGACCGTACTGGGTATCAATGACATCACCGGCAATCACACCCTCAGCACCATAGCGCTCTGGCACCACGAGAATCTCGTCTATGCTCTATCACAGGAACGAGTCAGCGGCATAAAAAATGACCACCGTTTCCCGCGTCAGGCAATCCTGCTGGCTTTGGACGCTTCAGGATTGACTTTGCAAGACGTGGATATCTTTGCCTGCGCTTATCCGCCAGCTCGATACTATTCCGCCCTTTTTTCCAACCAATGGAACGATCCGCTGCGTTCCCTGTGGGGCGTGGTAAAGCACAAACCGGGACGGCTGCTGCGCACCGTGTTGCCCAATTTGCGGAAATCGCTCCTGGATAGTCGTCTTCGAAATGGCCTGCACGAAATGGGTGTAGCGCCGAATCGGATTCGTTATGTCGATCATCACCGCGCGCATGTCGCTGCAGCCTGGAGCGCTGCTCCTTTTGATCGATGCCTTGGGATCAGCTACGGCGGGTTCGCTCCCCATGCGGATGGACGCAACTGTGCCGGCGCCGTCTATATTTGTAAAGACGATCACCTCATCCCGCTGCTGGATATTCCAATGCCCGCCACCGGATGTTTTCTCTCGGCACTGACCGTGACGCTCGGTTATCGCTATATGCAGGACGAAGGTAAAACCGCTGCCCTTGCTGCCCTGGGCAATCCGCAAACCTGTCGCCACGCCATCGAACCGCTCATGACCCGTTACCATACGCACTGGCAAGCCGCTCCCCATTGGGTCGATTTTCTCTACGCACCGCAAGCGCAGGTCTTTCTGGCGTCGACCACGGGCCGCGCCCTGATGGATCTGCTCTCCCGTTATACACCACAGGATGTAGCAGCCGCTGCTCTCGATATATGGCGAGAAAACCTCTTCGCTTTTTTTCTTAATCTTGTGCAATCCACTGGCATTAACCGCATTCTTTGTGCGGGCGGTATTTTTGCCGACTGCCGAATCAACAGCGCCTTGCATTCCTTGCCGCAAATCAAAAAACTCTATGTACACCCGGCACCGGGCGACGCCTCCACAGCTCTCGGAGCGATTTTTGAATCGCTGGCCGACTTGCAGCAAAAACGGGTGCACCTGCCCCTGTCTGATCTCGGTCTCGGAGGCGAAGCGACGATCGACGAAATCGGAAGCATCGTGGCGGCAAACGATGCGCTGGAAACCGAACAACCTGCAGATATCCCGGCCTATGCCGCCGAACAGGCAGCACGCGGCCGAATCGTCGGCTGGTTTCACGGACGTGAAGATTTTGGACCCCACTCTCTTGCGCATCGCTCCATTCTCGGCGACCCCCGTCGTGCCGATCTGGTCGCCATAATCAATGGGGAAATCAAAAATCGCGAATCCTTTCTACCGCTGGCTGTGAGTTGTTTGGCCGAATATGGAAACGATTTTTTTAAAGATTTTTTCCCCTGCCCGGAAATGAACTTTGTCTTTCCGGTTCGTTCGGATATCCGGCGTCGAATTCCGGCAGCTGTTTTTTGCGATGGCCAAACCCGAGTGGGGGCTGTTACAGCAGAAAGCTATGCACCTTTCCGACAACTTTTACAAGAGTATCACCGCCGAACCGGCATACCGATGCTTTTGAACAGCAGTCTCAATCGTCACGGCGAACCGATCATTTCTACTCCCGCCCATGCGATCGATCTCTTGATTAAGACACCGATGGATCTCCTGGTTTTAAATCGGATAATCGTACGAAAAAAAGTCAATCCCTTTCCACCCCAGCTCCGAGGATGAAGATGATTCGAACCCGAGCCTACGCCCGTGCCGGATTGGCGGGCAATCCTTCCGACGGTTACTATGGCAAAACGCTTTCCGTCACCCTGTTCAACTTTTATGCTCAAGTCGATCTTTATGGATCAAAAGAACTGGAAATCATGTCCGGACGCAGCGATGCTTTCCGCTACAGCGATCCACCCGGTCTGGCGCTTGATGTGCACGAGCACGGTTATTGCGAGCCGATTCGGTTGATACAGGCGGCGATCGTGGTGTTTTGGCGGTACAGCCGGGAAAATGCAATCGCGCTGGATCGGAAAAATTTCAGCCTTTCGTGGAATTCGACCATTCCGATGCAGGTGGGACTCGCGGGTTCCAGCGCCATCATCACTGCGGTCATGCGCGCCCTGATGCATTATTACAGCGTCAAAATCGAAAAGGCGATTTTGGCCAATCTCGTTCTCGAGGCCGAAACAAAAGAACTGGGTATTGCAGCCGGTTTGCAGGATCGAGTCGTCCAGGCTTACGAAGGTCTGGTGTTCATGAATTTCGATCATCGCCTGATGAAAACGCGCGGATTCGGCTACTATGAATCACTCGACAGATCGATTCTGCCGCCCCTGTATATCGCCTATTCCGCCGCCTCAGCCGAGCTTTCAGGGGTGCCCCACAGCGATTTGCGGCAGCGCTATCTTGACGGGGACGAGCAAGTACTCAACGCCATGCAGGTGTTTGCACAATGCGCACAGGAGGCGCGCGATGCATTGATCGAGGGCAAACCGGAAAAATTGGCAGCGATCATGAACCGGAACTTTGACCAGCGACGCGCGGTGATGCCGATCAGCTCTCTCAACCAAGCGCTCATCGATTCAGCCCGTTCCACTGGTGCGAGCGCAAAGTTTACCGGAAGCGGCGGCGCCATCGTCGGTACGTTTAGTGACGAGAAAATGTTAGGTCACCTGCAGCGCGCCCTGGAGCTGCTACCGGCGACCGTCATCAAAGCACAACTCTATCCTGTGGATGAAAAACATGGCGAAACCGTTGCCCTTGTCGAACGCTGATTTTCCTCTCCCAGAGTACCACCAACGGCTGCTCGCCTGGTATGAACGCGAAAACCGCGATCTGCCCTGGCGCCGCGACCGCACCCCCTATGCGGTCTGGGTGTCAGAAATTATGTTGCAGCAGACCCAGGTGCGCAGCGTCATCCCCTATTTCCAACGCTTTATGCAAGTCTTGCCGGGGATAACCGAATTGGCCGACGCCGATCTTTCCCTGGTATTGAAACTATGGGAAGGGCTGGGGTATTATGCCCGGGCGCGCAATCTGCACGCTGCCGCTCGACAAATCGCACAGGAACATGGAAGCCGGTTTCCCTCGACTATGCAGAGCGTATCCCGACTGCCAGGAATTGGCCCCTATACGGCGGCGGCGATCCTCAGCATCTCCTTTGGCCAAAAACTTGCCGTGGTCGATGGCAACGTCAACCGGGTGTTGGCCAGATTGTTTCGCATCGATACACCGCCGCGTTCGCATCAGGGGAAAAAGCTCTTTGCCCGGATCTCCGACTCTCTGCTCGACGGCGATAATCCTGGAGATTACAATCAGGCGTTGATGGAACTCGGCGCGCTGGTCTGCCAACCGAGAAATCCCGATTGTCATGCCTGTCCACTTAACAGCTTGTGCCTGGCCGCTCGACACAGAGATCCACATGACTATCCGCGAAAAACCCCCAAAAGGCCGCGGCCCCATCATATTGTCGCCGTTGGCGTGATCTGGCGGGACAAAAAACTCTTGATCGCCCGCCGGCTAGAAAAGGCAATGCTCGGCGGATTGTGGGAATTCCCGGGTGGCAAGGTCGAAACAGGAGAAACACCACAGGAAGCGGTGGTGCGTGAAATACGGGAAGAGACCGGAATCGAATGCCGATCGATAGAAAAAATCGGTGAAATCGAGCACGGCTATACCCATTTTTCCATTACCCTGCATGCTTTTCACTGTCAACATACCAGCGGCGAGCCACAAACACTCGGCTGCAGCGATGTGCGCTGGATCTGCCCCAGCGAACTGGAAGATTATGCCTTCCCGCGGGCCAACAGCAAACTCTTTGTAAAATTGCAGCACCCGCCAACCTGGGCGCTGGAGGGCGACCCAGGCGTCTGAACGGGTGCGACCGCCTAAAAATTCTTAAAGCACAACTTTTAGCCCGAACCGACAAACCGCGTTCGAAGAGTCGAAAAGTTTTCGGCTCCGCTTCAGGCAGAATGTCGCGCTTTCCCGACCATTGACTTTTTAACCCCCATTCGTTATACTCTATTGAAGGCCAAATCGGTGCACCGGGAAACGGCGTGTGCCCCGCCCCAAAAACAAAGAGGATCCATTTCACGATGCAGACCATCGACCGAATTTTGATCTCACGCTTGCGCTTTATGGGCGATATCATCCTGACAACGCCTTTGCTCCATCAGATACGCCTGCTCTACCCGCACGCGCACATCACCTACCTGGCGGAAACACCCTACCATACCTTGTTGCAGAACCACCCGGATGTCGACCGCATCCTGGCCTATCGGCGTTCTCACATCAGGGATCAGCTCAAGCTTGCTTTTACCCTTTTGAATGAAACCTTTGATCTGGCGATCGACCTGTTCGGCAATCCGCGCTCCGGATTGATGATATTCCTGAGCGGAGCCGCCATCCGCATCGGCGGTGATTTCCGCCTGCGCCGCCATTTCTATACTCACCGCATTGCCGATGACGGCAC
>JAFGJN010000111.1 GCA_016929055.1 Candidatus Zhuqueibacterota bacterium
ACCAATGGCCGGTGTCGGATCTTTTTACCGGATACCTTTTTGTCGATGCGTTGCTGGTTGCAAAAGAGTGGTCGAATTGGTCGCTTTCGGGAACGCCCTGGGCGGTGGGAATGGCTGTGGGAATGCACAGCCCCAGTCGAGAATGGGCTCGGGCTCAGGCCGCTGTCGGCACGGAAGGGGTGCGCCTGACTTTGTCTGTCGCCGCCGATCCGTGGTTGAACAATCGATTGCGATGGGAGTGAAATTCAGTGACGGAAGCAAATTCATGAGAAAACTGTTTTTTTCATCTAGACGAGTGTGCCGGCTCGCGGTAACCGCCATTTGCGCCCTCTGTGCTGGCGGATGCGCGGTGCAAAAGATCCGGTTCGCCGACCGCGATCCAGTATGGTTCGTCAATGACATGCGGCCCATTCCGGCGCCCCGATCGGTCGCCTTGTATTGTTCCGATACCCCGCTCGAACTCTTTTCTGAACCGGTTGCGGTTCGGAAGGTTCCCCTGAGTCGAGACCGAAGCGCCCGCGATGTCAACAGCCTTGATCAGGTCCCGGAATCGAGTTGGTTCGCTCCTCGCCTGGGACGGCAAAATCTCACTCCACAGGCGTTGACCGACGGTCCGGTTGAAGATGGGCCACCCCAACCTCCTCTGCGAGCTTTGTGTCTGTGCCGATCCGCCCATCTGCCCACCCTTCTCATTCAGGACCAGCGTGGACTTTGCTATTGGCTCAAGTTCGATCCGCCGGATTCAGTTGGCATCCGCACCGCGACGTCCTTTATTGTCGGCCGCTTGTTTTGGGCTTTTGGCTATCATGTGCCCGAAGAACACCTCTTTGCTTTCAGTCCGAATGAAATTCAAATCGATCCGGCGGCTGATTTCCACCAGAGCGATTTGGATTCGGTTTTCGCCCGGATTGCTTCGCCGCTGCACGGACACTACCGTACAGCGGCCGTCCGCATTCCCGATGGTTTGCTCCTGGGACCAACACTCGAACGCGGTGTGCGCCACGATGATCCCAACGATATACACCCCCGAGAAGATCGCCGGGTTCTGCGCGCCTTTCGCGTCTTTGCCGCTTTCGTCAACATGCCCGATATCAGCAGCCGCAACACTCTGGATCTCTATGCCGGCCCAGATGGTGAAGGAGCAATTAAACATTATTTTGTCGAGTTCGACGACGCGTTAGGCGCGTATGCCGCGCGAACTGGCCGATTCTGGGCCGGTCATCGCCGGTTATTCGACATCGGCGATTTAATGGTCGCCTTTTTTACCGCGGCCTTTCGAGTCGATGCCTGGGAAGATATGGTGCCATCGCCATGGCCCTCAGTCGGCGTGTTTGAGTCCGGCCGTTTTAATCCCTTCAAGTGGAAGGAAATACATTCCTATGCTCCGATACGGCACTGCCAGCCATCCGATGCCTATTGGGCGGCAAAGATCGTCGCCGCTCTGACGCCGGAGCATATCTCCTGTCTGGTGGATGCGGCAGATTATCCGCATCCCGGTGCTGCCGAATACGTCAAACGCGTTTTACTCGACCGAAGGCGTAAAATCATCGACGCTTTTTTTTTAGCTCTTTCGCCGATCGAATTTATAGAGGGGCATGAGGAGCGTCTCTATTTTCTCGATTATGCGCGCCTGATGCAGGTAGACGGAGCGGATTCCTGCCGTTATCGCATAGCCGTCCATGATGAAAAGGGACGACCGCTGCAGGAACCGATCTTTGTTGTCTCGGATTCCGCCCGTTTTTCTGTGCTTTGTCCACCAACAGGAATCGAAAGAACCGATGGCTATTTTTGTCTCGAGATCGGCGTCGAGCGGTTCAAGAAAACCGCGGCAATGCGTAAACCGGCCCAGTTTCACTTTCGCCGCCACAAAGGAAAAAACACGATCATCGGTATCGTTCACTGACAATCGTCCGGATACGAATCTGGATCTTTTTCACACCACAAATAGGGGAGGAGAGTCGTGACGCTGGATATGATTCTCACCTTTGCGGTCTTGTTGATCACCCTCATTTTGTTTATTGGCGAACGGCTGCGCGTCGATGTGGTCGCCTTGCTGATCATGATTGCTTTGCCCTGGCTCGGTCTGATCACACCGGCTGAGGCTTTTTCCGGCCTGTCCAGCAATGCCGTGGTTTCGATCATCGCGGTATTGATTATCGGTGCAGGCGTGGATAGGTCAGGCTTGATTGCCCGTTTGACCCGGCTGATCCTGAGGAGCGCCGGATCCAGTGAAAGACGATTGACCGCAACGATTTCTGCAGCTGTCGGTGTGATTTCCGCGCTCATGCAGAACATCGGTGCGGTTGCGGTTTTTTTGCCAGCCGTGCTCAAAATTGCCCGGTCGCGTCGCCTGTCGCCTTCACGGCTGTTGATGCCAATCGGCTTTGCCGGTATTCTCGGCGGTACGCTGACCATGATCGGTTCCGGACCTTTGATCATTCTCAATGACCTTTTGCGCCGCAGCGGACAGGAACCTTATAATCTCTTCAGCGTCACACCGCTGGGATTTTTGCTCCTGTCCAGCGGCATCGCTCTTTTTTGGACCCTTGGCCGATTTATCCTGCCGACAATAAAGTCCGCTGCACCTTCAACTGTGCAGCAATCGCTTATCGATGCCTGGGAACTGCCCACCGAACATGTTTTTCTGCGCGTTCCCGCTTCCAGCCCATTGATCGGTTTGAGCCGCGAAGACGCGGGTATCGGCACGGTCTATCCCCTGGCCCTGGTGGCGCTGATGGATGAGGAGCATATCGCCTGGTCGCCCTGGCGACGCAGCCAATTCGCCGCTGATCAGGCGCTTCACTTGCTGGGGGAGACGGCGGTAATCGAGCGCTTTCGCCTCGATTACGGACTGGAAAAATGTGCGCCGAAAAAGCCCTGCAAGCCGGAGCGCACCGAACAGGAAGCCGGTTTCGCCGAAGTGATCGTCCCACCGCGTTCACCGGTGATCGGCAAGTCGATTCGCGAACTCCATTTTCGGCGGGATTACAGCCTCGAGCCGCTCGTTCTGCTCAGCGGCGAAAAACGGCAGAAAGGCGATTTTTCCGATCAAAAGTTTACTGCCGGCGACACCCTGGTCGTTTACGGCCGTTGGCTGCATGTTCACCAATTGTCGCAAAAACCCGAGTTTTTGGTTCTCACGCCTGTCGAAACCCCTGCTATGACCGGATCACGGCCGGTGGCAGCCTTGATCTGTCTATTTGTTGGCTTTGGGCTGGCCCTGGCAGGTTTGCCTCTGGCATTGTCGCTTTTTACCGGGGCTTTGGGAATGGTTTTGTCGGGTGTCGTATCCATGGATGAGGCGTATGCCGCCATCGATTGGCGCACGGTTTTTCTGCTCGCCGGATTGATCCCCCTGGGCATTGCCATGGAACAAAGCGCCGCCGCCGCATTTACCGCGCATTACCTGCTGCGCTTGTTGCAGGACAGTCACCCGCTTTTTTTGCTCGCTTCTGTGGGTTTGCTCTCTACCATTTTTTCTCTTTTTATGTCGAACGTTGCGGCAACTGTTCTATTGGTGCCGCTGGTTCTGGTTTTGGGTGAAGGGAGTGGATTCGATCCGCGTTCTCTGGCGCTGTTGGTCGCGGTCTGCGCCTCAAACTCGTTTCTGCTGCCGACCCATCAGGTAAACGCCCTTCTGCTGTCGCCCGGCGGATACCGCAACTCGGACTATTTTCGCGCCGGCGGTTTGATGACCCTGGTGTTTTTAACTATTTGTGTTTTTTATTTCTGGCTCCCATAGTTACAGCTGGCAACTCTTGGTTTGAGCCCCGCTCGCGTGGTGCTGACTCGAGTCGAGCGGGGTGGGCAACAGCCGACATCAAAAGTGCGCAACAAAACTTGATGTTTCTTTTCGGCTCCGACATTATCGATTTGACTACCTTTCGGAACAATTCTCGACGAGCGTTCAAATATTCTATGCTTTTTTCATTTTTTTGCTGTTCTTTGGCACGTGTGGGTTTTTGAATGGATAAAATTGGCCACATTTTTATTGAATTTTTATTCAATCAAATTGGTTAGAGGGATGAGGAAGTCAGATTTTCATTACTGTCATTGGAGGATTAAAGATGAACACAGTAGTCGATGAGTTCATGAAAGCGTTTGGGCCCCAGGTCAGCAAACAACTCGCCTCGAACCTGGGAATCAACACCAAGACGGCGCAGCAAATGCTGCCTCAGATCGCGCCCTTGATACTGGGCGGATTGAAAAAACAGATGCAGGAAAAAGGCGGCGCGCCACGCATCGATCATATTCTCAACAAGTACGGCAACCAGAACGTCCTCGAAAACATCTCGTCCGTGTTATCGCAGCGGGCAAATGATCCCCAGCCCGATCCTCGACTGGGCGGTTTGCTCGGTGAATCGGGGGTTCAGGCGACCCAGATGTTGGCCAAACAATTCAATCTCAACAGCGATACCGCTATGAAAATCATTCCCATGTTGACCCCTCTTTTGCTCGGTTTTCTTACGAAAAAACGCGATACCCAGGGTTTGGGATCGCAGGGAATCGCAGCGCTAATCGACCAGAACGGCGACGGCCAGATTCTGGACGATGTGGTTGGTTTTCTGATGAAAGGCATGACTTCTGGCGGAAAAGGCGGAGGCAATGTTCTCGGGTCTCTATTGGGTTCGCTTCTCGGTGGTCGAAAATAAAGCGAGTTCGATATGACAAACACCATAAAAACCGCTCTTTTGTTGGGCTCTCTGACCTTTCTTTTTGTCTGGATTGGTGGTGAATTGGGAGGATCGCAAGGGGCGGTTATTGCTTTCATCGCCGCTGCGGCGATGAATTTTTGGGCCTATTGGGGCAGTCACAAAGCGGTGCTCAAGCACTATCACGCCCAAGAAGCGGCTCCCGGCGATCGGCTGAACCGAATCGTTACAGAGTTGGCGGACAGAGGAAAATTGTACAAGCCCAAAGTTTACATCGTTCCGGAGCGCACGCCCAACGCCTTTGCTACCGGTCGCAATCCGAAACATGCGGCCGTAGCAGCGACTGCCGGTCTTCTCGAACTCTTGAACGACGACGAGTTGGCCGCAGTCATGGCCCACGAGCTGGCGCATGTCAAACATCGCGACACTCTGATCGGAACCATCGCCTCGACTTTCGCCGGTGCAATGGCTATGCTTGCCCAGATATCCCGCTACGGCGGTGTGCGGTCCAATCAAAAGAAGAGCAATCCGATCATGTTGCTTTTCATCGTTATCGGAGCGCCGCTGGCTGCCCTGATTATTCGTATGACCGTTTCGCGCGTCCGTGAATATGCGGCCGATGAAGAGAGCGCGCATCTTTCCGGAAAACCGCTTTCGCTGGCGAGTGCGCTCGGCAAAATCCGCACGGGTGTTGGCAAGACACCCCTGACGCGGGGCAATCCGGCTCATGCGCATATGTTCATCATCAATCCCTTTATGGGCGGCCTGGCGAACCTTTTTTCTTCTCATCCTCCGGCCGAGGAACGCATCCGCCGCCTGCAGGCCCTGGCAAAAAAAGCCGTATAAAGTTTAAATTTATCAAAGCAGGAGGTTAAATAACTTCCTGCTTTTTTTCTTTCTGTGTCCGCAACGAGTCGATTTATCGGTATAAATGTATGACATATCGGAACCAGAATCGGTGTCAACCGAATCTGGGGTTCACTCTAAATATTTCTGGCCGATCGATCAAGTGAGGGATCCGGTGCTTCATACCACATTCGGTTTGGATTTAGCCAACCATGAATCTGATTGTAAATACTGCACTTTTTTCTTGACTTTTAACTGATTGCTGGTATTTTATCTGATGAACCCCCATGAGGAACCCGTGTACATAAAGGGTGACCACCAACATCCCGGATTCGGTGCGAAGCACCGAATCCCCAATGTCTCCAATAGAATATTTTCACCAAACGGGTGGAAATAGTGGCTGCTACAAATCTGATAATATTACACG
>JAFGJN010000112.1 GCA_016929055.1 Candidatus Zhuqueibacterota bacterium
GGCCGAAGGTGATTGCATGGCCATGCGCACCGCTTGCTCGATCCGCTCGAGCGGCACCGGATCGGATTCATAACGGCGAAAACTGTGGCGCGACGCGACAAACCGGGAAAAATCGATTGCTGCATCCTGAAGGATATCCTGACGCTGCAAGGTCAGAATACCGCCCTCCCCCTCCTGACTCTCAGGCGACACCTTTAAACGATCGAGTTTTTTTGCAACAGATTCCAGCGCCAATCCCTGCGCTCGATTGTGGTCGAGATAGAGCCGCAGCACATGAACCGCGATCCGCACCGTTTGATCGGCACCGAATTTTTGCACATAGATCCGCAAATAGCCGAGCAGGTCGTTCACCACTTTGAGACCGAAACCGGGACGGGGATTTTCATAGGTCAGACCGACCTCGACGCCGTGATAGAGGCGCATGATCAGGCCCTGCAGCGCCTGGCGGGAACGCCCGGGCGCAAAGCTGCCGCTCCAGCGCATATAACGGTATTGATCCACCGCGTAATCGCGCGGTATGGCCAGCCATTCGCGCAAAAATCGATAGAGCCGCCCGACCGCATGCTTGACGAGCAGCAAAAGAGAAAACAAGCGTGATTTCATCGGTTCCTCATTATCGGTTGAAGCCAATTAAACTCGGCTCGCCATTGTTTCAAAAATCCGACTGCAACCGGTTGACACGGAAATCGCGAATCTGGGCTCGCACCTCGGAGCCGATCGTGCGGAAGCCAAAGTATCCGGCACCGGGCAGTTCATCCGGAATGTCCTGTGGATCGACAAAGCCGCCGACCAACTCGCCGTCCACCGCCATCTGCAACAACGGACCGCGTTTGACGATGCGAAGGGCATACCAGCGATTCGGCTCCCGACAAACGTCGGGTTGTTGGTGCATGAGAAAATGGGCGGGATTGCGCCGCCAGTTGCTCACACCGGTATGGGTGCCGTCGTCGTCGTAGCGGCTGACGCTGACATGATAACCGCGCAGATCCGAATTGGAGATATAGTCAGCAAAGACGCCGGTGCGGGACGGCAGATCGGCAAACATATCCTGCCCCTCTCGTCCCTGAAACCCGACAAACGCGATCAACAGACCGTTGGTCGACAATATTTTGAGTTCGAAATCGATGGCGACGCTGTCCGGCAAGAGCTGGCGATAAAAAGCCATGCAGCCGGCTCCGCCCTGCTGCGATCCCAGGCAATTGAGCTGCATGAGATTCGCTTCGGGCTGGGTCAATTCGCCGATACCTTCATGCAGCCAGTTGTTCAGATCGGCAAAGGAATCGCTGGTCACGATCGATTCGCTCGGTTGCAGCAGATCCGGAATTCGCGGATTTCCCCAGACCACAGTAGAGTCCGCCTCGTTTTCTCGCGCCTGGCGAAAAGCGCTGAGCTCGTCGGCGCTCAGGTTCGTTTCTCTTTGCGCTCCGCAGTGCGGCAAAACAGCACAGACGCCGCACACAATCAGCAAAAACAATCGTTTCATTTTCCCCTCCCAAAACCAGAACATTCGATCACGGGTGTCCGGTCGGACAACCGGACACCCGTGACATTCTATTGGACATCAAAACGAGTAAAAACAACCCGCGTGGCATCGCCGCCGGTCACGCCGACGCCGACCCCGCCAAAGGTGTAAAGCAACGCCGGAATCCCGACCGGTCGATGCGAATAAGGCCGTTCGATGCTCGGCTGCCAGCTGGGCACCCCTTGTGCGGGTGTTGAAACCGGCAGCAGACGCCAGCTTTTACCGCGATCGGCCGAAACCAGCAACACGGTTTCCAGATCGTCGCCTCCCCACCACAGCTTTGTGCCGGCAGGCTGTACCGTGGTGGCCACCCACAGGGTGCCGTCGGCGCTGAACGTGTGGCTGCCGTACAGCACCTCGACTGTGGGCATGATTTCACGCACCACCGGCAGCAGGTCGATCGTCTGCCACTCCCCGTTTTCCCGGTGCCAGAGGCGGGTGGTGCGCGGGTTTTCATGGATCCGCGTCGACAGAATCCACGGTTCACCCTGCGGATCCAGAACCAGCGAATTGACGCGCATGTCCAGCGTATCTCCCCGTTCGATTATACAGGGCGAATCGGGCGAAGCCGGAAGTTCGAGGGGCTGTCCCTCTGCGTTTTCCCAGGTGTCGCCATTGTCGCGCGAGCGCATATAGCCGATGGCCTGGCCGGCGCGGGATTCCAGGTCGTAGGTATGAAAAGCCAGGTGCAGGACGCCTTCGGCAGAGACGGCCAAAGGATTGCCGAAATGGGTATAGCCGGTATCGGCAGCGGCGCTCACCAGGGCGCGCGGCTCGCTCCACTCACCTCCGCTTGGCCGGCGCTGGTAGGTGATTTTCCAGGGCTGCGACAATCCGCGATAGGTGAGATGCAGCTGATCCTCGGCATCGCAGACCAGACTGGGATAGGTGGCGGTATCGCCGAAATCGGGCAATTCCAGCCACTCGTCGATGCAGTAGGGCCTGGCCGACCGCCTGAACTGAAACGGGCCATGATGGGGACCGAAAACCGCCCACAGATAACCCTGACTGTCCAGGGTGAGGGCAGGCCCGGCGTGGTTGTCGACGCCGGTGCCGAGCAGAATGGTCTCGCTCCAGGTGTCGGTTTTCAGATCATAGCATTTGATCTGAATATCCGCCACATGATCGAGCCAGGTGACGAACAGCTTGTCCTGAGCGCGAATGATTTTGACGCTCATCGAATAAGACGTGGCGCGAGTGGAACCGTTGACCGAGAGCGTATCGCTCGAAACCACCGCGATGCGCTCCACATCGAGACGCGGTGTCTGCCGACACCCCGTCAGAATGACCGCCAGCAAAAGCACAGCAACACCTGTTTTCATCGCTATTCCCTCGAGTCTGAATGATTCATGCAAAACAGCGAAACGATCGCGGATCCGCTTTTAACACTTTCCCTTCGTGGTAAAATCTCTATTCTTTTTATTCTCGCGACTCTCCCCATCCTTCATTCCTTTAAAGCGCCGGCGGTCAGTCCGCGCATAAACTGCCGCGTGGCAAAGAGAAAAAGAACGAGCAGCGGCAGCGCAGCGATGGTGTATCCGGCAAAGAGCTGACCATAATCGATCGATCCCGAGGTATAAGCGGTGCTGAACCGCATCACGCCGACCGTGAGGACAGTGAGGCGTTCGTCCGATGTGGTCACCAGCGGCCAGATGAAATTGTTCCAGACGGACAGCGAACTGACGATGGCCACCAGACCGATCACCGGTCGCGACAACGCTGCGCCGATATGGCGGAACTGCTGAAAGACACCGGCGCCGTCCAGACGGGCCGATTCGAACAGCTCTTCCGGCAAAGACTCGAAAAAATTGTAAAAGAGATAGAACGATAAAACCTGTCCGCCCGAGATATAGGGCAAAATCAACACCCAATAGGTATCGATCAATCCCAGCTGCTTGACGACCATAAAGGCCGGCACCAAAGTGAGAATCCATGGCAACATCATCAGGCCGATAATACCATAAAAGAGAATTCTCCGACCGGGAAAATCGAACCGGGCAAAGACAAAGCCGCTCAGAGCGCCGAGAAAGACGATTCCGGCAACCGACACCACCGTAACCCCGACGCTGTTGAGAATATAGGGATAAATAAGCTTAAAAACACGGGTATAATTGTCGAGATGCAGAGGCCGGGTCGGCCACCAAAAATTGTGGTAGAACTGAAACAGTGACTTGAATGAGGTCATGATCATGAACCACAAGGGATAAAACGTCAACAACAAAAAAATCCCTAGCAAAAGGTAGGAAAAAGAACGCAAGAGTCTGTCGGTTGGTTTGTCCATTGTCGTTTCCTGGTTTTCAAACTCGAGGCTGATGAACGCGGAGTTTCAACGCGGGCCGTCGGCGTTTTTTCTCGGGTGTATAGTCGGTATCGCAACGCAACAGGCGCTGATTCACCAGAGTAAAGAGCAGCATCACGGTAAAGAGAACCACGCCGATGGCGCAGGCATAGCCCATCCGATTGTAGGTAAAACCGTTGAAAAACATGTACAATCCGGGAACGATGGTTTCGTATCCGGGACCGCCGTCGCCGGTGAGCACATAGACCGATTCGAAACCCTGCAACACGGCGATCAGGGTCAGAACGGACAAGAGTTTAATCGAGCCGCGCAACAAAGGCAGGTGGATGTGACGAAAGACCTGCCAGGGACCGGCGCCGTCGAGATGAGCGGATTCAAGTATGGAGCGGGGAATCTGGGTCAGACCGGTATAATAGACGAGAATATTGAATCCCACCGCAAAGGGGAATCCGGTAAAGGCCACCGCCGCCAGGGCGGTTTTGGGATGGCTCAGCCAGCCATAGATCCATTCCGGTTTGCCCAGGGTTTCCAGCAAAACCGTGAGAATACCGGCATCGGAATAGATGAATTTCCACAAGACCCAGATGACGATCGGCGGAATCAGCATGGGCAGGGCAAAAAGGACGCGCAGGGCATAATTGACCCGTTCCGAGCGAATCATAAAGATCAGCTCAGCCACCAGCAGCGGCACGGTCAGATTGACGACCATAATAAAGAGCACGAGTTTGCCGATATTGATCGCGCTTTTACGAAAAATGGGGTCGGCAAACAGCTCGTAAAAATTGCCCAGACCGACAAAGACCGCCTTGCCGCCCACATCCCACTCGTACAACGAGCGAAAAAAGGCGAGAAACGCCGGATAGTAATTGAACACCAGCAACAGAACAAAAGTCGGAAGAATCAATCCATAGAGCGGTGCAACCCTATTCCACCTGGAGACCGTTTTTCCGCCATATTTTTTCATAGTCGTCGAATGTCCACTTATATTTCGCGATCTGTTCATCGGCATAGTCCGAAAAGATCGTTTCCAAATGAGCCAAATAGTCTTGCTGCGAGATTCCGTCGTTGAGAAAGAGATCGAGCATGCGCCGCCAGCGCGCTTTGGTTTTGGCGTCAAAAGTCTCGAGCCACTTGATGGCGCAATAACGTCGAGTAAAAATATCGCGGATGGTGTTCAGTTCCGGCGGCGACTCGACGCCGCGAATATTGGGCAGAAAGAGCAGAGTTTCGTCGATGATGCGGGAAAAATTCTGCGGCGCGGTGAGAAACTGCAAAAAATCGATGGTGGTGTCCAGATGATCATAGAGCCGGGCGGATTCGGTGACATGCAGCTGAACAGCGGATCCGCCGATGACCGAGGCTTCCGCGCCCTCGCCGTATGGAGTGGACTCGGCCGTGATGGGCGGCAGATAGAAAATCCCCCATTCGAAATCGATATAGGGATCGAGGAACAATCGCCGGGCGAACCAGCTCCCTTCCCACACGGTGGCGGCTCGACGAGTGAGAAAAAATCGGCTGGTATCGCTGTATTTCAGCTCTTTGCCCCAATAGCTGCGCCACTCTTTGAGCAAGCGATGCATCTCGGCCCAGCGGGAATCGCGCCGGGTGAAATAGCCTTTTTGAAAAAGAAAGACCACCTCTTTGGCGGTGAGGTAATGGCTCAAATATTGGCGCTGGTTTTCCCGGGACGGCTCGACGTCGAGGTGCGCGATGATCGGATAATAGAGCATATCGAACAGCACATCCTGGCCCCAATCGGAGCCCAGATTGATGGGTGAGGTCAGGCCCGTATAGCCGTTTTGCTGCAACACACCGAGCAGGCGAATGTACTCGGCCCAGGTCTCGGGGATGTGCAGACCCAACTCTTTGAACAGCGTCTTGTTGTAAAAAATCCCGGTTTCCACCACATCGATGGACAGGCAATACAAGCGGCCGTCGGCGGCGCGTTTGGCGTCGAGTAGCGCCTGATTTTCAAACAGATCGAACCAGCGCCGGTTGCCGGCGGCATAGGGATTGGGTTGCTGCAGATAATCGTCGAGCGGAATATACCAGCCCTTGTCGACATCCGGCCAGGCGATTTCGGCGTTTTGGGCGATGATATCCGGCGCCATACCGCCGACCAGCTGGGTTTTAAGCCATTCGCCTTCCTGCGACCCGGAGACATTGGCGAGCTGGACGAACCGGATCGAAACCCCGGGATGCAACCGGCAATAATCGTCGGCGAGATCGGCGGCGGCACGCAGCGGTTCGCCAAAAGGCAGCTGAGTTCCGGGCGTATAGACGCCGAGATTGACCAAAAGGGTCTGGTTTCTGGAGAGACGAGGCCGCTCCGTTTCCGGGGATCGGCAGGCGATCGCCAGCAACAGGAGAAAAAACCATCTCAAACTTTGTCGTCGTTGCATGTTGACCTTAACCTGAAGAGCCGAAACTCAGGATTTTTCCGTCGCCAGAGGCTCCGATTCACGCCCAAAGTCGATTGTCAGGGTTTCCACCTTGTATCCGAGATCGGTACTCATCTGCAGCATAAAGTCGTGCAGTTTCTCCCGGCATTTGTTGATCACCACGCTGTCCTGCAAAGACTTTTTGCCTTCCTCGATAAAGCGATCGGTGAGGGTTTCGAGAATACGCACAGCTTCGCGATCCTCGTTGATCAACAAACCGCTGACAGGATAGCTGACGGTGGAGCGGTTGATCACCGGCTTTTTGACGCGAATAGCGGGAGCATAAAAGTGCATCGTTTTGTCGTCATCGCGCATCTCGATGCGATACCCGTCCTCCTGAAAATCGAGATAAAAATCAAAAGTGACGTTGGAGGTCACCGCCACCTGAGCTTCGCTGCTAAAGAGCAGAAAAGCGCGTTTCTTGACCGTCTCGGTAAAGCTGACGTTTTTGGTCAGAGAGGCGAGGGTCAGTTGGGTGAGACCCTGAAATTTTTCCGGATAGCTGATGGTAGGCGACTGGCCGGCGCAGGCGATGAACAAAGCCATGCCAAAGGCCAAGAGACGTCTGTTCACGACATCCCTCCTGTTGAAATGAATGACAGCGGCCAACGCTCGCGGTTTAAGACGAGCGTCCTGTTGAAATCGATGCGTCCAAATACAATGCAGTAACATAGCGAGTTCTGCTCAGGGATGCAAGAAAAAAGGAGGAAAATAAAGTTGGAAATGAGAAAGTTGAAGAGTTGAAAGAAGAAAAGTTGAAGAGTTTAAGAGTTGAAGAGTTGAGAAGTTGAAAAGTTGAAAAGTTGAAGAGTTGAAGAGTTGAAGAGTTGAAAGCAAAAGCCTAATCGAGCGGAGCGCGATCGCCGAGTCCGCAGCTCGTGATGGTTTCGTGTTCCCGGTTCTGCCGCCAAAACGATTCTCGACAGAGGTGTTGGGTAGATGTATTTTTAACTTTCGCACATGGCTCTTGCAACTTTTTCCCCTTCGCCTTCGGCTACTCCCGCACCAATCTCAACCGCAATGGCTATTAAAAGGGAGTTACGCAGAACAAACCGGAGAACAGAATAGGCCGGTTTGTGGAAAGAGATTGGTACGGGGGGATCCTCAGGCGGCTTCACGCGCCTCCTCGGCCGCAAGAGCAGCGGCCTGCGGGGTCGCGTTCCGCTGGATATTATGGGGCGGGGTGTGCGGTGTGGGTAAGAATAGTTAAAAGTTGAAAGCCTAATTCAGTCGATAAAGCGTTGAGAGCCCTGGGATACGAGCGATAAACACTCACCCATCTAAACTCTCCCCCCAATCCAGCCCCTGCAGGGGGCGGCA